>NZ_JBNWCF010000011.1:0-237227 GCF_053522545.1 Rhizobium sp. 21-4511-3d | reverse complement strand
GGTTGCGACACGGGCGAAAATAGCTCAGTAAAAACAACACGTGGTTTCGGATTGAAAATCCGCGTGTCCGTGGTTCAAATCCGCGTCTGGGCACCACTCTTCTTTCTCATCAAATCAATAAACGCCGACTGTTTGATCGCACCGCCTAGCAGCGCGCGGATTAGCCCATTTTGTACTTTTGGCTGAATTGCGCGCGGTCGCCATCGGCCTAGGCTTTCGGCCCATGAAGAAGCTGTTTCTGGTAAGAGTGGCCGCCTGGCTGTCGCTGGCGGCCGTCATCTTCGTTACCGTCTGCCCCATCGAATACCGGCCGCACGACATCATCGATGTCGATGTTGACAGGGCCATGGCGTTCATGGTCATGGGCATTCTCTTCGTCACCGGCTATCCGCGCCGTATCGTGCTCTGCGCCATCCTGCTGGTCATCGGCGCATTTGCGCTGGAGACGCTGCAATTCCTATCGCCGACACGGCATGCGCATTTCGAGGATGCGGCGACGAAGAGCATGGGGGCGCTGTTCGGTGTCTTCCTGGCCGAAGTCGTCAACCGTATCAGGGGCATACGGCACAAGGCCGGCTAGGCGGCTTTATCCAGCCAAGCCTGCATGCCGGCGGCTGCAGCCTTTCCGGTCGCCATACAGGCGGTGAGCAGGTAGCCGCCGGTCGGCGCTTCCCAGTCCAGCATCTCGCCCGCGGCAAACAGGCCGGGCAGGGCCTTCAGCATATAGCCGTCATCGATCGCATCGAGCGAAATGCCGCCGGCCGATGAGATGGCTTCGGCGATCGGGCGGGTTGCCGTCAGCGGGATGGGCAGCGCCTTGATCTGCCCGGCAAGCCGCTGCGGATCCCGCAAGGCGTCCTCGGGCGCAAGTTCGCGAACCAGCGCAGCCTTGACCGCATCGAGACCGGCGCCCTTGCGCAGGCGGTTCGAGAGGCTGGCCTTCCTGTCCTGCCGGGCGAGATCGGCCGCGATGCGCTCGAGCGGCCGGCCCGGCGCCAGGTCGATGATAAGTGACGCTGCTCCCTTGCCGTCAAGCTCATCCCGAAGCGCAGCCGCATGCGCATAGACGAGGCTGCCCTCGATACCGTTGCGCGAGATGACGAATTCGCCGGGGAGGATGCCAGCCGCGGATGTCGCGGTCACTGCCTTCAGTGGCGCACCGGCAAAGCGCTCCCGGAAGATCGCACTCCAGTCGACATCGAAGCCGCAATTGGCCGGGCGGAAGGGTGCGATCTCGACACCCCTGTCGCGCAGCCACGGCACCCAGGCGGCGTCGGAGCCTAGCTTCGGCCAGCTGGCGCCACCGAGGGCCAGCAGCGCGGCATCGGCCTCTATTGTCTTGCGGCCATCGGTCGCCTCGAACACATAGGCGCTGCCGTCGAAGCCGGCCCAACGATGGCGTTTGGCGATCGCAACGCCTTGGCTCTCCAACCGGGCGATCCAGGCGCGGAGCAGCGGCGATGCCTTCATCACTGTGGGGAAGACGCGGCCGGAGGAGCCGATGAAGGTTTCCGTTCCTAGCGCGGCGGCCCACTCGCGGATATTCGCAGGCGTTAACTGATCGAGCGCCGGGCGAAGCCGCGCTGATGCACCGCCGAAGCGCGCCGCAAACCGCTCATAGTCCTCGGAATGCGTGATGTTGAGCCCGGATTTTCCCGCCAGCAGGAACTTGCGCGCCAGCGTCGGCATCGCATCGTAGATGGTGATCGCATGCCCGGAAAGGGCCAGCGTTTCCGCCGCCATCAGGCCCGCCGGGCCACCCCCGATGATCGCGATCTGTTTTTTCTTCATGTGCTGCCTGATACAGCATTCAAATGCGCGCGTCTCCGGATTTGAGGGAAGCCGTTTCGTTGCTTCCCGCTGCCAAACTCACTATCTCAATCTCATATCAAATGGAGTGTCGCGGCATGGCCGATCTCAAAGCAAGACCCAGACCGACAGGCGCCAAGGCCGTTCTCGGCCGCACCGGTTTCCCGCATGTCACATCGGCGACGAAGGGCGAGATCGACATCGTCACCAGCCCGTCGCAGCCGGGCTTCAACCCGCTCGATCTTCTCTATTCCTCGCTCTCGGCCTGCCTGGTGCTCAGCGCCCGCATCGCCGCCAGCAATCTCGGCATTCTCGACAAGATCACCGAGATCACCGCCGACGTGACGGGCGAGAAGGCGCCGGAAGGCCTGTCGCGCGTGCAGAAGTTCAACATCGACTTCTCGATCAAGGGCGATATCGACGACGAGACCCGCCAGAAGATCGCCCATCTCGCCGAAGAAGAGATCTGCACCGTCAGCAACACGATCCGTGGCAATCCGGAATTCTCCTCCGTGGTCACCGGCTGAGCTTTTGTTTCGGGGGTGTCGTTCCTGCGCTATCCCTCGGCATGGCGATCTGATAATCCGCCTCAGGGCTGGCACCTCAATCTTCGCCGCCCTGAGAGCATAGAAGATCATGTCGCAGGCCGCCGCCCCCTCCGTTGAAACCGCTCCCTCCCAGCGTTTTGCCCTGACCGCGCTCATCCTCGGCGGTGCCGCGATCGGCGGCTCGCCGATCTTCGTGCGGCTCTCGGAAGTCGGGCCGATGGCGACGGCCTTCTGGCGCGTGGCGCTGGCGCTGATCCCGATCTTCATCTTCTCGCTGATCAAGAAGGACAGCGGCCCGAAGCCGGAAAAGCTTTCCGATTACGCGATGCTGATCCTGCCCGGTGTGATCCTGGCAGCCGATCTCGCCGCCTGGCACCTGTCGATCACCATGACCTCTGTCGCCAATGCGACGCTACTCGCAAACCTGGCGCCTGTCTTCGTCACCGTCATCGGTTTCATTTTCTTCCGCGCGCCGGTCTCCCGCATCTTCGTGATGGGTCTGGCGCTGGCGCTTGTCGGCGTCATCGTCCTGAAGGGCGGTCCCTCGGCTTTCGGCAATGGCGATCTGCGCGGCGATGGCGTCGCGATCATCGCGGCTGTCTTCTATGCCGGTTACATCCTGGCGATCGGCCAGCTGCGCAGCCGCTTCGATACGGTTCGCATCATGCTGTGGAGCACGGCATCGGCCGCCGTCTGCGTCTTCCCGCTCGGCTTCTTCTTCGAGCCGCAGATGCTGCCGCCAACGGCCTATGGCTGGGCGATCGTTTTCGGTCTCGCCTTCGTCAGCCATGCCAGCGGCCAGGTGGCGATCGCCTTCGCGCTCGCCTATCTGCCGGCCGCCTTCTCGTCGCTGACGCTGCTGCTGCAGCCCGTCGTCGCGGCCATTCTCGCTTGGGTGCTGCTCAACGAGGCGATCGGCCCGATGCAGGCGCTCGGCGGTCTGGTGGTGCTCGCCGGGATCATGATCGCCCGGCGAGGCTGATCGTCAGGCGACGGCTGCCGGCTGCATGCGCCGGGCATCGAGGATGCCGAGCGCTTCGTCGACCGTTGCAGCGATCGCCGCCTTTTCAGCATTGTTGCAGGTGCCCCAGGCTTCGATAAAGCTGCTGGTCTTGCCGTAGCTGTTGTCGAGCACGCAATGGTCGGCACCGAGAAGCACGCACATGATATGGCCGTGCATGCGGTCGGTGATGACCTGCCGCGCAGAGCCGAGCAGGGCAACGCCGCGGTCGAAACGCTGCTGCGCCCGCTCGCGATAGGCAAGCTCGGTCATTTTCGCGCGTCCGCCGATCCGGCCGGACATCAGCCCCTTCAGGATCGCCGTGTGCTTCGTATGACGCTGGAAATCGGCAGGCTCATCAGGCCAGTCGGATTTCACCGTGCCCGGGCGGCTGGTGGCAGCGGTTAGATCCTGCGGCGCACCGACTTCCTGGTCTTCGCGCAGGTTGAGCAGCAGCTCGTGCTGCGGCGCCGGGCGACTAACCGGGCCGATGCAGAAGGCCATGTCGGGGCAAAGGCGAACATCGCACTGGAACCAGCGCTTGGCGAATTCGAAGCTCTTGTGGTCGCGCACCAGAAGTGTGAAATTGCCGTGCTTCTCGATGGCGCGGGCCGTGCTGTCGATACCGGCCTGCTCCCTGAAGTGGATCGTCTGCGGCATCTGCACGATCGGCCGGCCCTTGTACTTCGTCAGCATGTCCTCGCGGAACTGCCGGTAGCCGGCCCAGATGTCGCCGAAATTACCGCCGCCATGCAGGAAGATGCGGCCGTCGCCGATCGCCGCCAGCATGCGCTCATCGTTGTAGGTCGGGATTTCCGTCACATAGGCCGGCCGCGTCTTGCGGCGGTCGAAATAGGCAAGTTCCCCCAGCCAGATGGCGCTGTCGCCGATATTGTAGTGGTTCGGGAAATCGAGCAGCGCGAAGCGCTCGGCCGGATCGACAAGATCGGAAAGGCAATTTGCGATCAAACCCTGAAGGCGGTTGATGATCGTAATGTTGGTTTCCTGCATACAGTGGCTCCTGTTGAAGAGTCTGGCCCAGCCCCGGCGGCTAGGCCTCTGCCCGCTTCCCGAACGGCAGCAATGACTTGCCGAGCGCGATATAGGGGCGGATTGCGGATCTGCCGAAGACCGGCAGGAAGGCGAGATAGATGACGGCGCCAAGGCCGATGCTGAACCCGAGCACCAGCCAGCGGCTCTGGATATGAGCGGCAATGACGGGGTGCGCGAACCAGACGCAGATGGCCATCACGGCGGCACCGCAGAAGGGCAGCGCCACGGCCTTGAAGGTGCCGAGCGAGTCGATGCCGGCATAGCGATGCAGTACATATTGCTGATAGGGCATCGTCAGCCAGGCGCGCAGGACGTAACCGGCCGCGACGGCGAGAATGCCGTATGGCACCAGCAGCCACGTCAGCAGCAGCGTCGCGGCAAACTGCAGGGCGGCGACCGAAAGGATCGATTCCGCGCGGTTGACGGCTGACAGCGCCGAGGAGGCGAAGAAGTTCGTCACGAACGGCACCGACATCAGCACCAGCACGGTGGCAATATCGCCGGCATTGCCCCACTTGTCGCCGAAGAGCAGGGCGATCATGTCGTTCGACAGGGCGCCGAAGCCGAAGAGCAGCGGGATGGTGCCGAGCGCCGCGGCGCCGACGATCTTGTTATAGGCGTTGCGGAAGGCGACGCGGTCGTTCTGCAGGCGCGAGAGCGTCACCAGCGAAACGCTGCCGATCGGCGCCAGAACGGCCTGGCCGATCAGCTCGATGAGCCGCCAGGCGATACGGTAGCGGCCGACTTCGACGGCGCCGTACCAGCGCGAAATGAAGATGTCCTGCACGCGCGCCAGCAGCATCCACATCAGCTGTGTCACGACAAGGCTGACGCTGAACAGGAAGACCGAGCGGAACTTCCCGACGTTGAAGCGCAGGCGCGGCATCCAGGGATAGGCGACCCAGCCAAGAACGACGGTGACCGCGGCGTTGACGGCGGTCTGCGCCACCAGTGCCCAGATGCCCCAGCCGAGATAGGCGCAGACGACGGCGGTGATGCCGGAGAGAAGGCTGGCGGCAATGCTCTGCGCCGCAAGGTTCTTGTGACCGAACTCCCGGGCGAGGCGCGCATTGTGGATGACCGCAAGCGAGGAGATGGGCAGCAGCGGCGCCAGCCAGCGCAGGATGCCGGACACGGATTCGTCGCGAACCAGCTCGCCGTAATAGGGCGCGAAGACGAAGACGATCGCCGCCACGATGGCGCTGAAGGCGACGGTCGCCCAGAAGCAGGTGTCGGCCAGTTCCTCATCGAGATCGAGCTGCCGGGTGATGGCATCGCCAAGCCCGGCATAGGCGAGCACGCGGCCGATCTCGACGAAGAGGCTGGCAAGCGCAAAGGTGCCGAAGTCGCCGGGGCCGAGAATGCGCGCCAGGATCACGAAGATCACGAAGGTCGCGATCGTGCTCCAGGCCACGCGGACCACCGACCAGAGGACGGAAAGGGCCGTCTTCTTTTTCAGGTCGGCGTGCGCAACTGCATGTTCTGCCATTCGGCGTCCTATCGATTGCAGCCGCTCGCGGGCGGCCTTTGGATCTGTTTCAGGTGCGGGCTGCGGCCGGGGTCTTGCCGCGCGTGCTGCGCCAATAGGCGAGCATGCCGGTCAGATTGTCCCTGAGCTGGCGGCGATAGGTCAGCCCCATCTCCTTGCTCATCGGCTGGCCGCCGAGCGCCTCGCGAACCGCCTGGCGAATATCCCAGCGCAGCATTCCGCGCATGTTCGAGCGCTTGTCGAACAGATATTTGGCGTAGAGCGCGCCGTTGCCGAAGGCGTATCCGGCATGCAGGCGATGGATATCCTCGACCTTGCGGCGGCCGTGGAAATGCTTCACCTCGAGCTCCGGAACATATTCGACGCGAATGCCGGCATTGAAGGCGCGGTGGATGTAATCGGTGTCCTCGCCCGAGCGGAACGTCGCTCCGGCGCCGAAGCGCGGATCGAACTGGCCGACCTGATCGACGAGGGCGCGCGGAAACACCATGTTGCAGCCATGGATGAAGCCACCGGCATGGAGTTCGTTCGTCAGAACCGCCGGTTCGCGCTCTGTCTTGATCGTGACAGGCAGGTCACGGACATCGCCGAGCTCCACCCGGCCGCCGCGCATGACGATGCCCTGGTCGGCCGCAAACAGACCGGCGATCACGGTGAAATAGTCGGGCAGCACTTCGCAATCGTCGTCGGTAAACGCAAGAAGCCGTCCGGCGGCCGCGGCGATGCCGGAATTGCGGGCATTGGCGAGCCCCGGCAGCGTCTCGTAGATGAGATTGGTATGCAGGGGCGCGACCGCGGCCCAGCGGCGGAATACTTCCGACGTATCGTCCGTCGATCCGTTATCGACGAAGACGAGCTCCAACTGCAAATCGCCCGATAGACGGGCGGCATTTGCAATCGCATCCAGGCAGTTCAACAGGCCACTCGCCCGATTTCTCGATGAGATAATCAGGCTGATGTCAACGGGCCGAGGAGGCATTCAATTTCCCCTTCTGCGATCGATGTCCGGGGCAAGATAGGTCGGACACAGAGGTTCGGCAAGAAATTTTTGCAATGCAGCAAAATAGAACAGGCGCAGAAGAAACGGAAAGAATGAGGTAATTTATAGGCGAATGAATTTTATTCGTGAATTATATAAATTGATCTTCCGAATATTTGTAATAATTCGTGATCAACGTGAAATTTATAAGTCGATAGGTATTTAAGGTAATCTCAGCATCGATATAATCTCTGTAATATCGGTTTTATGTCGCAAAAATATATGTGAATTCGATAGAGGTATATTTATTTTTCTTTGGTGATTGTTTTTCCGATGCTCACTGGCTGATTTGCGCTGCACAATAGAAGGTTGTGCGCTGAAACCGGTGACTTCAGCTATTTGCATCCTGCCTGCCGCAAAGTTCTAAAACACCGGTTGCTGCCGGATTAACTTCAAGCGCAAGTTCAAAACCAAGAACAAGCGGCGGCGCGGACAGTCTTTCCGCGCCGTGCCGTTATTGGTTTTCTCTGAGCAGCCATTGCTGGATAATCGGCACGTCGGCGTCGCCGAGATCGTGTCCGCCGGGGATAACGTCCGAATCGACCGTCGCGCCCGAGGTCTTCAGCCGCCCTTCCAGCTCGCTCGCATATTTGCCGTAGGCGTCGGTCTTGCCGCTGATGACGAGCAGGTCGGTGCCCTTCAGGTCGGCATGCGGATAGTTGGTCAAGACGGGCATGGAGCGCAGCAGCACCGCTTTGTGAATGAGCGAGGGGTGCAGGTAGATCAGCGAGTTCAGAAGGTTCGCGCCGTTGGAATAGCCGACATAGACGATCTTCTTCGGATCGAGCCCGTAGGATTTGACGGCGCCGTCGATGAACGCCGCGAAGGCTTCCGCCTCGTTCTTGATGTCGTCCTGATCGAAGGAGAAGGGGGTGATGCGCTTGTACCAGCGCGGGAAGCCTTCCTCGGTGGCGCGGCCGCGCACGCCAAGAAGCGTCGCCCGCGGGGCGACCTTGTGCAACAGCGGCATCAGCGTCGTCTCGTTGCCACCCGAACCGTGCAGCAGCACGAAGACGCTGCCATCCGGATCCGGCGGCGTATAGAAGCGGTGCACGAAGGGCAGTTCGCGGTAATTCACGCGCGGTTCGCCGGGCATCGAGAATTGCGGCAGGATGACCTTGAGGTCCTTCAGGTCCTTGATCGAATCCTTCGGCGGCAGGAACAGCTTGGTGCCGAGCGTCGGCGCCGGCTCATCGATCGTCATGCCGGGCTTGTCGGTCGCAAGCTCGATCAGCGTGCCGCCGGGTTCGCGCACATAGAGCGACTTGAAATACTTCCGGTCATGCATGTTGGTCGCCGGGTCCGTCGAACTGGCAAGCGCGTCATGAACGGATGCTAGCTCGGCCTCATCCGCCGCGCGGAAAGCCACATGATCGATCGCACCGGTGCCCGGCGCACCCGACCAGAAACCCTTCGCGTTGCGAACATCGACGACATCGCCGGAATCGGAAACCAGCCGGTCGATGGCGCCCTTGTTTTCCTGGAAGCGATAGCCGAAATGGCTCTCGATGAAGGCGCGGCTTTCGGCCGGCGTCTCGGTCAGCATGGTCGCGCCGCGCACGCGCTGCACGGCGTGCTCGATCGGAACCGGTCCGTCCGTCCAGGCCGCAGCGGTCTTGAGCTCCCTGTTTCCGGCAAGCTTGAGGATAATGTTGTCGGGGTCCTTGAAGCGTAGCACCGGCTCGCCGAATTCATCGGCCGGCCCTTCCATGCGGATGCCGAAGCTCATGGCCCGCGTCAGCCAGTAGCCGATGCTCGTTGGGTCGATCGCCAGCGCGATCTCGCTGATCTGGCCGAAGCCGGCGCGCCCCTGCGAGCCGTCTTCCCAGGCAAGGAAGGTCAGCAGCGAGCCGGGCGTGCCCTCGCCATCGCCATAGAAGAGGTGCAGTTGGGTTTCGTCCTCGAAACCGGCGGTCTGCTTCACGAGCCGCATACCGAGGAAGCCGGCATAGAAATCCACATTCGCCTGCACTTTGCGGGTGATGGCGGTGATGTGATGTATGCCAGAAATCATCGAAAGCAGTCCGTATTGTTGGGGAGTGGCGAGAAGCGCCAGAACTAATGCGGATACTAAAGTCATACCAGTGCCGTTGGAGATTGCCTCGATTGTTCTGCACAAAGAACTAGGGCATCACCGCGCGGCTGCAATTCCAAACTGTCGACGCCTTCGAGCGCCTGCTCCAACTGCTGGAGCGTCGGCGGCTTGATCATATAGGCGAGAGCGCCGAGGTCTTTGGCCCTCTGCATGTCGCCTTCGTCGCTCGATGTGCTCAGGATGCAGACCGGTATTTCCTTGAAGCGCGCGTCCGCCGAAAGCGCGTTCAGCACCTCGAAACCGTCCATGATCGGCATGTTGATATCGAGCAGCATCAGGTCCATCGGCGGCTGCGAAACGTTGCCCGCCCGATCCTCCAGAAGCCGCATCGCCTCGCGCCCGTTCGTCGCCACATGCAGGTTGAAGCTCACCTTTTCGCGCCGCATCAGCTTCAGCTTCAGAAGCTGGATATCGGCCGGGCTATCCTCGACGAGCAGAACCTCGGCAAGCCGCCCTCCGGTATCGGCGCTCTGCTCTGAGACGCGTGCCGCCTGTGCCTCGGCACCGCGGGCAGCTGTGGCAGGCATGCTCCGCGCCAGCGGCAGTTCGAGCACGAAGGTCGCCCCACGCCCGGTCTTTGCCTCGCACCAGATCGCCCCGCCATGCAGCTGGGCGATACGCCGGCAGATCGCAAGGCCGAGCCCGGTTCCCTCGATACCGCGTCCGACCAGCCGCTTGAAGGGTTGGAAAATGAGTTCGCGATGTTCGGGATCGATGCCCGGGCCATTGTCGCTGACGAGCAGGCGGCAGAGCCCGCCGTCGGCCGCCTCGGCGGTCACCCGCACTTCGGGCCGCTGATCCTCGCAATAACGTATGGCGTTGGAAATCAGGTTCTGCATCACCTGGATCAGCAGCGTCCCGTCGCCCATCACCTCCGGCAGCTCGCCGCGCACGATCGTTGCCTGGCGGCTTTCCATCTGTTGATGCAGGTTGTCCTCGACCTGGTCGAGCACCGCGGCGATCGACACCGGCTTCATCTCCAGATCACCGGAGACTTCCAGCTTGGTGAAGCCGGAAACCTTGACGATCAGGTCTTCCATGTGGTCGGCGGCGCTCAGGATGTAGTCGAGCAGCTCGCGGTCTTCCGTCGGAAGCGCCGCCGAGCCATGCAGGATCTTGCTGAACGACTTGATGGTCCTCAGCGGCTCCTTCAGGTCATGCGCCATGGCACGGGTGAAGATCTCCAGCGACTGGCGTTTCTGCTCCAGCTTCATCTCCAGCGCGCCATGCATGACGGCGCTCTGGATGCAGCGATGTAGCGATTCCGGCGAGAGCGAATCCTTCGTCAGATAGTCGCGGGCGCCGTTTTTCATCACCTCGACGGCAACGGTCTCGTTGCCCTGGCCGGTCAGCATGATGACATTGGCTGTCGGGTCGCGCTTGAGGATTTCCGCCAGCACGCCGAGGCCGTCGCGGCCGGGCAGCGAATAGTCGAGCAGGATGCAGCTCGGCCGCTTGCTCTCGGCGAGCTTGATGCCCTGATCGCCGGTTTCGGCTTCCGAGACGATGTAGTTCATCCCGGCGACGCGCGAGAGCATCCGCCGGTAGACCTCACGGTCGTCCATATTGTCGTCGATGATCAGTACCGGGCAGTCTTCCGCCAATGTCAGTCCTCGTGCGGCAGGATGGCAATTTCGAACCAGTATTCCTTCAGCCGCTGGATGGCGGCGAAGAGCCCGTCCAGATCCACCGGCTTCTGCACATAGGTATTGGCGCCGAGCGCATAGCAGCCCTCGATATCGCGCTCGTCGTCGGATGTCGTCAGGATCACGACCGGGATCTTGCGCCAATGCGCATTCGACTTGATGGCCTCAAGCGTCTTGCGCCCATCGAGACCCGGCATGTTCAGGTCGAGTAAAACCAAGCCGGGGCGCGGGTTCATCTCCGCCAGCGCGTCGAGCGCTTCCTGGCCGGATGCGGCCCAGCGGATAGGGTTTCGCAGGTTGGTGCGCTTGAAGGCGCGCATCGTCGCCTCGAAGTCGTCCTCGCTGTCCTCGACAATCAGGATCGGCTGCATGTCACGCGGCTGCATTCTGGTCCTCTCGTTTGCTTCCCAGCGTAAAATAGAATGTCGTGCCTGTCCCGAGCTCGGATTCGAGCCAGATCTCGCCATTGTGGCGGGCGATGATCTTGCGCACGAAGGTCAGACCGGCTCCGGTCCCATCATCCGAATCCTGCGATTTTTCCAGGCGTTTGAAAATGCGGAAAATGTCTTCGTAGAATTCCGGTGCGATGCCCTTGCCATTGTCCCTGACGAAGAACACGTCGCTCGCCTCCGAGCCGTCCTTGCCACGGTAATGATCGAGATAGCCGATCGTCACCAGCGGCTCGGCCTTGTCGTTGTATTTGACGGCGTTGGTCACGAGGTTGCGGAACACCTCGGTCAGCCGCGTCGCGTCGCAGACCACCTCGGGAAGCTCCCCATCCGTCGTCACCTGCGCATTGCGCTCCTCCAGGAACACTTCGAGCGTGCCGACCACGTCCTTGACCACGAGGTTGATGTCGGTGCGCTTCACCGCCAGCTGCTGCCGGCCGATGCGGGAGAAATAGAGCAGGTCGTTGACGAGCTTCTCCATCCGCTGACTGAGGCGAACGAGGCGGTTCAGACGCCGCACGCCATCCTCGTCCAGCTGCTGCTCATAGTCTTCGAGCAGGAAGCGGGAGTGATTGTGCAGCCCGCGCAGCGGCTCCTTCAGGTCATGCGAGGCGATATAGGCGAATTCGTCGAGATCCTGGTTGCTGCGCTCCAGATCGGCCGTATAGGCCTCGAGCTGGCCGACCATGGTCTTCAGCCGCTCCTCCTGGCGAATGCGCTCGCTGATATCGCGCACGATGCCGACAAAGGTGCGCGAGCCACCGGTCGGCACGACGCTGACGGAGAGATCCAGCGGAAAGGCAGCGCCATTCTTGCGCCGGCCGGAGACCATGCGGGTCGTGCCGATGATCCGTTCCTCGCCGGTCTGCCGGTAGCGGCTGAGATAACCGTCATGCTCGGAGTGATAGGGCTCCGGCATCAGCATCTTGATATTCTTGCCGAGCGCTTCGGCCGGCGTATAGCCGAACATCTGTTCCGCCGCCGGATTGAAGCTCGAGATCACCCCGCGCTCGTCCATGGTGATGACGGCATCCGGTGTGTTGCGCACCAGCGAGCTGAAGCGGATGCGCTCGGTCTCTAGGCTCGCGCTGTTGCGCATGTAGTGATGCACCAGATAGGCGATCAGCCACAGCATCGCGATGGTGACCGTGCGATTGGCGATTTCCTGCCACAGAATGTCGTCCGGGTGGCTGACGGCAAAGAAGCCGAGCAGGATCAGGATGGTGCAGACGAAGGCGAAGAACAGCGGTGCCTTGCGATTGCCGAACCAGAGCGCCGTCAGCACCAGGGGGACATAGAGAATGCCGTTGGCAACGCCGAGTGGCGTATAGAGGTCGGCGAGCAGGCCGGTGAAGCATATGACGCCGGGGATCCAGAGCGGCACGCTGGCGCCGCCTTGCGGCTGCCGCCACCAGGCGCTCGCCAGTAACCCGCCGCCGAACACCATCATGCCGATCGACGTATGCAGCGCCATCGCCGCATAGGGCCCCCACCTGTAGCCATGCTCGGCGCTGGTGATATAGGCGGCAAAGGCGATCATCCCGAGCGTGATCGCCACATAGCTCGTCAGTTCCTGGACAAGCGGCGCCCGCTCGTCCTTCCAGTTCAGCGTGGCAAACAGCGCGACATTGCCGATCAGGAAGATCAGCGCCGTATTCGGCCCCATGCCGCCGCCGATCAGGTCGGAAAATTCCTGGGAAACCAGAAGATTGGTGAGCAGCCGGTCGACGAGATGTGAGGTTCGTCCGAGTGCGATGATTTCGCTGAAGCGGATCAGCGTGATGGCAATGACGCCGGCGGCAAAAACCGAGGCCGCGATATTGAAGCGCCGCCTGGTCGAGACCGAGCCGGCGAGCGCGAAGCCGGAGAGGATGAAGCAGAGCGCCGTGTTGAAGGCCATCGCCGGAAAGTCCGGCACCACCGAGACGATCACCTCGACCTCGAGCAACCAGCCGGCGATCGCGGCGATGCCGAGCAGCCCGATCAAGCTGCTGACGGTCAGTGCTGTCGCCCGATAGCGCTTCTTCTTCCGCTCGTCGTCCCGCGATTTGCCAGCGGCTTCAGCCCACACGCGCCCTGTCCTCCTGAGTTCGTGCCATCTTTTCCGAATTCAGCGAATACTCAATAGGAAACGCAGGGTTGCGATCGTGTTCTACTGACGATTTTCACAGGATTGATAGCGATTGTTAGCGAAACATATCTAGTGTCATGTTTCGGGTCAGTGAAGCGAGGCCCGCCGATGATCGGATCGAGCAGCTATGCCTTTGATATTCTACATCGACGATAGCAAGGATGATCTTTTCTATCTCGACTACATGCGCCGCAAGAACGTGCTGAAGGCGGATCTCGTCACCTTTTCCCAGCCGCAGGAGGCGTGGGAAATGCTGCAAGCGCGCCATGGAAAAGGCGAGCCGATGCCCGATCTGCTGATCGCCGATCTCTACATGCCGCTCGATGGCGGGCTGCTTTTGATCCGGCAGATCAGTCAGGATCCGCGATTCGCAGGCATCAGGCTGGGTGTCTGCAGCGGCTCGGATGCGGAAGAAGACCGCCAGCGTTCGCTGGCAGCCGGCGCCCATGTGTTTTTCCTGAAGCCTTTGAATCCTGAGGATATTCCGCTCGGTTGAGCGGCATGGAACCGGCGCTCGGAACGCTCCGGGCGCGCACGGAAAGGCCGATTGACAAGGCCGTTTCAGCGTCTCAAGATACAACCAATGGGAAGAGGAGTGATTTGAGCGCTGAGAGAGCCGACCGACCCTTGTTCGCCGCCACGAACTTCAGCCAACCCCTTAGCTGAACGGATCTATCGGCCCTCCCGCGCTTACTTCCGGCACTTTTTCCGCTATTCGAGAGATCAAGAATAACGAAAAATGCGATACCTAGGTAAGACTACGATTTCAGTACATCTGGCCTTTGCATCACTTGCGGTTGAGAAATCGATGAGCGTTTATGCCTCAGGATATTGGAGGTCCCTGTTCCTTTATCCTCATCAACTGTCTCGGAAATTTTTCTAACTGTTCGCGTTTAGGACGTATATCCCAAGATTTCGGGATGAGGTGGGGTGACTTGTGAAGGCTTCGAGGTAAGGTTGCCGGAATGACCAACGCAGCGGCTGTTCCTTTTCATACTGGGCCCGAGCTGAACCGGGCCATCAACCGCACCGATTTCTTCCGCCTGTTCAAGGCGGCGGCGCACCATTATCACTTCGACAACTTCGCATTGGCGAAGATTTCCGAAGCCGCCGCCCCGTTCGGCGAGCGCGAAATCGTCATCACCAATATCGCCGAGCGCCGCGCCAGCCTGTTCATCCAGACGCTGAAGGAAGCGCTGGGAACGATCAAGGCCAAGTCCGCGCAGTTCCTGACGACGCCGGTCTTCGGCAAGAGCGCCCAGCTGGAAGGCTATCCGGCCGATCTGGTGTTCAACGAGTTCAACGGCAACACTTTCCTCTTCATCCCGCTCTTCACGCCCGAGGGCCGCCGCTACTGTCTGGTGCTCAGCGGCATTCGCCAGGAGCCGGATCAGAGCGAGATCGCCGATGTCCTCCTCGATGTCATGCGCATCTTCGACAAGCTGTACGAGGAAATCTTGACCCAGGAAATGACTGGACGTCTGACGCAGCGCGAGGCCGAGATCGTCAAGTGGACGAGCGAAGGCAAGACCTCTGCCGAGATCGCCATCATTCTTGGCCTCTCGGAGCATACGGTGAATTCGCATATCACCGCTGCGGTGCGGAAACTCGATGCGGTCAATCGCGTTCATATGGTTGCGATAGCGCTGAGAAACGGGCTCGTTTCGTGACCGGGGGAGATCAGATGACAGCCGAGGCCAGAGCCGCGGGGACCGTCAAGGTCCTGTTCGTGGACGACGAGTTCATCGAGTTCCGCTCGCTGAAGAAGAAGATCGGCAGCCTGTCGGAGCCGGCGGTCGATGTCGAATATGCCCAGTCGGTGGGTGATGCCGTCGACAAGATGAAGAGCGTCAAGTTCGACCTGATCCTGCTCGACAACCGCCTGCTGCCGAATGCCGATTTCCGCGAGACGGTGCCGGAATTGCGTGGCATCGGCTACACCGGCCCGATCGGCGTCATCTCGACGGATATTTCCGACGGCTATTTCCAGCAGTTTCCGGATTACGGCGTCGATTTCCGCATCGGTAAGGACGAGATGGACGCGCGCACACTGCAATACATCATCCGCGAATACGTGACCTACGACGTCCCCGACTTCTGGAAGGACGACTACAATATCTGACGATTTCAGGCGGGCAGGCGGATTTCGAACCGGCTGCCATTCTCGGATGAGCTTGCGAGATCGAGTGTTCCGCCCATAGCAGTGATCAGCTCGCGCGAGATCGACAGCCCGAGCCCCGGACCCGCAATGCGGCCTGGCTTCGGCAATTTCCAGAAGGCTTCGAAGATGCGCCCCTGATGATCAGGATCGATGCCGTGTCCATTGTCCGCAATGGCGATGACCAGCGCCGACCCATCCTGGGACGCCGTTACCTCCACCCGCAGGGCATCCCGGTCGCCATGAAAAACCGCATTCGCGAATAGCTGCCTCAGCACCGCGGTCAGCAGCGCGCCGTCGGTGCGCAGTTCCGGCAACTCGCCGTGAACGAGGGTCGCATCGGTACCGGGGATCTCGACAATCGCCTCATCCCATGCCGTTTGTGCAGCGGCGTTGAGATTGACGCTCTCGCGCGCCACCTGCGGCGTACCCGCGGCAAAGGTCATCAGCGCCTTCGTCAGCCGCTGTGCCGTCTGCACCTTGTCGAGAATGGTCGTCAGGCTCTGCTTTTCGTCGGCGCTGATCCTGCCTTCGAGATCCTCAAGCAGGATTTCCGAATACATTGCGATATGACGAAGCGGCGACTGCAGGTCGTGCGATGCGACTGCGAGGAAGCGGCGGATGCGCTCCTCGGTAGTGTTCGTCTCCTGCGGCGTCGTGCTGGATGACATGGCGGTATCTCCCCTCGACCTCAGGGCTACCATAAAAAGAGGGCGCCGGTTCTGCAACCGGCGCCCGCCTCAAGCTTTTGTTAACAACCGATTTTTAGCCGATCGATTTGCGCGGCTCCACAGCGTCCGGCGGAATGATCTCTGCTTCTGGCTTCGCATCGGCTGCCGGCTTGGCATGACGGCGGCGCCAGTCGCCGAGGAAGAGCAGGATCGGCGCCGCGATGAAGATCGACGACGCGCCGGCAACGAGGATGCCGAAGACCATCGGGATCGCGAAGCTCTCGACCGCGCTACCGCCCCAGATCGCCATCGGAAGCAGGGCGAGGAATGCGGTGGCGTTGGTGTAGAGGCTTCGTGCCAGCGTCTCGTTGATCGAGCGGTCGATGATTTCGCGCAGCGGCATCGACTTGTAGAGGCGCATGTTTTCACGCATGCGGTCATAGACGACGACCTTGTCGTTCACCGAGTAGCCGACCAGCGTCAGGATCGCTGCGATAGCCGTCAGGTTGAAGTCGAGGCCGGTCAGCGCGAAGAAGCCGATCGCCTTTGTGACGTCGAGGACGAGCGTCACGATGGCGCCGACAGCGAATGGCCATTCGAAGCGTGCCCAGATGTAGGCAAGCATCGCAAGGCTGGCGATGACGACGGACAGGATACCCGCCCACGCAAGTTCGCCGGAGACCTTCGGGCCGATGACGTCGGTGCCGGTGACGGTTGCCGACGGATCGATCTTGACGATCTCCGCCTTCAGCTTTTCGACGGCGGCCGTCTGTGCCTCTTCGCCACCCTCCTGGCGCTGCGCACGCACCGCCATGGTATTGTTGTCGCCATAGGACTGCAGCGAGACTTCGCCGAGGCCGAGGCTGTTCAGGCCTTCACGGAACTTGCCGAGATCGGCAGCTTCGGTCGTCTTGACCGACATCTGGATACCGCCACGGAAGTCGACGCCGTAGTTCAGACCCGGATGGATGAAGAGGATGACAGAGGCGATCGATAGCAGTGCAGAGACGGTCACGCCGAAGAAGCGTGCCTTCATGAACTGGATGTGGCGGCCGTAGGGGTTGAACATCATCGGCAGCAGCGGCTTGATGTTCAGGACCTTGAGCTTACGGCGGCGGGTGATCTCGATCATCGTGACGCGAACGAAGGCGACCGAGGTGAACATCGAGATGATCAGGCCGAGTGCCATGGTGACGGCGAAGCCGCGGACCGGGCCGGAGCCGAACCAGAACAGGATGGCGGCAGCGATAAGCGCCGTCATGTTGCCGTCGATAATCGTCGAGTAGGCGCGGCGGAAGCCGGTATCGATAGCAGCAAAGGCGCTCTTGCCCTTGCGCGTTTCTTCACGGATGCGCTCGTTGATGAGAACGTTCGCGTCGACCGCAAGACCGATACCGAGAACGACACCTGCGATACCCGGCAGCGTCAGCGTTGCGCCGACAAGGGTCAGGGCCGAGAAGGTCAGGATCGTGTGGATCAGCAGGGCGAAGTTCGCGAGGAAGCCCCAGGTGCCGTAGAGCACGAAGATGAAGAGGGCGACGAGAACGAAGCCGACGATACCCGAATAGATACCCATGCGGATCGCGTCCGCGCCGAGGTCGGCACCGACGGTGCGTTCTTCGATGACGGTCAGCTTGGCGGGCAGGGCACCGGCGCGCAGCATGGCGGCGAGCGTCGTTGCCGTATCCGGCGAGAAGCTGCCTGAAATCTGGCCCGAACCACCGGTGATCGGCTCGCGGATGACAGGTGCGCTCAGCACCTTGTCGTCGAGAACGATAGCGAAGGGGTTGCCGACATTCTGGCGCGTGATGTCTGCGAAGCGGGTCGCACCGGCGCTGTCGAAGCGGAAGCTGACGATCGGCTCATGCGTGTTCGGGTCGAAGCCGACGCGGGCATCCGAGAGGCGGTCGCCGGAGATTTCGACGCGGTCGAGAACCGGATAGCTGTTGCCTTGATCGTCCTTCAGCATGGTCACGCCAGGACCCGGCTGGTTGTTCGGGGCGAGCATATGGAACGACATCTTGGCGGTCGAGCCGAGCAGCTGGCGAAGGCGCGACGGATCCTGGGCGCCCGGCAGCTGCACGAGAACGCGGTTGGCGCCGATGCGCTGGATCGTCGGTTCGGCAACGCCGACCTGGTCGACGCGCTGACGGATGACTTCAAGGCTCTGCTGGACGGCGGAGTCGACGTGGCTGGCGAGACCGGCCGGCGAGAAGGCGACGATGACGTTGCCGCCGTTTGCCGTGACCGAGAGGTCGGACTGGCCGGCGCTGAGACCGGTGCTGATCGGGTTGCCGAGCGTCTGCAGCTGGGTGATCGCTTCGCTGCTCTGCGCCGGATCAACCGGGGTCACGACGATCTGGTTGTTGTTGAGAACGATCGACTTGGTCTGGATGTTCTTCTCGCGCAGAACACGGCGGGCGTCCTGCAGCAGCGTCTGGAGACGTTCCTTGGTCAGGTCCGCTTCGTCGACTTCGAGCACGAGGTGCGAGCCGCCGCGAAGGTCGAGACCGAGGGAAACCTGGCTGTGCGGCAGCCAGGCGGGCAGCTTGTCGAGGGTGCTCTGCGAGAGCATGTTCGGCAGCGCGATGATAATGCCGAGCACGATGATCACCGAATAGGTGAACACCAGCCATGGTGAATTGCGCATTCTTTCAGTTCCTTGAATAAAAGTAGGCCGGCGCAAGGCGCTGGCTGTGTCTCTGCAGTTCTGGAGGCGCCCGTCAGAGGCGCGGAAAATCAGGCGACCGGCGGTGCGCGGGGCTGATGGGCCGCCGGGGCGGCAGGCCGGATGACCGTATCGGCGATGCCTGCAGGCGCAGGTGCAGGCCATTCGGCGAATGCGAGATGCGCAAGCAGCGGCAGGGCCGCGGCATCGGAATCGTGCAGTGTCTGTTTCGGCGCGATCTTGCGCTCGGTGGCAAGCAGCCCGCGCACGGCTTCACGCGCCGTCAGCTGCAGCGGCTGGCTTTCCTTGCCGGGCGCGCTCAGCGCATTATTGCCCTGGGAGTCGGGACCAAGAACCAGGTTGCCGCCGAAAAGCAGGCCGAGATAAGCGAAGACGGCAAGCAAGAGGGAAACGGCGATGCGGGCGCTCAGGCGGCGCGCATCCGGCATTCCCTCGTCATGTCCTGCGATCTCGCTCTCAAACCGGCTCAAAAGCGCAAAAACCCGTCATTCTTTCTCCGGCGGCTCTGTGGCCGCGGGCGGAATTGTATCAGTCTCCGGCCCATCTTCATAGGCTGGTCTGTCATGATGCACTTGAGCGAGCCGGTCAACCATCCCCATGGCGATTTCTCGCTCGCCCATGATCACGGTATCGGCGCCGTATTGCTTGAGTTCTTCCACCTCGGCGTCCGAATGCGCCCGCGCGACGATCAGGATCGAGGGGTTGACCGTACGGCCGAGCTCCGCCACGTGGCACGCCTCGAAGGCATTCGGAATGGCGATGACCAGGCTGCGGGCGCCGTTGAGATTGGCGAGATCGAGCACCTCGCGGGCCGCTGCGTTACCGAGCACCGTCTCGACGCCCTGGGCCGAGAGCTCTTCGATGCGCTTTTCAGAGTCTTCGATGACCAGGAACGGGGTGCCAGACGATTTCAGGTTCTGCCCGACGATGCTGCCCACGCGGCCATAGCCGACGAGGATCACATGGCCGGACAGCGACGTCGGCCGGATGTCGTCCTCCTCCGGCTGGATAGGCTCGACGGGGGCGGGCTCCTGGGACTCCGCTGCCTCTGCCGCTGGCTCCTCGCGCTTCGGACGCTCCAGGAGGGGCTTGATGCGGTCGCAGAGGTAGAAGAGAGCAGGATTGAGAATGATCGAGATGATCGCGCCGGCGAGGATGAGATCGCGTCCTTCTTCCGGCAACAGGCCGAGATCGACGCCAAGCGCCGCGAGGATGAAGGAGAATTCGCCGATCTGACCAAGGCTCGCCGAAATCGTCAGCGCCGTGCCCACCGATTTCCTGAACAGCAGCACGATCAGCAGCGCGGCGACCGATTTGCCGATGACGATGATGAAGACGGTGGCGAGAACCGGCAGCGGCTTCTCGATCAGAATGTTCGGGTCGAACAGCATGCCGACCGAAACGAAGAAGAGAACCGCGAAGGCATCGCGCAGCGGCAGGCTTTCCTGCGCGGCGCGGTGGCTGAGCTCGCTTTCGGCAAGAACCATGCCGGCGAAGAAGGCACCGAGCGCCAGCGAAACGCCGAACATCTTCGAGGCGCCGAAGGCAACGCCGAGCGCGATCGCGAGGACACCGAGGCGGAACAGTTCGCGAGAGCCGGTATGGGCGATGCGGTGCATCGTCCAGGGGATCAGCTTGCGGCCGAAGATCAGCATCAGCGCCACGAACAGTGCCACCTTGACCAGCGTCATGCCGATGATGCCGCCGATGCCAAGATCGAGGCCGAGCAGGCGGTTGAGACCGGCCGAGAGCGGCTCGACCGTCGCATGCTCACCACCGCCGATACTGGCAGCCGCCGGGATGAGAACGAGTGCCAGAACCATCGCAAGGTCTTCGACGATCAGCCAGCCGACGGCGATCTTGCCGCGCTCCGTCTCGACGAGACGCCGCTCCTGCAAGGCCTTCAGAAGCACGACGGTCGAGGCGACCGACAGCGCAAGGCCGAAGACCAGACTGCCGCCGGTCGGCCAGCCCATCAGCCAGCCGAGACCCCAGCCGAGCAGCGTTGCAAAGCCGATCTGCACGATCGCGCCAGGCACCGCGATGCCGCGAACGGAGAGAAGATCCTTGAGCGAAAAATGCAGGCCGACGCCGAACATCAGCAGGATGACGCCGATTTCGGCGAGCTCGGGAGCTAGGTTTTGGTCAGCGACGTAGCCGGGTGTATGCGGCCCGACGAGAATACCGGCGAGCAGATAGCCCACCAGCGGTGGCAGCTTCAGCCTGTTGGCGATGGCGCCGAAGATAAACGCCAGCACGAGACCTCCGACGATTGTCGAAATCAAAGGTGTGTCGTGCGGCATCGCAATCTCCCGATCTGGTATTCCCGTTCAAAACATGACATATATGGCTTATGTTGACCAATATGGGTGACTTGAAATCATGGGTCAAGGCGCTAAAGAAACAATTCTGACGCCTGCTTTATGCCGCGCTGCCCGAGGTTTGCTCGATTGGACGCAGAGCGACCTTGCCGACAAGGCCGCCGTCTCACGCAGCACGATACGCGACTATGAAGGCCGGCACCACGAAATCCACCGTGCGACCGAGGCACAGCTGCGCCTCGCCTTCGAGGAAGGCGGCGTGAGATTCGTCGATGTGGAAGGCGCGGGGACCGGTCTCTGTCTGCCCCCGCAAGCGCCTGCCTAGCGCTGCCGGTCGAGGCAGCTGCCCGGCATCTTGTAGGCGTAGACGTCCTTGCCGCGATAGTAACCGTCGGCCGGCTGCCAGCTCTTCACCAGCTCGGCAGTGCCGGTGGTGCAGGTAAATTCATTGCGGCTGACGAAAAGCACCGGCTCCTGCGAACCCGCGGGCAGGGCGAAGTTCTGCTCGTAATAGCTGTTCGGCAGGTCGACGGGCGCCCGGGCATAGATCTTCACCGGCTCGTTGCGCAGCGTGTGGAACATGTCGGCGACGAAATCGCGGTTGTCGGTGACGATGGTCGCGGTCCCGGCCTGCTTGGCAAGCGCGGCGGCTTCGCGGCTGATTTCGGCGCGGCCGAGATAGCGCTTCATGATCTCGTTGCCGCCGGGTAGCACGAGTTCATGCGCGAAGATCGTAGCCAGCGGGAAGAGGATGCTGGCGACAGCGCCGATGATCAGCGAGATGTTGAGCCCCTTCGGCCAGAGGCGCGAAAGAACGGTCACGGCAAGCACGGTCCCGGCGACATAGGCCGTCACGCCCCAGTTGGCCTCGGCCTTGGCGACGAATGCCTGCAGGGTGATCAGGAATACCACCGGCAGCGAGAACCAGACGAGCAGCTTTTCCGTTTCTCCGCTCCGGCCCCGGATCATCCGCCATCCGGCCCAGAGCATTGCGAAGAAGATGATCGGGCCGACGACACCGAACTGCGCAGCGAAGAATTCCGCAGCGCCGGCGAAATCCAGTTTCATCTGGTCCCACTTGGCGATGTCCTCGGTGTGGCGAACCGTGGTCGCGTCATGCGTGAAGTTCCACCAGAGGTTCGGCGAAGCGAAGATCAGCGCCGTGACGACGGAAATGAAGAAATCGCGCCAGGCAATGCGCGCCGCAGGCACGAAGAGCAGCGCGATCAATCCGCCGGGCACGACGAAGAGGATCGCGTATTTCGACAGGAACGAGCAGCCGAAGGCAGCGCCCATCAGGAGTGCCAGCCCGATCGAGGACTTCTTCGTCAGGCCGGCATAGGCCCAGAGTCCGATCGTCATGAAGAACAGCAGCACGACGTCGGTGGAGAAGAACACCGACGAAAGGGCAACCGCGGGCATCGTCACATAGATGGCGCCCGTCCATCCCTCGACCTCGGGTCCGACGACGCGCTTGGCGAGCTTCATCAGCAGGAAGGCGGTGGCGGCGTGAACGATCGGTCCGCAGAGGCGCACCCAGAAAATATCGGTCGAACTCGCAATATCGGTCATAGCCCGGATGAACCAGGCGATCATCGGCGGCTTGGAATAGTAGCCGAAGTCGAGATTTTGCGACCAGAACCAGTATTGCGCCTCGTCGACGAAGAAATCCGTCGTGTCGAAATGCAGCGTCACGATGCGCCACAAGGTGACGGCAAGAATGATGAAAAGGCCGGTTCTGGCAGACATATAGAACTTCCGCTGGTTAAGGCGCCTGCCATACATCAGCGAAGCTGCACTGCCAACACGGGCGGCTCACAAAGCCGCACTATGCCGCAGTCAAGGGCTTTTCAGAGAACCCGAAGGTCGATGCTGCCGCGGCGCGCCTCGATCTGGTCGAGCAGGGCGACGGCTGCCAAAGTGGCAATTGCGATGAGGCAGGATCCCAATCCGAGAACAATCATTGCTCTATCCTTAACGACATCATGTCATGTCTTAAGGGTGCGATATAACACAAAGCTTGCGCAGGACTTGTAGCGCGCCTGCAACTCCTTGGGACTATTTCATTTGTTGCTCCAAAAATGCTTTCAGCGGCTGCGTTGATTAAAAAGCGCATTAACCTTCAAGCAAGGAATTAACCATAAACATGGCGTTACACGTCGGAATGGGAAATGTTGCTCGTTCCCACCAGGCATGACGCCGTCCCGCCGTACCGGCTCGATCCGGTATCCACTCTTTTCCGAAACAGATTTCTGTTGATGGGAGACGCCTGTCTTCCGGCCATACTGCCGGAGGCTGAAGGCCGCTTCCCTGCATTGTGCTCGTCGGATGGAGCAAAACGGTTTTTCACCGGACCAGGTCCGGATGTGGTTGGGGATAGGCATTGCGGCAGGATATGCCATCAGATCAGGCCAAGGGCGCGCAGGCAGGCAGCCTCCGTGATCGCCTGCGTTTTGCCGGCCTAGATGCCGCGCAATGCGAGCTTGTTCGCCGCCACCGACCGCTGCTCGAAACCGAGCTGAAGAGCGGCCTCCGCGATCTTTTCCAGCGGTTCCAGGCATTTCCGGACGCTGCCAGCAATTTCCAGAACGACCGCCAGCTCGACCGGCTGCACGATCTGCAATCCTCGCACTGGGATGTGCTGACCGATGCGCGCTTCGACAGCCTCTATGCCGAGCGCGTCAAGGTTCTCTCCGATACGCAGAGCAAGATGGGCCTCGACCCGCGCTGGCACGTCGCCGGCCACGGCGTCATGCTCGAGCATATCATCTCCGGTCTCGCGAGTGATCTCGCCGGCAAGCCGCTGCTTCCGGGCGCCAAGCGGCGCGCCAAGGAAATCAGCGAGATGATGACGGCGATCATCCGCCTCGTGATGGTCGATGTCGAAATCGCTGTTTCGCTCCGCTTCAATGCCCTGCGCGCATCGCAGGGCCGCGTGCTCTCCGAGCAGCGCGAGAAGGACAAGGCAGATATCGCCCGCATCTTCGGCGACGTTATCGATGGTCTTGCCGCCCGCGACCTGACGGTTCGCGCACCCGTCGAGGCCGATGGTGCCCATGCGGAACTTGCCGCGGCCCTCAACGCCGCGCTCGACGCCGTCCAGACAGAATTCGTAGGGATCTCCGATCGCACCCAGAAGGCAGAGCTGTCGACGCGCTCGCTTTCCGAGGCGTCGAAGAACTTTGCGGGTCACGCCGCCGGTCATGCCGGAGAGCTGCAGTCCTCGGCTGCTGCGCTGCAGGCGATCGCCGAAAGCGTTCGTCAGGGGGCGACGGGAAGCCGCGCCGCCGAACAGGCGGCCGCTTCGACGCGCGTTGCGGCCGAAGAAAGCGGCGCCGTCGTTGGCCGGGCGATCACCGCCATGGCCGATATCGAGCAGTCGGCCGAGAAGATCGGCCAGATCATCGGCGCCATCGACGAGATCGCCTTCCAGACCAACCTTCTGGCACTGAACGCCGGTATCGAGGCTGCCCGCGCCGGTGAATCCGGCCGCGGTTTTGCCGTCGTCGCTCAGGAAGTCCGCGCTCTGGCGCAGCGCTCGGCAGATGCCGCCCGCGAGATCAAGACGCTGGTCACGACCACCAAGGCGCAGGTCGATGCCGGTGTCCAGATGGTCGGCCGCACCCAGGATTCGATCGGCAGCATCGTCCGCCAGGTCACCGGCATCAACGAGGCGATCGCCGCGATTGCCGTCAATACCGGCGAGCACGCCGCAAGCCTCGATGCCGTCACCGGCGAGGTGAAGAGCCTGAGCGCGGGTGTCGCCGCCAATGCCAATGCAGCCCGCCATTCGGCCGATGGTGCCGATCACCTGCACACCGTCATTCTCGAACTCGGGCAGACGATCCGCGAATTCCGCATCGCCCGCGAAAGCGCCCAGCCGGCGCGCCGCGAACCGGTTCGCGCAGCAGCGCCGCGTGTCGAGATCGCCGCCCAGCCGGTGACGCTCGACGAGCAGTTCGACAACGAAGATTTCGACTTTTCCCGCCCCGCAGCAAGCTTCGGAGGACGGAATGTTTACTAACCTATCGGAATATGAGGTCCGCTCGCTTTTGCGGGTTGGACACAAGGGGACAAGGACAGGCTGATGGCAGCGAAGAAGAGCGGCAAGACGCTTAATCTTGCAGCGGTACTCGATCTCAATGAAGCGACAGCACTCCGCGATAAGCTTCTTTCCATGCGCGGCAGCGACATCGTTATCGATGCATCGGGCGTCGAGCGTGTTGGTGGCCTCTGCGCACAGGTGCTGATGGCTGCGGAAAAGACCTGGGATCAGGACAAGCAGTCTTTCAAGTTCTCGAAAGTGTCTGATGCATTCGAAAAAACCATGCAGCTGGTCGGCGTCGATATAGACCACCTGCTTGCCAAGGAGATCCGGCAATGAAGAAAAAAGTGCTTACCGTGGATGATTCACGGACGATCCGAAACATGCTTCTCGTGACGCTCAACAATGCGGGCTTCGAGACGATCCAGGCGGAAGACGGTGTCGAGGGCCTCGAAGTTCTCGAAGAGTCGAACCCTGACGTCATCGTGACCGACATCAACATGCCGCGTCTCGACGGTTTCGGCTTCATCGAAGGTGTTCGCCGCAACGAAAAGTACCGCGCGATCCCGATCTTGGTGCTGACCACCGAGAGCGATGCCGAAAAGAAGAACCGTGCCCGCCAGGCCGGTGCGACGGGCTGGATCGTAAAGCCTTTCGACCCTGCCAAGCTGATAGATGCCATTGAGCGTGTAACCGCTTAAACCCAGGAATTTCTCCTATGGATATGAACGAAATCAAAGAGATCTTTTTCCAGGAGTGCGAGGAGCAGCTCGCCGAACTGGAATCCGGTCTCATGAAAATGAATGATGGCGATCGTGATCCGGAAACCGTCAACGCGGTGTTCCGTGCCGTCCATTCGATCAAGGGCGGCGCTGGCGCCTTCGGTCTGGATGATCTCGTCGCTTTCGCCCATGTATTCGAGACCACACTTGATTGCGTTCGTTCCAACAAGCTTGAGCCTAATCAGGACGTCCTGAAGGTCATGCTGAAGTCGGCCGACGTTCTGGCCGACTTGACGAATGCTGCCCGCGACGGCGGCAGCATCGATGAAAGCCGCAGCCGCGGCCTAGTGAAGGAGCTCGAGGCTCTGGCACACGGCGAAATGCCGTCGTCGTCGGCTGCCGCCGAAGCGCCCGCACCGAAAGCGGCTGCAAAGCCTGCTCCGGCCCCGGCACCCGTTGCGGCAGCCCCGGCTCCGACCGACGATAGCGGTTTCCAGCCGATCCCCTTCTCCTTCGGCGATTTCGGCGATGAAGAGGAAGCCGGTTCCGATCTGCCGGCCTACGAGATCACCTTCAAGCCGCGCTCGGACCTATATTCCAAGGGTAACGACGCAACGCTGCTGCTGCGCGATCTCTCCCGCCTCGGCGAGATGAGCATCTATTGCAACATGGACGCGCTCGTCGGCCTCGACGAGATCGATCCGGAAGCTGCCTATTTCTTCTGGAACGTCACGCTCAAGACGGACAAGGGTGAAGACGCCATCCGCACCGTCTTCGAATTTGCCGAATGGGATTGCGAACTGACCGTGACGCCGGTCGAGGACGCCAAGTCCGCGGAAGCTTCGAACGAAGAGCTGCCGATGATCCCGGTTCCGTTCGATCTCTCGGCCCTCGACGATGCGCCTGAAGCACCGGTCGAGCCCGCAAAGTCGGATGTTGCCGCAGCCGTTGCTGCCGCTGAGACCGCTTCCAACGTCACGCAGATGGCCGCTGCCGCTGCCCGTGTCGAGAAGAAGGAATCGGCTGCTGCCGCCAGTGCCGCTGCTGCCGCAGCAGCCCAGAACAATGCTGCTGCCAACAGCGCAGGCCAGACGATCCGCGTCGATCTCGATCGCGTCGACCGCCTGATCAACCTCGTCGGCGAGCTTGTCATCAACCAGGCGATGCTCTCGCAGAGCGTCATCGAAAACGACACGACCGGTACGTCCTCGATCAATATGGGCCTCGAAGAGCTGCAGCAGCTCACCCGCGAGATCCAGGACTCGGTCATGGCGATCCGCGCGCAGCCGGTAAAGCCGGTCTTCCAGCGCATGTCGCGTATCGTTCGCGAAATCGCCGACATGACCGGCAAGTCGATCCGCCTGATCACCGAAGGTGAAAACACCGAAGTCGACAAGACGGTTATCGACAAGATCGCCGAACCGCTGACGCACATGATCCGAAACGCCGTCGACCACGGCATCGAATCGCCGGAAAGACGCGCAGCCGCCGGCAAGAGCGCCGAAGGCACCGTCCGCCTCACTGCAAAGCATCGTTCGGGCCGCATCCTGATCGAACTCGCCGACGACGGCGCCGGCATTAACCGCGAAAAGGTCAAGCAGAAGGCAATCGCCAACGAGCTGATCCCGGCCGATGCCAACCTGTCGGATGAAGAAATCGACAACCTGATCTTCCTGCCGGGCTTCTCCACGGCCGACAAGATCTCCGACATCTCGGGCCGCGGCGTCGGCATGGACGTCGTCAAGCGCTCGATCCAGGCACTCGGCGGCCGTATCAACATCACCTCGAAGCCGGGCCAGGGTTCGGTCTTTACGATGAGCCTGCCGCTGACGCTCGCCGTCCTCGACGGCATGGTCGTCACGGTTGCCGGCCAGACGCTAGTCGTGCCGCTGACGGCGATCGTCGAGACGCTCCAGCCGGAAGCCTCCGCGATCCACTCCTTCGGTGCGAGCCATCGCCTGATCTCGATCCGTAACTCCTTCTGCCCGCTGGTGGATGTCGGCCGGATCCTGAACTTCCGCGCAACCCAGGCAAATCCGGTCGAAGGCGTTGCCCTGCTGGTGGAATCCGAAGGCGGCGGCCAGCGCGCTCTGATGGTCGATGCCATCCAGGGTCAGCGTCAGGTCGTCATCAAGAGCCTCGAAGCCAACTATACCCACGTTCCGGGTATCGCGGCCGCAACGATCCTCGGCGACGGGCGCGTGGCGCTCATCCTCGATGTCGATGCAGTGGTCGGCGCCTCGCGCGGCCAGGCCTTGAAGCAGGAAATCTCCCTGGCAGCGGTAGGATAAGACGATGTCGTACGGCGTAAAAAATCTGAACCATGGGGATAGCGAGCTCATCGCTTTCCGCATCGGTGACCAGGAATTTTGCGTGAATATCATGGCGGTGCGCGAAATTCGCGGCTGGACGCCTGCAACGCCCATGCCGCATGCGCCTGCCTATGTCATCGGCGTCATCAACCTCCGCGGCGCGGTCCTGCCGATCATCGATCTGTCGGCCCGCCTTGGAATGAAGGCGGCCGAACCGACCCCGCGCCACGTCATCATCGTGGCGCAGGTCAAGCGGAAGGTCGTCGGTCTGCTGGTCGATGCTGTCTCGGATATCCTCACGGTGACCGAGCAGCATATCCAGCCGACCCCGGAAATCGCATCCGATATCCAGCGTCAGTTTGCCCGCGGCATCCTGTCGATCGACAAGCGGATGATCTGCCTGATCGAACTCGAAGCCCTCTTCCCGGAAGCTGAAAGCGAAGCTGCATGAGTGTCATGAGTGCAAAAGATGTGCGGCAGGGAAGCCCCGACGAGGTTCTGGCGAGCGGCGAATATCCGCTGACCCGTCGCGACCTCTCGGAGATCGCCGCCATGATCTATTCGGACGCGGGGATTTTCCTCAACGAGACGAAGGCCTCGCTGGTCTATTCGCGTCTGTCGAAGCACATCCGCAATCTCGGCCTGTCCGGCTTCCGCGAATACTGTTCGCTGGTGGCTTCGCCGGCCGGTGCCGCACCGCGCCGCGAGATGCTGTCGCACCTGACGACCAACTTCACGCGCTTCTTCCGCGAAAACCATCACTTCGATCACCTGCGCGATCAGGTGCTGCCGGAACTTCTGCACCGCGCCAAGATGGGTGGCCGTGTGCGCATCTGGTCGGCCGCTTCGTCGGATGGCCAGGAGCCCTATTCGATCGCATTGACGGTGCTGTCGCAGATGCCGAATGTCGCCGATTACGATTTCAAGATTCTGGCGACCGACATCGACCCGAAGATCCTGGCGATCGCCCGGCAGGGCGCCTATGACGAGAGCGCGCTGGAAACCGTGTCGCCGCAGATGCGCAAGCAGTGGTTCTCGGAAGTCGAGATCCAGGGCCGCCGCAAGTTCCAGGTCGACGACCGCGTCAAGCGCCTGATCACCTACAACGAACTTAACCTGATGGCGCAGTGGCCGTTCAAGGGCAAGTTCGACGTGATCTTCTGCCGCAACGTCGTCATCTACTTCGACGAGCCGACCCAGATGAAGATCTGGTCGCGCTTTGCCGAGCTGCTGCCGGAAGGCGGCCATCTCTATATCGGCCATTCCGAGCGTGTCTCGGGCGATGCCAAGAACGTCTTCGACAATATCGGCATCACCACCTACCGCTATACGACCAAGGGCGTCGGGAGGAAGGCATGAGCGCACCTGCAAGGGTACTCGTCGTCGATGACTCGCCGACCATGCGCGGCCTGATCACCGCGGTTCTGAGCGCCGACCCCGACGTGACCGTCATCGGCCAGGCCGGCGACGCGCTCGAAGCCCGCGAAGCGATCAAGAAGCTGAACCCTGACGTCGTGACCCTCGATATCGAGATGCCGAACATGAACGGCCTCGATTTTCTCGAGAAGATCATGCGCCTGCGCCCGATGCCGGTGATCATGGTGTCGACGCTGACGCATCGCGGCGCCGAGGCAAGCCTCGCAGCCCTCGAAATCGGTGCGTTCGACTGTATCGGCAAGCCTGCTCCGGGCGATCTCCGCCCGTTCGGCGATCTCGCCGAAAAGGTCAAGGCTGCAGCCCGCACGCAGCGCCAGTTCACCCAGCGCCCGGCCGCAGCACCTGTTGCGCCGCCCGCGGTCGCCGATTTCCGGGTCGGCCGCAAGATCGTCGCGATCGGTTCGTCGACCGGCGGCGTCGAAGCTCTGATCGCGGTTCTGCAGAAGTTTCCGGCCAATTGCCCGCCGACGGTTATCACCCAGCATATGCCGCCGACCTTCACCAAAAGCTTCGCCGAACGGCTGAATCGCCTCTGCGCCCCTGTGGTCGAAGAGGCGAGGGACGGGGCTCGTTTGGAAATTGGCAAGATTTATCTGGCACCAGGAGGTGAACGACACCTGCAGGTCGCCAATGTCTCGGCGCCGCACTGCAGGCTTGTCGAGCGTGACCCCGTCAACGGCCACCGTCCTTCGGTCGATGTGCTGTTTGATTCCGTCGCGGAACTTGCCGGCCGCAACTCGGTCGGCGTGATACTCACAGGGATGGGCCGCGATGGCGCGGCTGGCCTGCTGAAGATGCGCCATGCGGGCGCACGCACCATCGGACAGAACGAGAAGACCTGCGTGGTCTACGGCATGCCCCGTGTTGCCTACGAGCTTGGAGCCGTTGAGCATCAGCTGCCACTGAATGCCATCGGCGAGGAAATCTTGAAAATGACAGCCGCCCGAAAGGAAGGGACAGAATAATGTCGATAGCGGAGAAAATTAAGGTTCTGATTGTTGACGATCAGGTCACCAGCCGCCTGCTGCTCAGCGATGCGCTGACCCAGCTCGGTTTCAAGCAGATCACCTCTGCGGGTGACGGCGAACAGGGCATGAAGATCATGGCCCAGCAGCCCCACCACCTGGTCATCTCGGACTTCAACATGCCGAAGATGGACGGCCTCGGTCTGCTCCAGGCCGTGCGCACCAACCCGGCAACGAAGAAGGCCGCCTTCATCATCCTGACCGCGCAGGGCGACCGCGCGCTGGTTACGAAGGCCGCTCAACTCGGCGCCAACAACGTGCTTGCCAAGCCCTTCACCATCGAAAAGATGAAAGCGGCTATCGAAGCCGTGTTCGGAGCACTGAAATGACAATCGAGGCAGCAGCCCGCCGTGTCCACATCATCCAGGGAGAATGGAAAGTCCTGAATGATCCGAATGCGGTTCTGACGACCATTCTTGGCTCGTGCGTGGCTGCTTGCCTGCGGGATCCCGTGGCAGGAGTGGGCGGCATGAACCATTTCCTTCTGCCGGGAACCGGCAATACACCGATGACCGGCGGGGATGCCACGCGCTACGGCGTGCATCTGATGGAACTGCTGATCAACGGCCTTCTGAAGCAGGGCGCGCGCCGCGACCGCCTCGAGGCCAAGATCTTTGGCGGGGCGAAGACGATCTCGACCTTCTCCAATGTCGGCGAACAGAACGCCGCTTTCGCCGCGCAGTTCCTGAGGGATGAAGGGATCCCCGTTGTCGGCTCCAGCACCGGCGGCGATCACGGCCGCAAGCTGGAATTCTGGCCGGTCTCCGGCCGGGCCCGTCAATATCCGCTTACCGGCGCCGAGACGCAGAAGACCGTTGCCCTTGAGCAGCGTCCGGTCGCGCCTGCCAAACCTGTTGAAAATAGTATCGAATTTTTCTGAGTTTGAGGATTTTTATATGACTTTTAATGCCCCCATCGAACCGCCCTCGCCGTTGGAGGCTCTGCCCGACCTCCTGATGCGCATCGTTTCCGAGCTGCATGACGTTGCCTACCTGATCGAACGCATCGAACCCCAGCTTCTCGAAATCGGCGGTGCCGATATCCTCAATGCGCCCGACAGCATGAAGGTCATGCAGGGCATCGACCTTGCCGTCCAGAAGACCCGCGGCCTCGCCGAATTCATCGATACGATCACCGGCGAAATCCCGCAGAACTGGACCGTCGACGTCGCAACGGCCCTGAGTCTGGTCAAGCTTGCAGAAATGCAGAAGGCCCTTGGCGGTGCCACGCGGCATGGTCATTCCCAGCCTCTCAGCAAGGCAGCAGGCGACTTCGACTTTTTCTGATCCCTGCTTTTCAAGCATGCCCTGACGAAACGCTCGCACAAGTTTCGGTCTCTATCAAGGAATGAGGCAATAAGCCTGTTTTGTCTTTGACGGATCGTGCGAGAACAGAATGAATCTGTTAAATCAATTAGTTCAGGTCATGAAGAACCTCGGTTCGCTAGGCCGGACCCGCCTGCTGGCGCTTGCGGGTGTGGGTGTTCTTTCAATAGCAATTGTTTTGGCTGCGGCCCTTTTTGTTAATAAGCCTGCCCAGGAAACCCTTTACGTCGGCCTCGACAGCCCTGATCTCAACCAGATCAGCATGGCACTTGCCGAAAACAATATGGCATTCGAGGTTGGTACCGACGGTTCCAGCATCACCGTACCGGCTGGCATGACCGGCAAGGCCCGTCTGCTTCTTGCAGAACGCGGCCTGCCGAACAGCGCCAATGCCGGTTACGAGCTTTTCGACAAGGTCGGCTCCCTCGGCCTGACGTCGTTCATGCAGGAAGTCACTCGCGTTCGCGCGCTTGAAGGTGAAATCGGTCGCACCATCCAGTCGATCTCGGGCATCAATGCCGCCCGCGTTCACATCGTCATGCCCGAAGTCGGCAACTTCCGCAAAGCAGAGCAGAAGCCGACGGCATCGGTCATGATCAGAGCGAGCGCCGCCACGGGGCGAAGCGCTGCAAGCTCCATCCGCCACCTGGTCGCCTCGGCTGTGCCGGGGCTCGATGTCGATGACGTCACGATTCTCGATTCGACCGGCCAGCTGCTCGCTTCCGGCGACGAAGCCGGCAACAACACGCTTAATCGTTCTCTCGGCATCGTGCAGAACGTCCAGCAGGAAGTTGAATCCAATATCGACAAGGCTCTCGCACCCTTCCTCGGTATGGATAACTTCCGCTCCAGCGTGACGGCGAGCCTCAACACCGACGCTCAGCAGATCCAGGAAACCACCTACGATCCGGAATCCAAGGTCGAGCGTTCGGTTCGCACGACCAAGGAAGCCAACCAGTCGTCGCAGAAGCAGTCTGACAACGCCACGACCGTCGAGCAGAACGTTCCCCAGGCCGCTCCTGAAGCTGGTGGCGCTGCCGGTCCTCAGTCGGAAGACAAGTCCGATAAGAAGGAAGAGCAGACCAACTACGAAATCAACAGCAAGACGACGGCCACGACGCGCAACAGCTACAAGATGGAAAAGCTCTCCATCGCCGTTGTCGTCAACAAGGGCCGTATCGCCAAGATGGTCGGCGAGCCCGCAGACCAGGCCAAGATCGACGCCTACCTTGCCGAGATGAAGAGCATCGTCTCCTCGGCCGCCGGCATCGACGCCAGCCGCGGCGACGTCGTGACGGTCACCGCCATGGACTTCCTCGAGAACCAGCTGCTCGACGATACCACCAGCGGTCCCCGCGTTCTCGACATGCTGAGCCGCAACCTTGCGACCATCATCAACTCGCTCGCCTTCCTGGGTGTCGCCTTCATCGTGGTCTGGATGGGCATGCGTCCTCTGGTCCGTTCGATCGGTGGCGGCGGTGCCGGCGCAGGCATCCTCGGCGACAGCTCGTCGGAATCGGCCGGCCTCGAACTGCCCGACTTCGCTCCGGCAGCAGCAGGCGGCGGGGCAGGCGGAGCGCTCATGGACGGCTTCGGCTCGGACTTCGGCTTCGACAGCACCGAGGACCTTCTCAGCCTCGGCGACGACGACGGCAACTTCAATCGCCGCGTCAAGGAAGGCCCGGAACGCAAGCTGTCTCGAATGGTCGAAATCAACGAGGAGCGCGCTGCGAAAATCCTCAGAAAATGGGCGGTCGATCACGCCGCGTAACGAACAAAGGCCGGGCAACCGGCCTTTTTCTTTGCCTGTAACAGGCCGCTGGAGCGGTCCGGCGATCCGTCAACTTGACTGACCTTTTTTGGGGGAATGATTAGCTGGCACAAAGAAAACGCATTTTGTCCGATTGTGGCAAAATGGCCTTAATCCCCAGGCGAAACATATACTCTCGATTGAACGAAAAAGGGAAATACACAGGAATTGCTTAAACGATTATCTAGTTGTTCATTAAGTACATTTTCGGCTAATCATCGTAATATTGCTGATCAATATCGACACTTGGCGATATACATTAGATATGCTGATGCAATATTGACTGTTCTTGCCTCGCGCATGGCGTGAATTGTGTTGCGGAACAGAGAGAATCAATTTAGCTTTACTAGAAATTAATCGAGCGACCTCTGCGTGCGAATCAGCGCACGGAATGCGGCAACAGTAAATCCCCAGAACTCGGAGATGGCGATTTGGAGCGCTTCGCCTAGGCTTTGGTGATTCGTGTAAGGGTTGCCGCGGGCCGGAGTTGAACCTGCGCAGTTAGTGCTTTTGCAAAGATTGGTTTTGAGCCGCAGGACGCTGCCTATGGATATGCATATATTGCAGTCGCTTAAGGGCGAAAATCAAACGGCGAATTTTATTGGCCTTCAGGCGTCTAGTCTGTGTTCGCGGGACGAGTTGATCAAGCAGCTCGGAGAGATCGCGGATACCGGCCGTTTGCAACCTGCGATGCGCACCCTGACAGATTACGTCGGCGCCTCCCATTACCTGCTCGCCCGTTCCGACCTGGTTCAGGAAGATGGCCTCGATTTCATCGTTTCCTCCGACTGGCCGTTCGATCTGGTCAAGGATCTGGCCGGTGCGCTCGTCAGCGGTTATTCGCGCACGACCGAGCTTGAGAAGTGCATGCAGCTCTTCCAGCCAAGCTTCTCGCTGCTGCCCGACAATGCCGATGTGCCGGATGGCGCCAGCCGCCAGTATTGCACGCTGTCCTTCAACGTCGGCCGTTCGCGCCTGTCGCTGATGTTCCTCTTCGACGACGGCTTCATTCTTTCTCCGGAGCGCCTGCGCGACGTCGGTCTGCTGGCCGGCTATTTCGCCAGCTTCCTGCGCTGCGGCGGCACCAAGGCCGACCGCGACTTCGAACTGACCGAGCGCGAGCTCGAGTGCCTGTTCTGGATTGCCGAGGGCAAGACCAGCGACGAGATCGCCATGATCCTCGGCATCTCGCGCAACACAATCAACAACTACATCACAAGCGTGATGCGTAAGACTGCTACCAAGACGCGGTCTGAAGCGATTGCATTTGCGGTCAGGAACAGTCTGGTCTGAGAGGGGTTACATGGGGCAGCCGTCAACCAGAACGATGGGAAATACCGACATACGGTCGATGAGGGTCAGCAGGGTTTCCAGCCGCTCCGATCTTTTCCCGCGCCTCGTCGCCATGCAGAAGCTGGCTGACGCGCAGAATTTCGGTGTCTTCCGGGTCAGCGGCTCCGGCGTTCCGGCCAAGCAGCGCCTCGTTTGCGAGCTCGAGAATTGGGGACCGTCCAGCAACGCCGCAAAGGCCTTCGTCGACGCCTACGGCGAGTTCCTGCTCGAACATATCGACAAGTCTCTGTTACCGCTGACATGGGCTGGAGGCCACGACAGGGCCGCTCCTGGCCCCGCAGCATTTGCACCCTTCCTGACGCGTCTGAAGGACGGCGTGCTGCCGTTCTCGGGCATGGCCTTCCCGGTGCGCCTCGGCGCCAACGGCAACGGCTATGTCGTCTTCACCGGCGATTATATGGAACCCGGCAGCGATACGATCATCGAGCTCCACGGCCGCAGCAGCCATATCATGATGGACCTGCTCTCCCTCGACGAGCGCCGCGCGGCCGCATCGGAAGCGCTCAGCGAGCGCGAGATCGCCTGCCTGCAGCTCGCCGGCGACGGCCGTATCAGCGAAGAGATCGCCGACAAGCTTGGCCTCTCGGTTCACACGGTCAATGCCTATCTCGGCTCGGCGACCATCAAGCTGGATTCGGTCAACCGCATCCAGGCGATCGCCAAGGCGATCCGCCTCGGCTACATCAGCTGAGAGCAGAAAGCCCGGCGGGAGAACCAGCCGGGCTTCAGCACTGAATTTCGAAAATGATCAGCCGGCGAAGGCCGGGTAGGACGGGCGCACGTTGTAACGTGCTTCGCGCAGCGCATTCTCGAGGAAAGCGGTGTTCTCGTCCGGATCTGCAGACGGATCCTGGAAAGCGATGTGATTGATCTCGATGCCGGCGACATCTTCGGCGAGCGTCAGCTGCGCATAGACGGTGACGCCGCGCGGCTTGATCTCGAGGTCGAGCACCACTTCCGGCTTGCCACCCCATTCCAGCGTATAATTGCCGCCCAGGCCGAAATTGACGGTGCCCGGATGGAAGAAAAGCTCGGCAGCGGAAGCCACCAGATCGGCGAGATTGCCGTAATACTCGAATCGCAGCAGCGAAATCAGGTCGGATGCGTCCAGAAGCCGAAGCTCCGTCGCAACCGGGCTGATCGCCTCAGCTAGAATTCTTTCACGCTGCGAGGAGTAGGGGCACTTCTTCATGCTGTTTATCTGACCCGCTTGTTCTTGGCTTGTGCGGCGTACACCCGGTGGATGAGCTCCGCGACGGCCTTGTAGAAGACTGACGGGATGACACTATCTATCGAGACTTGCGCAAACATGGAGCGTGCAAGCGGCGGATCTTCGAAAACGGGGATTCCTTGCTTCTCGGCTATCTCTCTGATTTTCAACGCAATGAGGTCCTGGCCCTTGGCAATGACGATCGGCGCGTCGTTTTCCTCGCGCACGTAGCGCAGTGCCACGGCAAAGTGCGTCGGGTTGGCGATGACCAGCGTTGCGCGCTCGACATTGGCGATCATGCGGCGGCGGGCGCGGTCGCGCATCAGCGAGCGCTGGCGGCCCTTGACGAAGGGGTCACCCTGCGACTGCTTGTTTTCTTCCTTCACTTCGTGGCGCGTCATCTTCAGTTCGCTGAACCAGTGATGGCGGGTCCAGAAGAAGTCGGCGATCGCGACGAATGCGGTGGCAAACAGCACGATCAGCACGATCTTGCGCATGATCGTCATCGCCCGCTCGAAGAAGGTCTGCGGGTCGGAGAACATCGAATCGATCGAGCTGAAATATTCGCTCTTCAGCACGAAGAACATGATGAGGCCGACGACGACGACCTTGAACAGCGATTTGCCGAATTCGATCAGGCCGGGCACGCTGAACATGCGCGCGAAACCCTTGGCCGGCGACAGCCGCGAAAATTGCGGTCGGATACGCTCCAAGACGACGCTTGGAAGGTTCTGGCTGAGCGAGGCGATCAGCCCGAAACACATGAACAGCAGCATGGCGGGCGTCAGCAATACCGCGCTGACCCAACCGAGATGCACGAAGAGAGACATGGCATCCGGGCCGGTCTCGATCTTCCATTGGTCCGGCTGCTCGAAAATGTCGCGCAGCTGCTCGCTGACGGTGCTGATACCGTCGGGCAGGTAGAAGGTCAGATAGACGTAGGTGGCGAGAACCGTGGCAAAGATCGGCACCTCTCGCGAGAAGGGGGTATTACCTTTCTCGGCGGCATCCGACAGTTTTTTGCCTGTCGGGTCTTCTGTTTTGCTGTCCTTGTCTTCATCAGCCAAGTGAACGGCACTCCCTGAACGGAAAAGGCCGCGACAGAGCGCGGCCCGACAGGGAAAGGGTAGTCTCCCGGCGCATGGCGATCAACCGCGCGGCGCCGGGAGGAGATAATTGTCAACAGCTGCGGTGGCTTATGCCGCCGCCGCTGGCTCGCCCTCGGTCTCCTTGAGCTGGATCTGGCCCGAATTTGCCAGGCGAATCGCTTCCTGAGCGACGGCGCGGCGGGCAATAGCGATCTCGCGCGGGTTGATACCCGTCGTACCGCTCTGCAGATCCGATTCGATCATGCGGCGCTGACGCGGGCTGATCGAAGCGAGAACCGATTCGCGAATTTCGGCAGAGGCGCCACGCAGCGCCATCGTGAGAATGTCTGCCGAAATGTCGTTGAGCAACATGACGCGGCTGCGCTGCGGCATGAGGAGCAGGTCTTCGAAGAGGAAGATCTTCGGACGAACCTTGTTGACCGCTTCGCGGCTGATCGATTCGAGCGAGGTGAGCAGCGTATCGACCTGCGGCTTGTCCATCTCGTTCATCAGCTCGGCGACCTTGTTCGAGCCGCTCGAATTCTTCTCGGCATCGATCTCGGCAAGCAGCGTCATGACCTGCTTCTCGATGATCTGCGCCGCCTTCGGGCTGACGGACTTCAGGTTGACCGTACGGTTCATGATGTCGGCACGGCGGCTGTCGGGCAGCTGCATCAGCACCTTGGCGCCGAAGGACGACGGCATCATGGACAGGATGTAGGCGATGGTCTGCGGATGTTCGCGCAGCAGGAACTTGCCGATGAAGGCCGGGTCGCCTTCACCAAGGCGATCCCAGATCGACGTCTCATAGGCCTGGAAGGCCGTACGGCGGCCGAGCAGGCTATCGACTTCGTCAGGCGTCAGGCCTTCCTCGAGAATGCTCTCGATGGCCTTGGCGTTGTCCATAAGGCCAGCGCCTTCGGTAAACAGGTCTTCAAATTCAGCGACGAGGCCAAGCAATTCATCCGGCGGAATAGCACGAAGGGCCTGTGCCGAAGAGATGATCGTCTGCAACTCAGCCTGCGTAAAATATTTCAACAGCCGGCCAGCGACTCCCTTCCCCATAGCGAGGAGTACAGCCGCTGCCTTTTCAGCCTGGGTCAACGGTTTCCCGGCAATAGCGCCGCTGAAATCGTCAAAGTCCATCATGGTCTAACCTCTCCGTCCCTAAAACCGGGATCAGGCTTTTTTGGTACTTAAAACTTCTATCAGTTTTACGCCGAAACGCGTGTCGTCATTTTCCAGAACGGTGATTTCGCCGCGTGCAATCTTGCGGCCATTCACCATGATATCTACCGGCTCGCCGATCCTCTTGTCGAGCGCGATCGTGGCGCCCTCGTTGAGGTTCATCAGGCCGGAAACCTGCATGCGGCTGCTGCCGAGCATGATCTGGACGTCGATCGGAATGTCCATGATCAGTTCGAAATTCGAAGACAGCGCGCTGCCGAGCGGAGCAGGTTCGCCGGAGCCTGCCTGGAAACCGGTATCACCGAAATCCGAGCTGCCGCCGAAGTCACCGCCGCCAAAGGCCGCACCGGCATCGTCGTCACCACCGAAGTCGCCGAAGGTCGAAAGGTCGGTGCCGGTGCTGAATGCATCGGCGTCGCCGCCGAATTCCGGGAGACCGCCTTCGGAATCCTGCTTCAGGACACCGCGAAGATCATCGATCGCCTGATCGAGGTCAGCCTCGTTGCCCGGAAGCTCCAATGACAGATCGTCGTTCTGCTGTGTTTTCTTCGTAGCCATGAAATCACTATTCCAGTTGAAACTTGCCTCAAGCTGCCGTGGCAGCGAAATGGCGGGAACCGATTAATTCATTAAGTGGCGGATCAGCTCGTCGTCCGAGCTCATCGTATCCTTGACCCGGACCGTGTAATTCTCGCCGGAACGCCCAAACTCGCACACATACAATTCCTTGCTGTTGGCGCTGACCTCGACCCGGACATCGCCGGAATCGCGGAAAGGAATGACATCGCCGGCGGCAAGCTTGGAGATTGTGCGCAGCGTCAGGTCCTGCAGCCGGATCTTGGCTTCGAGCGTCACCTGCGAGCGGCGAACCTGCTCGCTGATCTGCTCCGTCCAGGCGGCCGACTTCGAGGCCTGGCTCTTTGCCTTCGGCGCCGAAATCTGCGTCTTCAGCAGGGCCTGCTGCAGCACGATCAGCGAGAATTCCGAGGTGATGCCGGCAAGCGTGATCGACATGTTGATCGCCGCGCCAAATTCATCCGCCTTGTCGTCGGCAGGCTTCGGGCGGTTTTCCAGCGCATGCGGCAGTTCGATTGCAGGCTCGAAGCCACCAGGCGCGTTGACCGCAGAGCGCAGCACGCCGGCAATCTTGTCGAACACCATGACCGCAAGTTCGAGCTCGATCGCCGAAAGCAGGCGGTCGGCCGGCGGTTCGATCGTTTCGGGCGCCGCACCAAGCAGGCTTTCCATCAGCGTGATGACGAAGCCGTTGCCGCAGGCAAGCGTGATATCCTGGGACCAGTTGCGCAGCGTCGCATCGACCAGCGTCGAGTTGGCGCCGAGATCGGCAATCAGGTCGTTCTTGTATCCGGAATCGCAGCCGAGATAGGCGATCGTCACGTCGAGGCCGGTCTCGCTCTTGAACATGTCCGGCATGAATTCGATGTAGACGTCCGCGAATGCGGCGCAGAGTTTTTCGATTGTAGCCTTGTCGCCGAGACGGCCAGTAAGTTTGGCCAGCAGTGCGGCATTCATTGCCGGATTCTCTAGTGCAACGTTGTTCATGGTCGCTTAGGCCGCCTTGTTCTCGCCACCCGGGTTCATCATTTCCTGTTCGACCGCGTCGATCGACGGACGCTCGTAAGCGGAGATCGTCTTGCGGCCGTATTCGAGAGCAACCTGCGGTACCGAGCCGTTCATGTAGGCCAGCAGCGTCTGCTTCACGATGACGTAGAGGCGGTGCTGCTTCGAGCGAACGATCTTGATCTGCGAGCAGATCGGCGAGCAGACGCAGTAAGAGAGAAGAATACCGAGGAAGGTGCCAACGAGAGCCGAGCCGATCAGGTGACCGAGGACTTCCGGCGAGTCGTTGATGTGCGCCATGGCCTTGATAACGCCAAGAACGGCCGCGACGATACCAATAGCCGGGAAGGCGTCACCCATGGTCTGGATGGCGTGGTAGGGCTTCAGCTTGTCGTGCAGGATGGTGTTGATTTCTTCGTCCATCAGCGCCTCGATCTCGTGGGAGCGGGCATTGCCGATGATGATCAGGCGAACGTAGTCGCAGATGAAGGCCGTCAGCTCCTTGTTCTTCAGAACCGTCGGAGCGGTCTGGAAAATCGAGGATTCGGCCGGATTGTCGATATGCGCTTCGATCTCGTTGCGCGACTTCGTGCGCAGGTCGCGCATCAGCGAATACAGAACGCCGAGCGTGTCGAGATAGTTGCGCTCCTTCGGAACGGTGTGCTTGAAGGCTTCGCCGAGCGCCTTGCCCGAGTCCTTCACCACCTTCATCGGGTTACCCATGATGAAGCTGCCGAGACCGGCGCCGCCGATGATAACGAGCTCGAACGGCTGAAATAGTGCCTCGAGATGGCCACCCATGGCCATGAAGCTGCCGATGATGCAGCCGAGCGTAATCACAAATCCGATAATGATATTCATCGTCAGTCACACCTGATCGTTATTTTCACCGGAAGGGATAGGGTTGCTGGCTTGCGTCAGGCTGACGGCAGGCCGCAGAAACCGGTTTTCTGCGTGCCAGCTTCGCACAAGGAATTGCCGTCAGATTGGAGATGACGAATGGGCGAATCTCGCCCGTTTCTGAGATGCCGCCTCAGCGGAAGCCGTCGTCGAACGACAAGGAACCCGGCTTTCGTCCCGTTCATCGCCAATGCCAGGAGCTTACCCCGATGCAGTCCGGTCTTTATGTTTCTCTGTCGTCACAGATGGCACTTGAAAAGCGTTTGACGACCATCGCGGACAACATGGCAAACGTGAACACGACGGGCTTCCGCGGCACGGAAGTGAAGTTCAACCAGATCCTCAGCAATACCGACAACAAGCTGAACGCCAAGGTCGCCTTCGTTTCGCAGGGCAACGACTATCTCTCCAACGAGACGGGCGAACTGCAGCACACCGGCAACATGCTGGATTTCGCGATTAAGGGCGACGCCTGGTTCTCGCTCGATACCCCGGCCGGTCAGGTCCTGACAAAGGACGGCCGCTTCACGATGAAGGATACGGGCGAGCTCGTGTCGGTTCGCGGCTATCCGGTCCTCGACGCCGGCGGCGCGCCGATCATCCTCAATACGGCAGGCGGCGAGCCGAAGGTCGGCGCTGACGGCAATATCTATCAGGGCGGCCGCCAGGTCGGCTCCATCGGCCTCTTCGAAGCCGATATCTCCAAGGGCTATCTCCGCTACGAAAACAGCGGCGTCATGACCACGGAAACGCCGCGCACCGTCACCGACCGCTTCAATATCGGCGTCGAGCAGGGCTATCTCGAAAACTCCAACGTCAACGCCATGCGCGAAATCACCCAGCTGATCGAAGTCAACCGCGCCTTCGAAAGCATCGCCTCGCTGACGACCGATAGCGAAAACTCCTTCGGCGAAGCGATCAAAACGCTGGGCGGCAGCCGCTAAGCGGAAGGGTCTGAGACATGAGCCAGACACCGCTCACCGATGGCGCGCTTTCGCCGAAGCTTGGCCACCTCGCATCGCTCGTCGACCGCTACAGCAAGCCGGAATTCTCCGTCGCCCATGGCGGCCATGTGCAGACGATCGCGGCGGGCCACTACACCGTGACAGGCCTTTCCCGGCATGTCCGCCTCGGCGAATTCGTCGCCCACAAGTCGGCAACCGGTATCCATCTCGGCGAAGTCGTTCGCGTCGAGCCAGATCTCGCCTATGTCTGCCCCATCGAGCCCGGTGAGCCGATCGGCATCCACGACACGGTCATCCGCAAGGGCGCCTTCCGCATTTCGCCCTCCGAAAGCTGGTGCGGCCGCACGATCAACTCGCTCTGCGAGCCGATCGATGGTCTCGGCCCGGTTGTCGAAGGTCTCGACCGTCGCTCGATCTCCAATACCGCCCCGCCGTCGATGACGCGCCGCCGCGTCGACAAGGGCTTCAAGACCGGCGTTCGCGCCGTCGATATCTTCTCGCCGCTCTGCCACGGCCAGCGCCTCGGCATCTTCGCCGGCTCCGGCGTCGGCAAGTCGACGCTCTTGTCGATGCTCGCCATGGCCGATGCCTTCGACAAGGTGGTGATTGCGCTGGTCGGCGAACGCGGCCGTGAAGTGCGCGAATTCATCGAGGATACGCTCGGTGAAAACATGAAAAAGTCGATCGCCGTCGTCGCCACCAGCGATGAAAGCCCGATGCTGCGCAAGATGGCGCCGCTGACGGCGGTGACGATCGCCGAATATTTCCGCGACCAGGGCCAGAACGTCCTGCTCATCGTCGACAGCGTCACCCGCTTCGCCCATGCGATCCGCGAAGTCGCTACGGCGTCCGGCGAGCCGCCGATCGCCCGCGGCTATCCGGCCTCGGTCTTCACCGAATTGCCGCGTCTTCTTGAGCGCGCCGGTCCCGGCCCCGAAGGCACGGGCACGATCACCGCGATCATCTCGATCCTCGTCGATGGCGACAATCACAACGACCCGATCGCCGACTCTACCCGCGGGATTCTCGACGGCCACCTCGTTCTGCAGCGCAGCCTGGCGGAAGAGGGGCGCTATCCGCCGATCGATCCGCTGGCCTCGATCTCGCGTCTCGCCCGCAAGGCCTGGACGCCGGATCAGGAGAAGCTGGTCTCGCGCCTGAAGTCGCTGATCCACCGTTTTGAAGAGACGCGCGACCTTCGCCTGATCGGCGGTTACCGCCCGGGTGCTGACCCGGATTTGGACATGGCGGTCAAGCAGGTACCAATTATTTACGATGTTTTGAAACAGTCGCCGGGCGAATCGGCGTCGGCAGATGCCTTTGCTGATCTCGCGGCTGCGCTCAAGGCTGGGGCAGCCCCGCCCAACCAGCCTGCACCCAAAAGAGGTTAGTCGTGACCGGGTTTGAAGACGACGACGAGCGCATTGCTCCGCTGAAATCCGATGAGAAGCGCAAGTCGATGATGCTCGACCGCGTGCTGACCGTGACCGGTCTCGCGCTCGCCGGCGCTGCCGCGATCTTCCCTTGGTACGTCTTCTTCAACGAAGACAAGTTCAGCCTCAATATCGCCCAGGGCGACCGCACCCGCGACCTCCCGGATTGGCCGGCCCGCAATGTCTTCAGCGTGTCGCCGCTGGCGATGGTCAACAAGAACGAAGTCAAGAACAAGCCGGAACCGCCGATCGACCCGCTGACGACAGCAACGGTCTCGAGCGTCGGCAAGGAAATCGACAAGGGCCTGGTCCCGGAAGACCAGCCATTCCCGGCGAGCTCCGGCTTCAAGCTCCTGCATGTCGCAAACGGCCGGGCGCTGATCGAAGACCCCTCGGGCATGTATGTCGTGCGCGTCGGTTCGGTGCTTCCCGACGAAAGCCGCCTGGCGACGATCGAGCAGCGCGACGGCAAATGGGTGATCGTCACCTCCAAGGGCGACATCTACCAGTAAGCGTCAGCCTCTCGAGCTGAATGGAATGCTTCACGGCCCCGGTTTTCCGGGGCCTTTCCGTTTGTGCTGCGCCTGATCGGCAACAGGCCGCAAAAGCCGAATTCTCCGTAAGTCTGACGCAAGATTACCGCCCTAGGGTCGTCTCAGTAAAAACGGAGAGTTCCCATGCAACCGATTCAACTTTTCGACTTGGCCTCGCGGCAGGCGGAATGGCTGACGATCCGTCAGGAGGTTGTGGCCGGCAACATCGCGAACGCGAACACGCCGAAGTACCGTGCGAAGGACATCACGCCCTTTCAATCGGTTCTCGACAAGTCTGATGTTGCCATGGCGCGCACCAATCCTGCGCATTTCAGCGGCAATGACTTCAGCACCAGCGGCGACATCGACGTCAAGGAGGCCGCACTCGATCAGGAGATCGGCGTGCAGGAATCCGGCAACACCGTCGGTCTCGCCGAGGAACTCTCCAAGTCCGGCGAAATCAAGCGCCAATACGAGCTGAACACCTCGCTGGTCGGCTCCTTTAATCGAATGATGTTGATGACCGTAAGGAAGTAAAATCGTGGATCCTTTATCAGCAGCCATGAAGATTGCTGGGTCGGGGCTTGAGGCTCAATCGACTCGCCTGCGCATTGTCTCGGAAAACATCGCGAACGCCCGTTCGACCGGCGACACGCCTGGTGCCGATCCCTACCGCCGCAAGACCGTTACCTTCGGCGAACAGGTTGACCGTGCAGCCGGCTTAACCACCGTCAACGTCAAGAAGCTCGGCGTCGACGAATCGGAATTCACCACTGAATACGACCCCAGCAATCCGGCAGCGGATGAGCGCGGCGTGGTGAAGCTGCCGAACGTCAACATGCTGGTCGAAATGGCCGACATGCGCGAAGCCAACCGATCCTATGACGCCAATCTGCAGACCATCAAGCAGACCCGCGACTTGATCTCCTCCACCATCGACCTCCTGAAGAGCCAGTAATGATCAGCAACGTACAGAACATCGGTTCTCTTTCCTCCACACGCGGCCTCGGCAGCGTCGTTGGCGAGAATTCTTCCTCTTCGGTCACTTCGGCGGCCGAAAGTGCAAAGGCAGACCAGAGCTTCGCCTCCGTTATGGGCAACATGGCCACCCAGGCCATAGACTCGGTAAAAGGCGCGGAATCCATGTCCTTCGCCGGCCTCAAGGGCACCGCGACGACCCGCGAGGTCGTCGACTCCATGCTGCAGGCGGAACAGACGCTGCAAACCGCAATTGCCATCCGTGACAAGGTCGTTTCGGCCTTCCTCGACGTCACCAAGATGCAGATGTAACCGGATAAGGACGGACCGATGAGAGCGCTTGCCATTGCGGCCACGGGCATGGATGCCCAGCAGACCAACCTCGAAGTCATCGCGAACAACATCGCGAACATCAACACCACCGGTTTCAAGCGCGCCCGCGCCGAGTTCACCGACCTTCTGTACCAGACCGAGCGCGCCAAGGGCGTTGCCAACCGCGCCAACCAGGCGATCGTGCCGGAAGGCGCGAATATCGGTCTCGGCGTTCAGACCTCGGCCGTGCGCAACCTGCACATCCAGGGCGAACTCAGCCAGACCGGCAACGACCTCGACGTCGCGCTCGTCGGCCGCGGCTTCTTCCAGGTTCAGGCGCCCGACGGCACGACGCTCTATTCCCGCGCCGGCGCCTTCAACAAGAACGAGACCGGCCAGCTGGTCACCGCCGACGGCTATACCGTCGTTCCCGGCGTCACCATCCCGACCGGCTCGACGCAGCTGACGATCAGCCGCTCCGGCGAAGTGACCGCCGTTCTCGCCGGCCAGACCGATCCGACGACGCTCGGCCAGCTGACGCTTGCAGACTTCGTCAACGAAGCCGGTCTCCAGCCGATCGGCGACAACCTGTTCCAGCAGACGCCGGCATCCGGTGAAGCTGTCGTCGGCACGCCCGACGAGCAGGGCTATGGCTACATGAAGCAGGGCTACCTGGAATCGTCGAACGTCGATCCGGTGAAGGAAATCACCGACCTGATCTCCGCGCAGCGCGCCTATGAAATGAACTCGAAGGTCATCACCACTGCCGACGAAATGGCCTCCATCGTCAGCAAGAACCTGAAGTAATCTAGGAAAGGGCCGAACATGATGTTTCGCCGGGCGAGAAATACCGTCGCTCTGACGGCATTCGCTGCGATCGCTTATGCCGGGATCCTCGTGACCCCGGCGGCGAACGCCAGCATGGGTTACGCAGTCGTTCCGACCGCGATCATCTATCCCGGCGAAACCATCGCTGCCGGCCAGCTCCAGGAAGTCGAAGTCACCAACCCGAACCTCTCCGGCGGCTATGCAAAGTCGATCGACGAGGTGCAGGGGATGATTTCGAAGCGCACCTTGCTTCCAGGCCGCACGATCAGCGTCTCGGCGCTGCGCGAACCCTATACGGTGACGCGCGGCTCGCAGATCCGGCTGGTCTTCAACATCGGTAACATGACCATCTCGGCGGCCGGTTCGCCGCTGGAAGACGGCTCGACCGGTCAGGTCATCCGCGCCCGCAACATGGATTCGGGCGTCATCATCAGCGGTACAGTCCTCGCTGACGGCACCATTCACGTGGCGGCAAAATGAAGATCGTCTCTCGCATCATCGCCGCGTTTGCGGCTCTTTCCATGTGCATGGGAAGCGTGACGCCCGCCTCGGCGCAGATGGCCTCGCGCATCAAGGACATCGCCTCGCTGCAGGCCGGCCGCGACAACCAGCTGATCGGCTACGGCTTGATCGTCGGTCTGCAGGGAAGCGGTGACGGTTTCCGCGCCTCGCCTTTCACCGAGCAGTCGATGCGCGCCATGCTGCAGAACCTCGGCATCTCGACGCAGGGCGGTGAATCGAACGCCAAGAACACGGCGGCCGTCATGGTCACCGCCAACCTGCCGCCGTTCGCCAGCCCCGGCAGCCGCATCGACGTCAATGTCAGCTCGCTCGGCGACGCCACGTCGCTGCGCGGCGGTACGCTGGTCATGACCTCGCTGTCCGGCGCCGATGGCCAGATCTACGCCGTCGCCCAGGGCTCGGTCGTCGTATCGGGCTTCCAGGCGCAGGGTGCGGCCGCAAGCGTGACCGAAGGTGTGACCACCGCCGGCCGCGTGCCCGGCGGCGCGATCATCGAGCGCGAGCTGCCCTCGCGCTTCAAGGATTCCGTCAATCTCGTGCTGCAGCTGCGCAACCCCGACTTCTCGACGGCCGTGCGCATCGCCGACGTTGTCAACGGCTATGCATCCTCTCGTTTCGGCGGTCCGGTTGCCGAAGCCAAGGACGCCCAGGAAGTCATCGTCCAGAAGCCGCGCGAAGCCGATCTCACGCGCCTGATGGCCGATATCGAAAATCTCATCGTCGAGACCGATACACCGGCCAAGGTCGTCGTCAACGAGCGCACCGGCACCATCGTCATTGGTGCGGACGTCCGCGTCTCGCCGGTGGCCGTCAGCTACGGAACGCTGACCGTGCAGGTCACCGAGACGCCGCAGGTCATCCAGCCATTGCCCTTCTCTAAGGGGCAGACGGCGGTCCAGCCGCAGACGGATATCGCCGCACAGAAAACCGGCGGCCGTGTCGCGATCCTGCAGGGGCCCGATCTCAGGACGCTCGTCGCCGGCCTGAACAATATTGGCGTCAAGCCTGACGGCATTATCGCCATCCTTCAGGGCATCAAATCTGCAGGCGCTCTGCAGGCGGAGCTCGTACTGCAATGATCAAGCTCAACAAGGACATGACCGTCTCGGAACTCGTGCGGCGCCTGGCATTGCCGGCCGCCGCCGTCATGCTGCTGACGATCCCGGGCGCCTTTGCCCAGGAAGCGCCGAAGCCTGAGGGCGACATCACCTCCGAGGACGAGATCAAGCAGTTCTGCACCAACATTGCCGATCCCGCTCGCGACCAGCGCTATCTGCTGCAGAAGCAGGATCTGGAAAAGCTCCGGGCCGATATCGATACGCGCATGGCCGAGATGGACAAGCGCAAGGCCGAGTATCAGGATTGGCTGAAGCGCCGCAACGACTTCCTCAAGCAGGCGGAAGCGGGCCTCACCGACATCTACAAGAACATGAAGCCGGACGCGGCGGCGCTGCAGCTTGAGAAGGCCAATACCGGGATCGCGGCGGCCGTGATCATGCGGCTCGGTGCGCGTCAGTCGAGCCTGATCCTGGCCGAGATGGATCCTGAAAAGGCAGCCGTCATCGCCAACATCATTGCAAGTGCATCCGATCCCAATACGTCGAAGGATCCCTCATGAATAAGCGTTTCCCGGCTGCCATCGCCGCCGTTGCCCTTCTCGCCGGCTGCCAGTCGCCGCAGTCCGTGAGAGAGATCGGCAGGGCGCCCGCCATGAGCCCGATCGGCAGCGGCCTGGCCTATGGCCAGACGCCGCAGATGGCGCTTTATCCAAAGCAGCCGCGCCAGGTCGCACAGGGCTATTCGCTCTGGAGCGATAGCCAGGCCGCGCTCTTCAAGGATGCCCGCGCTCTGAACGTCGGCGATATCCTGACGGTCAACATCCAGATCAACGACAAAGCGTCGTTCGAGAACGATACCAGCCGTAGCCGCACCAATTCCAGCGGCATGAACTGGGACGTTCAGGCCAATATCCTCGGCTGGAACCCGAAGTCCAAGACCGACCTGACCTACGGCTCTGACACGAGCACCGACGGCAAGGGCAAGATCGACCGCTCCGAAAAGCTGACGCTGCTCGTCGCCGCGGTGGTCACCGGCATCCTGGAAAACGGCAACCTGGTCATCAGCGGCTCGCAGGAAGTCCGCGTCAACCAGGAAATCCGTATCCTGAACGTCGCCGGTATCGTTCGACCGCAGGACGTCAACGCCGAAAACCAGATCTCGTATGAAAAGATCGCCGAAGCCCGCATCTCCTACGGTGGCCGCGGCCGCCTGATGGAAGTGCAGCAGCCGCCGCGCGGCCAGCAGGCCGTCGATCTCTTCTCACCGCTCTAAGGCCAGGAAACCATGGCAGACGAAGAAACAGGCGAAGCCAAACCGAAGAAGAAATCCGGAGCGATGATGACGATCGTCGGCGTCGCGGTATTGACCCTTCTCGGCGCCGGCGGTGGCTGGGCTGTCGGCTCGATACTCGCCCCGAACGTCAAGAGCGCCGAGCAGGCCGAAAAGCCGGCCGACCCGAAGGCGGCCGGAGGCGAGAAGAAGGAGGGCGAAACCGGCCTTCCGCATATCTCGACCGAGGCCAACAACGTCGTCCAGCTCGAGCCGATCACCTCGAATCTCGCTTATCCCTCCGAAAACTGGGTGAGGCTAGAGGTCGCACTTCTCTTCAATGGCCCCCCCGACGTGAAGGTCGCGGAGGATATCCATCAGGATATAATGGCTTACATCCGCACTGTTTCGCTGCAGCAGATCGAAGGTCCGCGCGGCTTCCAATATCTACGGGATGACATCCAGGAACGTGTTGACCTGCGCTCTCAGGGGCGCGTATCCAAGGTCATGTTCAGGACCTTTGTCGTCGAATGATTCGATTCATAATTTTCTTGGCCGCCATGATGGCGGTACCGGAATTGGCGGTGGCTCAGCAGCTGCCGACAAATCTGTTGAATATCCCTGTCGATGGTTCGGTCGCGGCCTGGATCATCCGTACATTCGGCCTTCTGACCGTTCTTTCGGTCGCGCCGGGCATCCTGATCATGGTGACGAGCTTTCCGCGCTTCATCATCGCCTTCTCGATCCTGCGCACCGGCCTCGGCCTCTCCTCGACGCCATCCAATATGATCCTGTTGTCGCTGTCGCTGTTCATGACCTTCTACGTCATGACGCCGACCTTCGACAAAGCCTGGCAGGATGGGGTGCAGCCGCTGCTTTCCAACCAGATCCAGGAACAGGAAGCCATCCAGCGCATCGCCGAGCCGTTCCGCACCTTCATGGCCGCCAATACCCGCGACAAGGATCTGGCGCTTTTCGTCGATCTTGCACGTGAGCGTGGCCAGAACGTCCAGACCGGCGCCCAGATCGATTACCGCGTGCTGATCCCGGCCTTCATGATCTCGGAAATCCGCCGCGGCTTCGAAATCGGCTTCCTCGTCGTCTTGCCGTTCTTGGTCATCGACCTGATCGTCGCCACCATCACCATGGCCATGGGTATGATGATGCTGCCGCCGACGTCGATCTCGCTGCCCTTCAAGATTCTCTTCTTCGTGCTCATCGACGGCTGGAACCTTCTGGTCGGCAGCCTGGTTCGCTCGTTCAGCTAAGCCACAGCAGTTTTCCCTGGCCGGGTCTTCGGCCGCCACAGCAGACAACAAAAAACCCGCCTGGATCTCTCCGGCGGGTTTTGTGTTTGTCGGCTCTCGAACCTTATGCGGTCCAGAACGGCTGCGTGCGGGCCGGCAGGGCAGGGACGTCGAAGTGGTCGGGAGCCTCGCCGCGCTTGGCGCGGTCGGCCATAGTCACGAAGGCCTGCTCGAGATGCTTGCAGAAGCGCTCGGCATCGAAGAGCGGAGCGATATAGCGCTGCTCGGCGAGATGCGCCTTGTAGGCCGTGACCTTCTCGCGATTGTTGGCGAGCTCGACAGCCATATCCTCGTAATCCTGCAAATCCTTGCCGACCAGCTCCGGCAGGCCGATGGCGTTCAGCAGGCTCTCGCTGACGCGCGAGGCGAAGTTGGTGCCCTTCATCGTCAGAACCGGCAGACCGCCCCACAGCTGTTCCGATGTGGTCGTGTGACCGTTGACCGGGAAAGTGTCGATACCGAGATCGGCGGCCTGGATACGGTCGATATGCTCCTGGTAGCCGGTACGGGCGCAGAAGATGATCCTGTTCGCCGCGATACCGGATGCCCGGAACGCCTTGCGCAGGTTCTCCTCATTGCGGGGAGAATTGCTCATCAGCCACAGCACGCTGTTCGGCGCCCGCTTCAGGATCCGCGTCCAGCTCGCAATGGCTTCCGGCGTGATCTTGCGGTTACCGTTGAAGGAAGCGAATACGAAGGCATCGTCCGCCAGGCCGTACTGCTCGCGCGTCACCGGCTTCGGCTGCGGACGGTTCGACGGGTCGTTCGGCTGGTAGCTCTCCGGCATGCGGCAGAACTTCTCGTGGTAGAACGGCTTGGCGACGTCAGGCAGGACGAACTGGTCGCCAATGACGTAGTCGAGGTCGATACCCAGCGTGCTGCCGGGGAAGCCGAGCCATGCGACGTGCACGGGCGCCAGCGGGATGTTGAAGCTGTTGGCGCGGCTATCTGCGGTATGACCCTTCAGGTCGACCATGATGTCGATATTGTGCTCGCGCACCAGCCGGAGAACTTCCTGGTCGGAGACGCCGTGGATGTCGACGATCGTGCCCCACTTGCTGCGGTCGGTCTTGTTGTTCAGCAGGGCATAGGGGCCGCTGTGGTCGAACAGCACGATCTCGAACTTGTCGCGATCGTGGAGTTCGAGAACCCGCTGCATCAGCTTCATGGTTGCGTGGTTGTCCCAGAAGTCGGCGGACATGTAGCCGATGCGGATCTTGTCCGACCATGCATGCGGCTGCGCCCGGCGCGCCGCGACCTTGTCGGGATCGAGCTTCGGCACGCCGACCATCGGCAGGCGGTTGAGATCTTCGTTGCCGCACCAGTGCAGGTGATAGAAGGGATGGTCCTTGCGCAGCACTTCCGGCCGGCCATCGAGGACCGCGTCGTCGACGACCTTCTGGTGCCTGAGGCTTTCCTCGTAGTCGTTGAATTCGCGCAGGAAGATCAGATACAGGAAGCGCGCCGAGAAATCCTTCGGGAAGCGCTTGAAGATGTTGCGGGCGAGCTGCTCGTTGGACGGGTCGCTGAGATCGTTGGAGACCAGCGTCGCGGCGGCCTGGAGATGTTCGCGGTTGCTGCTCTTGGACAGCACGTTCTTCAGCGGCTGGATCAGATCGCGCTGCTGGCGCGCATAGAAGACCGAGACCAGGATGAATGCCAGGTCGGGATCCTTCTGCGCCTTCTCGAAGTTGCGCATGCAGATGACCAGCGCTTCATCGTGTTCGCCGCAATCGTAGTGCAGGCGCGCGGCAAGCTTGTAATATTCGTAGGCGTTCGCACCGCCGGCCTTGGCCGCAAGCCCGTAGGACTTCGCCGCGTCGGACTTGAAGCCGAGCTGCAGCAGGTTCTTTGCGAGCAGGGCGTAGGTCTTCGCATCCTTCTGGGTGTCAATCAGCTGGTTCAGTGTTGCGAGGGACTGCGTATAGCGGCCTGCCTGAAATTCTCGGGACGCCACCGAAAACGAGACTTTGCTGTTCAAAACCGAACTCCGTTAGGAAATGCGCTGATCAAAACATCGATGCTGCCGCACGCAGCGAGCCGCCGCGTCTGGACGAGGCGAGCTGTGCTGTTTCTGGCCATGGCACATTTGCATCCGAAGCTTGCACGAAGCCGGTGTATTGCTTTGGAACGGGCGGAATTTAACTGTCTCCGACCCCCTGTTCCGGATTGTTTAACTATAGACTGCAGGGGTTTGGCGCCCCCTGCCACTTTTAAGAAGTTGGCAAGTATTGGCTGCGAGATTGCCCTGGACATGACGGGTTTGGGGCCAAAAAAGAAGGCGCCGAGTTGCATGAAGCAGGTCCGTCATCGCCGGTAATAGCAGTCCGGTAATGTCCTCCTTTTTGTATCTAGTTTTCTAGGGGACAGATTATGACAAGCATTAACACCAACACTTCCGCAATGGCAGCTCTCCAGACGCTGCGTAACGTCAACCAGAACCTCTCCTCCACGCAGAGCCACGTTTCGTCGGGCCTGCGCGTTGGCAAGGCTTCCGACAACGCTGCTTACTGGTCTATCGCCACGACGATGAAGTCGGACAACAAGGCCCTCGGCGCTGTTTCTGACGCTCTCGGCATGGGCGCTGCCAAGGTCGACACGGCTTACACCGCCGTTGAAAGCTCGATCGATGTCGTTTCCGAAATCAAGTCGAAGCTGGTTGCTGCAACTGAAGACGGCGTTGACAAGTCCAAGGTTCAGGACGAAATCACCCAGCTCCAGGCTCAGCTGAAGAGCATTGCTTCTTCCGCTTCGTTCAACGGCGAAAACTGGGTTGCCAACACCGCCGGCGAAACGATGAGCGTTGTCTCGTCCTTCGTCCGCAGCAGCTCGGGTGCCGTTTCGGTCACGACTTCGGAATACACGGCTGCCGATACCGACCTGCTCTACACCGACGCAACTGCCGGCACCGGCGGTATCCTCGGCACGGCTGGCGCTTCGTCGGGCAAGTCGATCACCGAGTTCACGATCGACTCCTCCACGACCAAGGGCGGCATCGACAACCTGCTTTCGGACGTTGAAACCGCACTGAAGAGCATGACCTCGCTCGGCTCCAAGTTCGGCTCGATCTCCTCGCGCATCGACATGCAGTCGAACTTCGTCTCGTCGCTCAGCGACTCGATCGAATCGGGTGTTGGCCGCCTCGTTGACGCGGACATGGAAGAAGAGTCCTCCAAGCTGACCGCGCTGCAGACGCAACAGCAGCTCGCGATCCAGTCGCTCTCGATCGCTAACTCCTCTTCGCAGAACATCCTGTCGCTCTTCCGCTAAGACCGGAACAGCACATCACAAAAATGGAAATGGCCGGTGTTTCACCGGCCATTTTTCGTTAACAAGCCCTTAATGCTAAAATAGCGTAAGTTACCGATTTTTAACGATTTTTTTTGGGTCGTGTTTAGGTTGTTTTAACTATGATGCTGTTTCCTAGGGACATCGAAACGGCGGTCGATCAACAGACGATCGGCAGGCATGACGCTGAGCGCCGTTCCCGGTGAGACCGGAATGCCCTTCATCACGTAGCCAATTAGGGGCACATTTAAAATGACCAGCATTCTTACCAACAATTCCGCAATGTCCGCACTGCAGACGCTGCGCAACGTCAACCAGAACCTGTCCGACACCCAGAACCACGTTTCGTCGGGCCTGCGCGTTGGCAAGGCTGCCGACAACGCAGCTTACTGGTCGATTGCCACGACGATGAAGTCGGACAACAAGGCCCTCGGCGCTGTTTCTGACGCTCTCGGCATGGGCGCTGCCAAGGTCGACACGGCTTACACTGCCGTTGAAAGCTCGATCGACGTCGTTTCCGAAATCAAGTCGAAGCTGGTTGCCGCAACTGAAGACGGCGTTGACAAGTCCAAGGTTCAGGACGAAATCACCCAGCTCCAGGCTCAGCTGAAGAGCATCTCTTCTTCCGCTTCGTTCAACGGCGAAAACTGGGTTGCCAACACCGCCGGCGAAACGATGAGCGTTGTCTCGTCCTTCGTCCGCAGCAGCTCCGGCGGCGTTTCGGTCACCACGACCGAGTACACGGCTGCCGAAACCGACCTGCTCTACACCGACGCAACGGCTGGTACGGGTGGCATTCTCGGCACGACCGGCGCTTCGTCGGGCTTCTCGATCACCTCGTTCACGATCGGCGCTTCCACGACCAAGGGCGACATCGACAACCTGCTGACCGACGTTGAAACCGCTCTGAAGGACATGACTTCGCTCGGTTCGAAGTTCGGTTCGATCTCCTCGCGCATCGACATGCAGTCCAACTTCGTTTCGTCGCTCAGCGACGCAATCGACTCGGGTGTTGGCCGCCTCGTTGACGCCGACATGGAAGAAGAGTCCTCCAAGCTGACCGCTCTGCAGACGCAGCAGCAGCTCGCGATCCAGTCGCTCTCGATCGCTAACTCCTCTTCGCAGAACATCCTGTCGCTCTTCCGCGGCTAATAAGTCCAGAAAACATACCCGCCGGCTAAGTCCGGCGGGCACTGAAAAGAAGCCGCGCCTTAACAGGTGCGGCTTTTTGTCGTTGGCGTTAACGATTTGTTAACCATTTTGCCGTCTTCTGCGCTCAACGTAACGGTGAGTTAACCGAGATTAATCGCAGGTTAACAGGCATGAGCGCTGCTTCCCGTTCCCGGTAGGCCGGAATGTCCCTTCTCGACGTTTTTGCCAATAAGGGGCACATTTTTCATGACGAGCATTTTGACGAACGTCGCAGCCATGGCTGCACTTCAGACACTTCGTAGCATTAATAATAATCTTGAAACGACACAGAACCATGTTTCCTCGGGTTACCGTGTCTCCAAGGCTGCAGATAACGCAGCCTACTGGTCGATTGCGACCACCATGCGCTCCGACAACAAGGCCCTGTCCGCAGTCTCCGACGCACTGGGTCTTGGCGCCGCAAAGGTAGACACCGCCTATTCCGCGATGGACAACGCCATCGACGTCGTCACCGAAATCAAGGCCAAGATCGTCGCTGCAACCGAAAAGGGCGTCGATCGCACCAAGATCCAGGAAGAAGTGAAGCAGCTGCAGTCGCAGCTCCTGAGCATCGCCCAATCGGCATCCTTCTCCGGCGAAAACTGGGTCGCAGGCAACGAAACGAAGAGCGTCGTCTCCTCCTTCGTCCGCGACGGCAACGGCGAAACCTCGGTTACGACCACCGAATACGTCCTCAATTCGGCCTCTAACGGCAACGTCCTGTTCGGCACCAGCAACGGCGCGATCGATACCTCCACCGGTATCATCGGCTCGACCAACGGCACTGTCGGCTCGATCTTCTCGCTCGACATCTCCAACATGTCGGACGGCGATATCACACTCGCGTTGAACGTCGTCGAGCAGGGTCTGGAATCGATGACCAAGGCTGCCTCGCAGCTCGGCTCGATCTCGACGCGAATTCAGCTGCAGGAGAATTTCGTCTCGTCATTGAGCGACTCGATCGACTCCGGTGTCGGCCGTCTCGTTGACGCGAACATGGAAGAAGAATCGTCCAAACTGACGGCGTTGCAGACACAGCAGCAGCTCGCCATCCAGTCGCTGTCGATCGCAAATTCGAGCGCACAGAACGTTCTCACGCTCTTCCAGCGCTAAGCCGGAAAATTGAAGCTGGATCGAATCTTGCGTCGCGATTTTCAACCAGCAGAAAAGATCTCGAAATCGCGCTCAAAAGGCGCGATTTCTCATTTAAAAACAATTTGTTACAGCGATCGTGAAGTTTCCGCCCGCCGGACCGCTCCAAGCCTTGAAAGCATGCTTAAGTTCGGGTTAATTTCACCGGCGAGTTGATTTGTTTTACAGCGACGCACCGGCCGATTGCCGGGGGCATGAGGCCATAATCTGTCGCTACCGGTTTCCGGTCTGTCCCTTTCCATTCATACAAGAGATCGACAGATGGCTTATTCCATTCAGGACCCTGCTGCGCTGACCGCACTGAACGTTATGCGCGGCCTCGGCAAGGATAACGACAAGATCCAGCAGCAGATCTCGTCCGAGCTGCGCATCCAGTCCGCGGCCGATGACGCCACCTACTGGTCCTACGCCCAGACGTTGCGCACCGACGGCAATTCGCTGAAGACCATCGACGACGCTCTCGGCCTCGGCGCTGCCAAGGTCGATACGACCTACACGTCGATGAACTCGCTGATCGACCTCGTCACCAACATCAAGTCGACGCTCGTCTCGGCTGCCGACCCGGCAAACGATCGCGACAAGCTGAACACGACGCTTCAGCAGCTGAAGGGCCAGCTCCAGTCCGCCGTCACCGGCACCAGCTTCTCCAGCGAAAACTGGCTCTACAACAACAGCTCCGCCATGCCCGACACCCGCTCGGTGATCGGTGGCTATACGCGCGGTCCGAACGGCCAGTTCTACCCCGAGAACATCAGCATTCCCTCGTCGAACCTGGTGATGATCGATTCCCGCGACGCGTCGAAGGGTCTGCTGACGAAGGCGATCGATCCCGGCAATGGCACCGGTAGCCAGTTTTACCTGCTCAACGCCAATTCCAGCACGCCGGCAGGCGGCACCGAGATTGCGCTTTCGGACAGCACATCGAGCCAGGACCTTGCCGACATGCAGTCCGCGGTCGAGAAGATCCTCTCGAGCCTGAACACGACGGCATCCGGTCTCGGCATCATGCAGAACCAGATCGACGCGCGCTCCGATTACATCAGCAAGATGATGGATTCGCTGGACACCACGGTTGGCGCGCTCGTCGACACCGACATGGACGAAGCCTCCACGCGCCAGACGGCGATCGGGACGCAGCTCAACGTTGCCACCGAAGCGATGAACATCCTCAACACGTCGGCCGGCAACATCCTGATCCTTCTCGAGTAGCATTCCCGTCCAGATGGCGGGCGTTTGCGTCCGCCATTCATCCTCGCGCAAGTTTGGCTTTCTAGGTTTCAGGCAAGGATGGCGCATCAGGTTTTGGGCGGCCGTCGGAGTTGGTTTGAACGGGGCGCAGGCATGCCGCATCTTTTCGCAGATAACGGGTCGACACGATGAGCGCGATGCTTTCCCGCTATCTCAAGGATTTCAGTGACATCAAGCCCGTCGCCCCGGCTCCGGAGCCGTTGGAGTTTGCCGACGATACCTTTGGCGGCTTCGCCGATATCGCCGAAGAGCCGGTTGTCGATCTGGAAGCCGAGAAGCGCGGCGCCTATGCCGAGGGCCATGCGGCCGCGACGGCGGAGCTCAGCGAAAAGCATGCCGTCGAAATGCAGACCCTCGAACTCATTCACCAGCGTGAATTCGAGGAGCTGAAGGCCAAATATGAGGAAGAGCTGGCGGCGCTGATTGCTGCGCGTCTTTCCAATATCGCATTCGATGTCGCCGATCTCGTCAGTGCCGCCGCCGTCAAGGCCGTTGCGCCTGTCGTGACCGAGGCAGTCGCCGAGGATGCCGTCAAAAGTCTCGCCGCCCTGTTGCGCGAGGCGATCCTGGATGGCGCTGCCGGCCCTGTCGTCGTCAAGGGACCGGCAAAACTCTTTGCCCTGCTGGAAAAGGCACTTGGCGAAAAGCCCGGTCTGCTGCGTCATCTCGAAACCGATGATGTGGATCTTGCAGTTGAGGTTGATGGTTCCGTTCTCGTGACGCGCATCTCGGCCTGGTCGGCCAGCCTGAAGAAAGTTCTGGAATGAGCGAGAGCGAAAATCACCACCACGGCAAGAACGAAGTCATCATCGTCAAGAAACATGGCGGTGGCGACCACGATGGCGCCCATGGCGGTGCCTGGAAGATTGCCTATGCCGACTTCATGACGGCACTGATGGCCTTCTTTCTCGTCATGTGGCTGGTCAACGCCGCCAACGAGGAAACCAAGGCCTCGGTCGCGACCTACTTCAATCCGATCAAGCTCGCCGATGAAAAGCCGACCGAAAAGGGCCTGAAGAAGCCTGTCGATACGGCTGACGGCGAGGAGACTAAGGACAAGTCCAAGCAGAAGGAAGAGCAGCAGACGCAGGGCGCATCGGCTGCAAGCGGCGACGACCAGACATCGACCTCTGGCGACCAGACCAACTATTCCGAAGCCGACTTCTTCGAGAACCCATACTCCGTTCTGGCCGAGATCGCCCAGGAAGTCGGGCAGCAGGCCAATGTCAGTGCCAAGGGCGAGGGCGGTGCAGCCGATTCCGGCCCCGCGACCGGCGCCGACGGCGGTCAAGCCTATCGCGATCCCTTCGATCCGGATTTCTGGACGAAGCAGGTCGAGGTGACGCGCGCCGACAATCCTGGCAAGACGCCGGCGACCAAGGACGCCAAGGAACAGCCTGACGCGACCGAGCTGGCAAAGCTCGAAGCCGAGAAGCCGGACACCGACACCGCGGACGTCAAGCCTGCCGACCAGCACGCAAAGCCGGCCGACAAGCAGCACGACAAGACCGCAGACGGCAAGGCGGACGATCAGAAGCCTGACGATGCCGCAAAGACCGAAGAAGAAAAGTCCGATCCGGTCAAGCAGGCCGAGGAAGAGAAGAAGGCCGACGAACTGAAGCAGGAGATCGCCAAGCAGATCACCGGCGTCGCCGGCAAGCTTGCCGAGGGTCTCACCGTCGTTCCGGCGGAAGGCGGGTTGCTGGTCAGTCTGTCGGACCAGGCGAACGACTCCATGTTCAATGTCGGCTCGGCCGTTCCCCGCAAGGAAATGGTTCTGGCGATGGAGAAGATCGGCGAAGTGCTGAAGGCCCGCCAGGGTGCGGTCGTCATCCGCGGCCATACCGACGCGCGTCAGTACAAGGGCGCCGATAACGAGAACTGGCGCCTGTCCATGGACCGCGCCCAGGCTGCCTACTACATGCTGGTTCGCGGCGGTCTCGGAGAGGGGCGTGTCTCGCAGGTCTCCGGCTTTGCCGATCGCAAGCTGAAGCTGCCCGATGATCCGCTCAATGCCGCAAACCGCCGTATCGAAATCCTCGTCCAGGGGGATCAGGGGTAAGCCATGGCGCGCCGCAAGCACCATCGTCTTCTGTCGATCGCACTCGGGCTGGCGCTTGCAGCGACTGCGGCCGCGCGCGCCGACGAGCAGGAAGATCTGGCGCCTTACAAGATGCTGCGCTCGCTGCAGTTCGTGCAGGATTCCGTTGTCTCAGGCGATCACTCCGCCGCGGAAATGCAGCGCTTCATGCTGGGCACGATCGATCAGCGCCTGCGCACCGTCGATCCCGCCGTCTTTGATGACGACCGCAACGTCGATGCGGCGCTTGTCTATGCGATGAGCGGCGGTAACCCCGCCACGCTCGAATATCTCGTCTCCCGCGACGTCAACGGCTATTTCGACAATCGCGTCACCGATGTGCTGCGCAAGTATCTGAGCGGCAAGGGCCTGCTCGTCGCCAAGACGCTGGTCGAGACCGCAAACGAATATCGCGACAAGAAGATCGGCCCCTATCTCTCGCTGGTCGGCGGCAACGTCATGGTTGCCCGCAGCCCACTCGAGGCGCTGAAGCTCTACGATCAGGCGCGCCTATCGGCGCCCGGCACTATCGTCGAGGAGGCGGCGCTGCGCCGCTCCGTGGCGATCAGCGTCGAGGCCGGGCTTGTCGACAAGGGCATGGCCTATTCGCAGCGCTATGTCCGCCGCTTCCTGCACTCGCCTTACGCCAGTCAGTTCGCCGATCTCTTCGTTAAGCTGATCGTCGATCATGAGCATGACGTGAAGACCGAGGACGTCGTCAGCATCCTGAGTTTCATGGATGATGCGCGTCAGCGCGAAGTCTATCTGCGCATCGCGCGCGCTGCAGGCATTGCCGGCAAGGTCGAGCTCTCCAAGACGGCCGCGGAACACGCCCAGGCCCTGTCGGGCGGCGAAACCGATCCGCTCGGTGCGCTGGCGAGCTTCTATGGCAATATGGCGTCGGTCTCGACGCCGGACGTCGATTCGGCGGCCCAGCATATCGGCAAGGTCGCCGATGGCGATCTCTCGGATCGAGACAAGGCGCTGCGGGCCGCTGCCCGCTCCGTGGCAGAACAAGTATTGAAAGCGCCTGACCCTGCAAGCTTGACGCAAGCAAGCGATTCTACTTCTTCTAATGAAGAGAATACTTCAGAACAGGCCGCTGTTACTACGGACGCCGAATCGCAATCGCCCACCGCTCCCCCGTCGGAACCGGTTGACGACGGAGCGGCACCGGCGCTCCCGGCAGACAGCAGCCAGGACCAGCAGAATGCTGATCCTGCCTACAAATCCTTTATGGCTGCGAACCGGTCCAAGCTTGACGATATCGACAAGTTGCTGGGCGAAGAGGGCAATTGAGATCATGGATATCAGCGTTTCGGGGGGAGCGGCACCGGTTGAGGCGCCGTCAGCGAAATCCAATCGCCCTGTCGGCAAGGACGATGATGGCGGCAAGGGCGGCTTTTCAGACGTCCTGCAGAAAGCCGGCGATAACGGCCAGGGGGCGAACGACGCGCAGGCCGCTGACGGCTCGCAACCCGCTGACACCCAGGCCGACGCCAATGTCATCGCCCGGTCGCGCCAGCATCCGAAGCCGATCATCGACCTCAGCGACACCTCGCTGAAGCAGCAGGCCGAAACCAAGCCGGAAACGGTCTCGGTCGGCAAGACGCTGAAGGAACAGTTGCAGGAAGCCGCTGCGCTGCCGAAAGAAAAGAATACCAAGGACAAGTCCGACAAGCTCGACGAAGACACCCTGCCGCAGGCCGCCAAGGGCGCCAAGCCGGCAAAGGGCGAAGAAACCAAGAAGTCTTCCAAGGGCGAGACCGAGGATGCCGCAAGCGATGCGCTCGATCTCCTGAAGAAAGACGTCCCGCAGCAGCCTGCCGTGATCACCACGGTCATGCAGGGCACCGCCGTGAAGGCGAAGGACGACACCGCGCCTGGCAAGGACAAGAAGGAAGATAAGGTCGAGGCAACCGGCAAGGCGGAAACGCATGCCACGGACGCGCTGGCGGCGATCAGCGGCCCGAAGGCTGCCGAGGTGCCCGTGCCGGGCGCTGAGGGCTCCGAGGCTGCCGATGGCAAGATCTTCCGTTTGAGCCGCGCCGATGGCCGCGGTGAATCGATGGATATTCATATCGGCGCCGAAAATGCCGGAGAGACCGGCGCCAAGGCCAAGACGGATGTCGAGAACGTCACCGTGCTCGAATCGCGCCGCTATATCGGCCTCGCGCAGAACTCCGCTTCGGTCACCGCTGCCATCAGCGGCGACAAGGAATGGGCGCAGGCCATGCAGCCTGGCTCGGCGCTGTCGAACGCCGCCGAGTGGACGAGCACCGGCAAGGTCGTCAATACGCTGAAGATCCAGATGACGCCGATCGATCTCGGTCTCGTCACGGCGACGATGCGCCTGTCCGGCGATGCCCTCAACGTCGATCTGAAGGTCGAGACGGGCGCGGCCTACCGTCAGCTCAAGGAAGATCACAGCAAGATCCTCGAATCGCTGCGCAGCCAGGGTTACACGGTCGACAACGTTACCATCAGCATGGCGCCGGTCGAAAAGACCGATACCAGCGCACAGGCGAACGCACAGGGCCAGTCCGGCCAGCAATCCCTGCAGCAGGGACAGGGCGGCGAGGCGCGTGAGCGCCAGTCGCAGACCGCACAGCGAGGGAATGGAGGCTTTGATGGCGCAGCTGAGACCGGCGTGGAAGGCGCTGCTTCTGGCTCCGATCGCAGCAGCGGTTCTGGCGGCGTTTACCTCTGAGGCAGCCGCCTCCAACGGCGCGTGCGAGAAGGAAATCCAGTCGGCCGCTGCCAAGTACGGCATCCCCGAAGGCATCCTCTACTCGGTCGGTTTGACGGAGACGGGACGCAAGGGATCGTTGTATCCCTTCGCGCTCAATATCGAGGGAAAGGCGGTCTTTCCACCCTCCGAAGCAGATGCCATGCGCCAGTTCGATACGGCGACCCGCGCCGGCGCGAAACTGATCGACATCGGCTGCATGCAGATCAACCATTACTTTCATGGCGAGAACTTCCGCTCCGCTGAGGAAATGTTTGACCCGCACACCAATGTCGAATACGCGGCGAAGTTCCTGCGCAACCTCCACGACCGTCACGAAACCTGGACGATGGCGGTAGCGAGATACCACGCAGGACCCAACAACGACCCCGCGCAGAAGCAGTATGTCTGCCGGGTGATCGCCAATCTGGTCGCCACCGGCTACGGCAAGTGGACTCCTAATGCGAGTAACTTCTGTCAGAATTGATGCAACCAAAGATGGTAAAAAGAGAACAAAGCGGAATCGTGTCGAAATGTGGCAGGAATCCGCCAGAATCTGGCCACGCAAGGCCTAATTTACCAGGTGTTAACTTTTCCACGAAATTTTTGTGTGCATAAGTCCGGTGACCTACTATATGTAGAGCAAATCGGGACGCAAAGGTTAAGCAACTATTAATTCCTGCCATTAACTTCCAACACCTTGTTCCAGATTCGTACGATTCGTACCCATAGATCATCGAAGTGCCACACTGATTCGGAGGCGGACGAATGATCGTCGTGGTTGATGAGCGCGAGCTCGTTAAGGATGGATATACATCTCTATTTGGCCGGGAAGGCATTCCTTCGACAGGCTTTGATCCAAACGAATTTGGCGAATGGGTGCAGACGGCGGCGGACTCGGATATCGCTGCTGTTGAAGCATTCCTGATCGGCCAGGGCCAGCAGACCTTCGAGCTGCCGCGGGCAATCCGCGATCGCTCCCAGGCGCCTGTCATCGCGGTCAGCGATCAGCCCTCGCTCGAAACGACGCTTGCACTTTTTGATTGCGGTGTCGACGACGTGGTCCGCAAGCCGGTTCACCCCCGTGAAATCCTCGCTCGCGCTGCGGCCATCCGCCGCCGCCTGAAAGCGATTGCAAGCCACACCGATATCGGCGCGATCCGCGTCTTCTCGGACGGCCGCGATCCCGAAATCCACGGCGAAGTTTTCGCGCTGCCGCGCCGCGAGCGCCGCATCCTCGAATATTTGATTGCCAACCGTGGACGCCGCGTCACGAAGACCCAGATCTTCAACGCCATCTACGGCATCTTCGACGAGGAAGTCGAAGAGAACGTCGTCGAAAGCCATATCTCCAAGCTGCGCAAGAAGCTGCGCAAGAAGCTCGGTTTCGACCCGGTCGATTCGAAGCGTTTCCTTGGCTACTGCATCGACTGGAACTGATTTCAGTGCTGGGCCCTGCTGCGCGGGCGCCCGTTCAACATTTCGAACGGTCCGCTCGCCACCAGACAGCTTCACGCAAGGCCCGCCAAATACTCTCCAAGCTATCAAGGAAAACGAGGTTTTCAGATGAGCATTTTTGGCAGCATGAAGACGGCAGTGTCCGGCATGAATGCCCAGGCAAACCGCCTGAGCACCGTCGCCGACAACATCGCGAACGCAAACACCACGGGCTACAAGGCGGTATCGACGGCTTTCTCGTCGCTCGTCCTGCCCTCCACGGCCGGTAACTACAATTCCGGCGGTGTACAGTCCTCCGTTCGTCAGGCCGTTTCTGCTCAGGGTGACATCTCCTACACCACCTCTGGCTACGACCTCGCTATTTCCGGCGACGGCTTCTTCATTGTTCAGGGCGCTGACGGTACGCCGGTCTTGACGCGTGCCGGCGACTTCACGAAGGACGGCAGCGGCAACCTCGTCAACTCTGCCGGCTTCACGCTGATGGGTTATCCGTGGGGTGCATCGGCTCCGGCCGTCGTCGTCAACGGCTTCGATGGCCTCGTGCCGATCAACGTCATGGGCGACCAGAAGCTGGAAGCCGTCCCGACATCGACCGGAACCTGGACGGGTAACCTGAAGCCGGGTGCGACGGTCGTCACTGACCCCAATACGCTTCCGAGCGAAAACGCGGCTGTCGACCCGGTAACGTCGAACACGCAGAAGTACTCGATCGTCACCTACGACAAGCTGGGCTCGAAGGTGATGTACGATATCTACTACACCAAGGTCCCGGTTGACTCTCCGCCCGCAACTGCTGGCGCTGCGTACCAGTGGGAAATGTCGGTCTACCGCAACGCCGACAAGGCGACGACGGGCACCAGCTCGTTCCCCTACAGCTCGGGTCCGGTTTCTGTAAAGACGATTGAGTTCGATGACTCCGGACAGATGATTTCGCCCGGTTCGGCGACGATCACCGACCCGGTCACCGGATTGAGCATCGACATGAACCTCGACCTCTCGCAGGTTGGCGATAACTGGTCCGGTACCGGTAACGTCGACGGTCAGGGTGCAAATTCGCCGGTCGACATCACCATCGACTCGAACGGCGTTGTCTACTCGAAGTACGACGACGGCAGCACCAAGCCGGTCTATCAGATCCCGCTCGCAAACGTTCCGAGCCCGGACCTGCTGACCCTGATGTCGGGCAACGTCTACTCGGCCAACGGCAACTCCGGCGTGACGGTCACCGGCTTCCCGCAGACCAGCGGCTTCGGCAAGATCCAGTCGGGCGCCCTCGAAGGCTCCAACGTCGATATGGCCGGCGAGCTCACCGAGATGATCGAATCGCAGCGTAGCTACACCGCGAATTCCAAGGTCTTCCAGACGGGTTCCGACCTGATGGACGTTCTTGTGAACCTCAAGCGTTAAGAGCAGGGTAACGGGTAAATCATCATGTCGCTCACGTCAGCACTTAACACCGCGCAGAGCATATTCAACAACACCGGCACTCAGAGCAGTGTGGTGTCGAACAATATCGCCAATGCCGGCAACAAGGATTACGTGCGCCGGCAGGCGATGATTACGACGTCGCTGAACGGCGCGCAGGTCGTGCAGATCAGCCGTGCGCAGGAGGATCCCCTCTTGCGCCAGTATCTGAAGAGCAACGCGCAGGACAGCGCCCAGCAGACGCTGTTGAACGGCATCACCGATATCAAGAGCGTTCTCGGCGGGAACGACTACGAGACGTCTCCCTCGGAATATCTTTCGGCTTTCCGAGACAAGCTGGGTGCTTTCGCGGCTTCGCCGAACAATACGATCGCGGCTCAGGGCGCGGTAACCGCAGCCCAGGATCTGGCGAACTCGCTCAACAACGCCTCCAGCTATGTTCAGCAGGCGCGGTTGAATGCCGACAAGTCGATCGATCAGCAGGTCACGACGCTGAACTCGCTTCTGTCGCAGTTCGAGACGGCGAATAACGCGGTTAAGCTGGCGACGTCTTCGGGTGGGGATGCATCCCAGGCTCTCGATCAGCGCGATGGCCTTCTGAAGCAGATATCGAGCATCGTTGGCGTGACGACGACCACGCGCGCCAACAATGATATGGTGCTCTACACGTCCGACGGCACGACGCTGTTCGAAACCATTCCGCGCTCGGTCACCTTCGCAGCGACGAAGAGCTACAGCGCCGGCATGGACGGCAACAAGGTCTATATCGATGGCGTTGCGCTGGCTTCCGGCGCGGGCGGAACGACATCGGGCCAGGGTAGTCTTCAGGCCTTGCTTCAGGTCCGCGATGATGTCGCGCCGACTTTCCAGTCGCAGCTGGACGAGATCGCCAAGGGCCTGGTGAGCATGTTCTCGGAAACCAGCACCGATGGAACGACGACGCTTCCGGGCCTCTTCACCTGGAGCGGCGGCACCACGCCCACGTCAGGCGATATTATCGATGGGATCGCCGGCAGCATTTCTGTCAGCTCGGCCGTAATCACTTCGGCCGGCGGCGATCCGATGAAGCTGCGTGACGGAGCAATCAACGGAGCGGCTTACGACCAGAACCCCGATCCGAACAAGAGCGGTGGTTACACGGCGCAGCTGGATAAGCTGAATAACGCCCTCGGCGCCAAGATGAATTTCAATACTGCCGCTGGCATCGATTCCAACGTCAGCATCATGGACTTCGCCTCGAATTCCATCGGTTGGCTGGAACAGTATCGAAGCGACGCGGACGGCGCAGCTGAAAATACGTCTGCGGCCCTGTCGCGCTCCGACGAGGCCTATTCCAACGAGACCGGCGTCAACCTCGACGAAGAGCTGACGCTGATGCTCGATATCGAGCAGTCATACAAGGCGGCAACGAAGATTTTGAATGCCGTCGATGAAATGCTGAAGTCATTGCTGGATATTGCGAGTTAACGATGAAAAGCTCATTCATTTCTAGTTCAGCCATTCAAAACGCCATGCGGTTGACGATCCGTCAGTCGCAGAACCAGATGGTGCAGTCGGCTGTTGAGGCCAGCACCAAGACCTACGCCGACGTTGGTTTGGCGCTTGGTATGAACACGGCAAAGAGCATCGATTTCAATCGCGAGATCGATCGCATCAAGTCGATCAAGGACAGCAACTCCGTTGTCAACCTTCGCCTGGAGATGTCGCAGAACGGTCTCGGTGATCTGAATAGCGCTGCCGACGACCTGATGGCCAAGCTGACCGCGCTCAAGGGCAGCGAGAGCTCGACGACAATCACGGTGACATTGCAGCAGGCAACCAGCGCGTTCTCGACGCTGATGGGAACGGCCAATTCGTCCGCCAACGGTGAGTATCTCTTCTCCGGCGTCAATACCGATGTGCCGCCGCTCAGCGACCAGAGCGCGGATGCGATCAGCGCCATGCAGACCAATCTTCAGGCCTATGCCAGCGCTTTGACTGATCCGGTTACCGGCAATCCCAAGACGGTTGCCGATCTCGATGAAACCGACATGAAGAACTTCACGACGATGTTTGTCGAGCCGATGTTCACCGGTGACACGTTGCCGACAGGCTATCCGGTCGGTGCACCGGTGCCGACGTCAGGCGCTTACGTCACAAACCCGCCGGCTTGGGCTGACTGGTCTTCTGCATCCAACCAGAACATGACCAGCCGCATCAGCAATTCTGAAGTCGTTACGTCTTCGACCAACGCCAATTCTGACGGCATGCGCTATTTCGCCATGGCGACGATCATGACCCAGGCCCTGGCCGGTCAGGGACTTGGAACTGCCGGCATGGCAGGCCTCTCCGATGCAGCGATTGACTATGCCGGCCGCGCCGTCGACGGTCTGACGAGCCAGCAGAGCCAGCTTGGTCTCTCCCAGGAGCGTGTGACGAAGTCCAACGACGCACTGGATGCGCAGTCGACTATTCTGCAGGGCAAACTCATCGATCTCACGGGCGTGGATCCGGTCGAGGCGACCACGATCGTCAAGAACATGGAAACCCAGCTTCAGACCTCTTACACGATCATCTCCAAGATCCAGCAGTTGAGCCTCGTAAACTACCTTTGATGATCAAAGGTACCTAGAAGGATGCATGAATGTATCAGTTCTCTTATGCCGAGGTCATGCAAGACTCGGTGGCCGATGCAAAAGAAAGGGAACGTCAAGTTCTCGATCGGTCTATCGAAATGCTTGCCGCGGCGCGCGACAAGGGAAAATACGGCCGGGAAGCCATCGAGGCGCTGTTTTACACCCGCCGCGTTTGGGTCAGCTTCGTGGAGGACTTGAAGCACCCGGACAATCAGCTTGAGATTGAGCTCCGCGCCAATCTGATTTCGATCGCAATCTGGATTTTGAAGGAATGCGACAGGATCAGACGGCGGCAATCGGACAACTACCAGGGCATTATCGACATTACCACCATCATCAGGGATGGACTTAAATGAAAAGTACACTTCGCATTTCGCTTAAAGCCGGGGAAAGAATCTTCATCAACGGCGCGGTTTTGCGCGTTGACCGCAAGGTCGCGCTGGAATTCCTGAATGATGTGACGTTCCTTCTCGAAAATCACGTCCTGCAGCCGGAAGATGCCACGACGCCTCTGCGCCAGCTTTACTTCATCGCGCAGATGATCCTCATCAATCCGGAAGGCAAGGAACAGTCGACGGCGATGTTCCGCAAGTCGATCACCATGCTGCTCACCTGCTTCCGCAACGAGGAAGTTCTGGCCGAACTGAAGCGCATCGACGGTCTGGTTTCGACCGGCCGCGCCTTTGATGCTCTCAAGGCGATCCGCTCGCTCTACGCTATTGAGGACAACATCCTCAACACGCAGGAAATGGCGCCGGCGATGGTCGAACAGATCCGCAAGGAGATCGCACCATGGCGGTAGATGCACTCTCGGGCGTAGGCTCTTCTACGCAGGGCAACACCGCCGCTGCGCAGCAGAAGGCAACGCTGAACTACGACAACTTCCTTCAGCTGCTCATCGCGCAGATGAAGAACCAGGACCCGACCGATCCCGTCGATGCCAGCCAGCAGATGGCGCAGCTTGCGAGCTTCTCGCAGGTTGAGCAGACGATCCAGACCAACAGCAAGCTGGACACGCTTCTTGCTAGCTCCAGCCTGACCCAGGCCGGCAGCTACGTAGGCAAGTACATGGAGAGCGCTGACGGTACCGTCAAAGGCATGATCTCGTCGGTCAAGGTTTACTCCGACGGCATCATTGCAACGACCGACAAAGGCGATAAGATTCTCGTCCAGGCGGGCGTCACGATCTCTGATTCGGCTCCGGCTACGACCCCGACCGACGGCAGCAGCTCTAGCTCCAGCTAATCGCTGCTCCGGTCATGAAAACAATGAGAAAGTCCGGCTCGCGCCGGACTTTTCTCCCAGGGCGATATGAGGTTGCCTGATGAATGAAGCTGATGCACTCGATCTGTTCCAGGCAGCCATCTGGACCGTGCTTGTCGCGGCGGGCCCCGCGGTTGCTGCGGCCATGGTCGTCGGTCTGATCATCGCGCTCATTCAGGCCCTCACGCAGATCCAGGAAGCGACGCTGACCTTCGTTCCGAAGATCGTCGCCGTCCTCATCACCGTCGGTATCTCGGCGCCCTTCGTCGGCTCGCAGATTTCGATCTTCACGGACATGGTTTTCTCGCGCATCCAGTCCGGCTTCTGAGCCATCTTCGCGCAAGCTTCGCCATTTAACTGTCGATGCGAATAGGGCGGGTCCCGGTATCCGCCTCCTCTCATGAAGAGACGGAACCAGTTATGGCGCAACCACCTGCACTACCGCTTCCCAAATCCGCACCGAGTTTGCGCGATATCGGCTTTGCCTTCGGCATCATCGTTATCATCTGCATTCTCTTCCTGCCGATTCCGCCATTTCTGATCGACCTCGGCCTGGCATTCTCGATCGCTTTCTCGGTGCTGATCCTCATGGTCGCGCTGTGGATCAAGAAGCCGCTGGAATTCTCGTCCTTCCCGACCATTCTTCTGATCGCGACCATGACGCGATTGGCGCTGAACATCGCCACGACGCGAGTCATCCTTTCGCACGGCAACGAAGGTCATGATGCGGCCGGTGGCGTTATCGCCGGCTTTGCAAGCCTCGTCATGTCCGGCGACTTCGTGATCGGTTTGATCGTCTTCCTGATCCTGATCACCATCAACTTCATCGTCATCACCAAGGGTGCGACGCGTATCGCGGAAGTCGGCGCGCGTTTCACCTTGGACGCCATTCCCGGTAAGCAGATGTCGATCGACGCCGACCTTTCGGCCGGCATCATCGACGAGAAGGAAGCCCAGCGCCGCCGCAAGGAACTCGAAGAAGAAAGCTCCTTCTTCGGTGCCATGGACGGTGCGTCCAAGTTCGTGCGCGGTGACGCTGTCGCCGGCCTTCTGATCACCGGCATCAACGTCTTCGGCGGCATCATCATCGGCTATTTCCGCCACGGCATGCCGATCGGCGAAGCAGCTGACGTCTTCGTCAAGCTGTCTGTCGGCGACGGTCTCGTGTCGCAGATGCCGGCTCTTATCGTTTCGCTCGCTGCAGGCCTCCTGGTTTCGCGCGGCGGCAATGTCGGCTCCACCGACGAAGCGGTTATCGGTCAGCTCTCCGGCTATCCGCGCGCCCTCTCGGTCTCGGCTGCCCTCATGGCGATCCTCGGCCTGATGCCCGGTCTGCCGACCGTCCCCTTCATGCTGCTCGGCGGCCTGATGGCTTTCGGCGCCTGGTTCATCCCGCGCCAGATCGAGGCTGAGAACAAGATCCGCCGCGAACAGGAAGAAAAGAAGGTCGTCCAGAGCAAGGAGCTCGAGAAGGACTCGGTCAAGTCTGTCCTGCGCACCTCGGAAATCGAGCTCGCACTGGGCAAGATGGTCTCGACCCGCCTGCTCGGCGCGCATCAGGAACTCGCCTTCCGCGTCGGCAAGATGCGCAAGAAATTCGCGACGCAATACGGTTTCGTCGTTCCCGAGATCAAGGTCACCGACGATATCGCGATCGCCGAAAAGTCCTACCAGATCCGCATCCACGGCACGACCGTTGCATCGAACCAGCTGCGTGTCGGCGAAGTGCTCGTCGTCACCGGCTCGGGCCGCAAGCCGCGTATTCCGGGAGACGAAATCCGCGAACCCGCTTTCGGCATGCCGGCGGTTTCGGTTCTCGAAGCCTTTACCGAAGATCTGAAGCGCGAAGGCTTCCAGCCGATCGACAACGTCTCCGTCGTCCTGACGCATATGAGCGAAGTCATCCGCAACAACCTGCCGCAGCTCCTGTCCTATAAGGACGTCAAGGTGCTGATCGACCGGCTCGATCCGGAATACAAGAAGCTGGCGGACGAGATCTGCACGTCGCACATGTCCTATTCGGGCCTGCAGGCGGTGCTGAAGCTGCTGCTCGCCGAGCGCGTCTCGATCCGCAACCTGCATCTGATCCTCGAAGCCGTCGCCGAACTCGCTCCGCATGTCCGCAAGACGGAGCAGATCGTCGAACACGTCCGCATCCGCATGGCGCAGCAGATCTGCGGCGACCTTGCCGATAACGGTGTGCTCCGCGTCCTGCGACTCGGCAGCAAGTGGGATCTCGCCTTCCACCAGGCTCTGAAGCGCGACAACAAGGGCGAAGTTGTCGAATTCGACATCGATCCGCGTGCTCTCGAAGAGTTCAGCGAGCAGGCGACGAAGGTTATCCGTGAATTCATGGATCGCGGCTTGCCTTTCTGCCTTGTCACGTCGCCGGAAACGCGCTCCTATGTGCGCATGATCATCGAACGCTTGTTCGCGACGCTTCCGGTTCTGTCCCACGTCGAGTTGGCGAAGGGCATCGAGATAAAGATTTTGGGCTCGGTTTCATGATAACAGACCCGCAGGGCACCATCCTTGCGCTCTTTCTGATCTTTTGCAGGGTTGGTGGTTGCGTCTTGGCGATGCCGGGGTTTTCCTCGGCACGCGTGCCTGAAATCCTGCGGGTTTTCGTTGCTGCCGGTCTGTCTCTCGCCTTGCTGCCGATGATGTGGGATACGGTCTATCCCTCGGTCAGCGGCACCAGCGCCACCTATATCGGCCTGATCTTCACCGAATCGCTGATCGGCGTCATGTACGGCCTTCTGGCCCGCGTCTACACGATGGGCTTCCAGTTCGCGGCGACGATCATCGCCATGATGGTCGGCTACACCTCGCCGGCCGGCAACGACGTCGTCGAAGATTCGCAGGAAACCAGCCTGTCCGGTTTCATCACCTTCGCCGGCATCATGGTTCTCTTCCTGATGGACTTCCATCACATCGTCTTCAAGGCACTGGTCGATTCCTACACGACCATGCCCTTCGGCGGCCCCGGCGACATGCGCGCCAACCTGATCTCGCTCACCGATACGCTGGTCTCGACCACCTACATCATGCTCCGGCTCTCGAGCCCGTTCCTGATCTACAGTATGATGTTCAATGTCTCGATCGGCTTCATCAACAAGCTGGCGCCGCAGATCCCGGTCTACTTCATCTCGACGCCTTATCTGCTGCTCGGTGGGCTCTTCCTGTTCTATTTCTCGGTCGCGGCCCTGATCAGCCAGTTTGCGCAATCCTTCCCCACCGTCTTCATAGGGCTCTAGAGCAATGGCGGAACAGACCCGGTCTCAGAAGCTGAAGCGCCTGGTCGCGGTGCAGCGTCATCTCGAGCAGATGGCCGAATATGACCTAGCCGAAACGGCGCGCCAGCGCGTTGAGGTCAACCAGTCGATGGACAATGTCATCGACGCGTTAGGCTCCGTCGATCCGATTCACCGCGCCTTCTCGCAGAGCTATGCCGACCGCTTCGAGCGACTCAGCACCAAGGACAAACAGCTGACGGGCATCCAGCAGCTGCACGAAATGCGCCTGCAGCGCGAGCGCGCAAAGGGTGACAGGCTGGAGGAGGGGATGAAAGAAGCCCTGGAATCCGAGCGCCGCGAGGCCGATGACAATGCGGTCTACGATATCATCGACCAGAAATTTGCAACGCCAGCCTCCAGCAAGCTTCAAAAATAATAATCGCCACAACCTTACATTAGAGGATTGTGACGTTGGCTATCTCGCCCCCCAGTGATCTTGTCCTGGACGTTGTCAAAGCTGCCGACCCGACAGAGGTCGCGGCCGCCCAGGAGAAACTGAAGGCAGCCCGTGCTGCGTTCCGGGCAACCAGCCTTGCCGAGAACGGCAATGGCTTCTCCTCGAAGATCGAAGGTCTCGAAAGCACGGCGAAAACCGGCCTCGACGACGTCAAGAACCGCGAAAAGACCGAGCAGATTCCGGAAACCTACCGGAAGTTCGAGTCGATGGTTCTGCAGAACTTCATCAAGAACATGCTGCCGAGCGACAGCGAGCAGGTCTACGGCAAGGGCGCAACCGGCGACATCTGGAAGGGCATGATGGCCGAGCAGCTCGGTAACGTCATCTCCAAGGGTGACGGCATCGGCATCGCCAAGCAGCTCTATCACGATGCCCTTCGCAAGAAGGAAGGCGGCATCGTCAACGCCACTGCCGACCAGGATGACCGCAAGGTCGCCTTCAGCATGATCGACGAATTCCAGCGCAAGACATTTGGCACGCCGACGGCGGAGACCAAGTCCAGTAAAGAAGCATAGCCGAGGATAAAAATGGAAATAATCTCGAACGAATATCGTATCAAATCGGTCCTCGGCCGCCTGGAAATGATCATCGATAACGAGAATACGCGTATCGGTGCCGATCCGCAGTTCGACCTCAAGGTATCGAACGCGCACAAGAGCCGTTGCCTGTATGAGCTGTCGATGCTGTTCCGCGATACCGATCCGGCTGAACTTGCCGCTTCGCATCTCGACCAGCTGCATGGTCTGAAGAAGAAGCTGACGCTCAACGCGCGCCGCGTCGAGGCTCACCTCGAAGCCGTCCGTGCCGTCGCCGATCTCCTGAAGAGCGCCGTGCAGGATGCGGATGCCGACGGTACCTATTCCCAGGAACAATTCGTCGCGCGTGATAACTGATGCTTAAACTCGTCTTTACAGGCATCTGGGTCTGCGTGATCACGCTGGCTTCGGTCTATTTCTCGGTGAAGATGGCGACTGCGCCAGCGCCGCCGCCGGACGATTCCAAGCAGGCGCAGCTCGAGCTTGTCAAAGGCGAGACCGTCACCATTCCGATCATCGGCGATGGCGCGGTAACCGGCTATTTCATCGGCCAGCTGAACTTCATGATGAACAAGGATGTCGTGAAGGGAGCCACGCTGCCGCTGACGGAAATGACGACGGATCAGCTGTTCACGCTGCTCGTCGGCAACAAGATGGTCGATATCAGCAAGGTCAAGTCCTTCGATCCGCAGGCATTCCGCGATGCGGTCAAGAAGGGCATGAACGAGCGGTTGGGCGGCGACTACATCGCCGACGTTATGCTGCAGCAGCTCGATTATCTCTCGAAGGAAGATCAGAAGGCCGCCACCTCCGGCCAGCAGCCGAAGATGGGCAAGCCGGTCAAGATCGTCGAAGCGGCACCTGCAGAGGATGCGGCAGCGGCCCCGGCCGCGCACTGATCGTATTCATCGTCCGGATCGAGATGGCGCCCCACGGGCGCCATCTGCGTTTTTGGGTCGGTGATGGTTAACCGTTCCTTTCCCCGGTTCCCGCAATGCGACGGGTTTTCCTAAAGGTTGTTTGAAATTGAGCTGATATACCCTTGGTTCAGGCCAGTCATGGCTCTGCATCCGGGATAGCGGCTGCAGGCTCTGCCAGCCACGCTCCCCGCCATCACCGGCAGGAGTGCCGTCTGTCGCTTGTTTTCCGGGATGCTGGGCGCATGAAGCACCCCCTGCAGGAGGTTGGGATGAATCTGATCGCGAATTTCGCGGTTATGGCCTCGCGCCGCACGATCTTCGACGTGCCGGTCTGCGATCTCGGATGGGACGACGCGCTCGTCTTCATCAACGAACTGGCGTCGCTGCCGGTCGGCCAGACGGTCATCTCCTTCGTCAATGCCCACAACATGCTGATGACGCTGCGCGATCCGGAATATCGCGACATCCTCGAACAGAACCTGGTCCTGCCCGATGGTATCGGCCTCAACATCGCCTCGCAGGTGTCGCATGGCGGTCCGTTCCCGGCCAATCTCAACGGCACCGACTTCGTCCCCGCACTGCTGACCTTCATGGAAACGCCGCGCCGCGTCGGCCTGATCGGCGGCAAGCCCGCCGTCGTCGAGCGCGCTGCGGCGAATTTCGCCAAGCATGCGCCGTGGCACGAATTCGTCGTCATTTCCGATGGTTATTTCGACAAGGACAATCCCGTCGATGTCGTCGCCGAGCTCGACGCCCAGAAGGTCGACATGCTGATCATCGGCATGGGCACGCCGCTGCAGGAAAAGTGGGCGCATCGCCATGTCCGCCCGGAGCATGCCCGTCTCGTGCTGACGGTCGGCGCGCTCTTCGATTTCGTCTCGGGCGAGATCCCGCGCGCGCCGGAAACGGTGCGGATGATGCGGCTCGAATGGGCCTACCGATTGGTCCAGGAGCCGTCCCGCCTCTGGCGCCGTTATGTCGTCGGCATTCCGGTCTTCCTGTTTCATGTTCTGCAATACCGGTTCAGCCGGCGCGAGCGGATCATGAAGCTTGATGGCGATCGCGGCAATTCTCTGCCGCCGCAGAAGCGCAGCGGCACGCATCAGTAGCGGCCTCCTGAACCGTTCATTAACCATTTCTTTGCCATGATTGTTTAGGCTCGATTAATACTCGCTGAGCCGCGGGTAATGGCCGGACTATCACGTGCGTGAGAAGTGGCATCCATGTATGACAATAAGGCATTGAACGGCAGACGGACAGGCGCCCCGCTCGGCGCGCGGGAAGCATCGCGCGGCGGTCATGCGCCTGCGGTTCGCCCCTCCGAAGCCGAATTGCTGCGTGTCATCGAAAAGGCGCTCGAAGAGCAGCGCCAGGCGCGGGCGAGGGCAGAGGCTCCGCTGACAAGCCGTATCGAAGCCATTCTTGCTCCGCAGTTCGTGCCCGCCAATGACGCGCCATCGCAGCCGGTGAAAGCAGAAAAGCCCCCGGTCCAGCCTGCCGCCGTCCCGCAGCTGCCGGAACCGGTATTCGTCCCCGCCAATACCAATGACATCCCCGCAGCCGTCGATGACGAGCCGCTCCATCTTCCCGTGAAGCCGATTGCGTTTGCGCTTGTTGGCCTGATGCTCGGCGCGGCCTTTCCGCTCATGATACCTCAGGCGCCCGTCCGCTATTCCGCCGCCACCGTGCTCCATGTCGGCGGCGATACGGCGACCCGTCCGGCGCTGACGCAGGCGGCCGCGAAGAAGCTGGTCTCCGCCCCGATGATCGCCGCGGCGGTGGCTTCGCTGAAGCTCGACCGCGATCCTGAATTTGCCGGCGAGAAGCCCAACGCCGTCGGTATCGCCCTCGATCTTTTGTCCGGCAACGGGGCGGCAGCGGATGCCGCGTCCCGCGCCGAGGCGTCTCTGGCAGCCGTCGTCGAAGCCGTGCCGGATGGCGGCACCGGGCTCGTCAGGCTCAATGTCTCCACCGCAAGCGCCGAGAAATCCCGCCAGATCGCCGCGCGCCTGTCAGGCATGTTGCTTGCATCGCCGGCAGGCAGCGCCGCCGGATCGGACGGCACGCTGAAGAAGGCCTATGATCAGGCCCGCGCCGAACTCGATGCCTTCACGGCCAAGACCGGTGAAGGCAACGTCAAGGTCGCCATCGACCTTCAGCAGCGGATCAACCAGCTCGATGCCGATCTCAAGGTCGCCGAACAGCGTATTACCCTCTCGAAGGAGCGCGCCGATCGCCTGAAGGCGGCCAAACCGGCCGATGTCGTCGATGGCGTGCTGCCCACAGACATGATGTCGCCGGTGCTGCTGGACGCGCGTGACAGATATGCCGCCGAGAAGGCAACGCTTTCGCAGCTCTCGATCGATCTCGGCCCGCGTCACCCGAAGCTTCTTGCCCAGCAGGGGATCGTCGATGGTCTTCGCGACAAGCTCTCCCGCGAACTCCTGGTGCAGGCGAAGGATGCTGCCGTCGACGCTAAATCCGCCGTCGACGCGCGCCGCAAGCTCAGCGACGAACGCAACGGCCTGATCGCCCAGAGCCGCGATACCGGCGTCGATCTCGCCAAGCTGACTGAGCTGCGCGACAAGGCGGATGCAGCCAAGTCGCGGCTCGATACGACCCCGCCTCAGGCTGGCATGGGCGGCGGCAACATCTCCATGCAGGCCGCTCCGCAGGTCTTCGCGATCGCGACCGGCTACAGCACGCCCCTTCGCTCCGCGATCGGCGGCGGCATCGGCCTGATCATCGGTCTCGCGGCCTCGATGCTGTCAGGCCTGTTTCGCAGGCGACAGGAAGACCCGCTCGATCTCCTGGATATCCCGGTGATCGTCGAGCCGCCCGCCGTCCAGCAGCCGGAGCCCGAGCCGGAGCAGCCGGACGATCTCACCGCGCTGCGGGCCGAACTGGCAGAGTTGCGCAGCCGCTTCCAGAGCTATGCGGCAACTGGCCGCTAACTGCGATTTCTCCTCGCGCGGCGGCATCATTGCCCTTGCATTTGCCGCTTTTAAACAGGATAGGGCGTTCTGAGGCAAACGGCGTGGCGGGCGAAGGCCTAGCTTCGCACGCGATGGCACAGGCGGGAGAGACGCGTGACGACAGTGATCGATGGCAAGCAGGTAGCCGCTTCGGTGATCGAAACCGTGAAGGCGGCGACGGCATCGCTCGAAAAGCAGAGCGGCGTGAAGGCGGGTCTTGCAGTGGTGATCGTCGGCGATGATCCGGCAAGCCATGCCTATGTCAATTCCAAGAGCAAGATGGCGAAGGAATGCGGCTTCAAGTCGGTGCAGTACACGCTGCCGGCCGAAACGAAGCAGGAAGAGCTTGCCGCTCTCGTCGCATCGTTGAACGATGATGCATCCATCCACGGCATTCTCGTGCAGCTGCCGCTGCCGAAGCCGCTGAACAGCGAGCCGATCATCCAGTCGATCCTGCCGGAAAAGGACGTCGACGGCCTGCACGTTGTCAACGCCGGCAAGCTCGCCACCGGCGATCTCGAAACCGGTCTTGTCTCCTGCACGCCGGCCGGCGCCATGGTCTTCGTTCGCCGCACGCATGGTGAAGACCTCTCCGGTCTGAATGCCGTCGTCATCGGCCGCTCGAACCTCTTCGGCAAGCCGATGGCGCAGCTGCTGCTGAATGCCAATGCGACCGTCACCATCGCGCACTCGCGCACCAAGGATCTGCCGGCCGTCTGCCGCAATGCCGATATTCTGGTCGCAGCCGTCGGCCGTCCCGAGATGGTCAAGGCCGATTGGGTGAAGCCCGGCGCAACCGTCATCGATGTCGGCATCAACCGCGTTCCGGCACCGGAAAAGGGTGAGGGCAAGACCCGCCTCGTCGGCGATGTCGCCTTTGCGGAAGCCGAACAGGTTGCCTCGGTCATCACCCCGGTTCCGGGTGGCGTCGGCCCGATGACGATCGCCATGCTGATGGCCAATACCGTGATCGCCGCTCACCGCACCGCCGGCCAGAAGCCGCCGCAGTTCTGATCAGCTGCGCGGGGCAGGGCCTGTCGATCCCCTGACGATCAGTTCCGCCTTCCAGAGTTCCTGCTCGGGGAAGGCGGCGGTCTGCTTGACCGTTCCGATCAGACGCTGCGCGATGCGGGCGCCTGCGGCGCGTAGCGACGAGCGCGTCGTCGTCAGCGGCACCGAGAAATTCTCAGGCTTCAGAAGCGGCAGCACGTCGTCATGGGCGATCAGCGAGATGTCTTCGCCGAGCTTCAGTCCCGCCTGGTTCACCGCGCGGATGGCGCCGAGCGCCAGCACCGTACTTGAACAGAGAATTGCCGTCGGCCGCTCCGGCAGCTGCAGGAACTGTTCCATCGCCACCATCCCCTGCTCGTCCGTCATCAGCGAGTGGCTCATGCAGTCTTCGTTGAGATGCAGGCCGCGCTCGCCAAGCGCCGCCTCGACGCCTTCTCTCCGCCGGATCGCGAAATCCAGATGCGCCGGGCCGTTCATCAGCCCGAAGCGCGTATGCCCGAGCTGCAGCAGGAGCTTCGTCGCATCGTAGAAGGCGGCTTCGTTGTCGATGTCGAGATAGGGGTAGTCGGGCTCGGATCCATGCGACCGGCCATGGACGACAAAGGGCGTCGAAAGCGATTTCAGCATCGCAAGCCGGGGATCGTGGCCGCGCATATAGGCGACGAACAGCGCATCCACATTGCCGCTGATCGCCAGCCGCCGCAGCGCGCCGACCTCGTCGTCGGGGTCCGATGGCATGATTACGAAATGAAAGTCGTGACGCAGCGCTTCCTCGCCAAGCCCCGCCAGGAATTCGCCGAAATGCACGTCGGACTGGTGGCCGGGAGCGGTCGGCATCACGAGGCCGATCGAGCCGGCCTTGCCGGTCGCCAGACGCTGGGCCGCCTTGTTCGGGCGATAGCCGGTTTCCTTGACAGCCTGGAGCACACGCTCGCGCGTCGCCTCATTGACTTCGGGGTAGCCATTGAGGGCGCGGCTGACGGTCGTTTGGGAAAGACCGAGCAATTCCGATAGCTGTTTCAGATTCACGTGCTATGCTTCCTCCGCCGGTTTCTGCACGCAACGGTTTCTCCCGGACCGTTCAAAGCGCTTTTAAATTATGTAGCATTTGGTCCGCTTGACTCAAGAAAAATCGCTCCATATTCCCGTGTAAGCGTTGCTGCAACGCGAAATTTGCCAGTGTTTGCGCGGTATTCGCGAATTAGCTTGACTCCGTTCGGAGGAAAGTGGAATGACTTTGTTGTCAAAGCGCTTTGAAAGGCTCCGGTGAGAGGCTGAAAGTGCGGTTGGGATTGTGATGGGAGGTTGATCACATGAAAAAGATTTTTCTGATGGGCGTCGCTGCGGCGGCGCTTTTTGCAGGTAGCGTCTCTGCTGCCGATCTCAAGTTTCCTCCGGGGCAGGACGCCAAGTTCAACTGGAAGAGCTACGACGAATTCAAGGCATCGCATGCTGACCTCAAGGGTCAGCCGCTGACGATCTTCGGACCGTGGCGCGGCGAAGACGAAGCCTTCTTCCGCAGCATTCTTGCTTATTTCACCGAAGCGACCGGTATCGAAGCCACCTACTCGTCCTCGGAAAACTACGAGCAGCAGATCGTCATCGACACCCAGGCCGGTTCGCCGCCGAACGTCGCGATCCTGCCGCAGCCGGGCCTTCTTGCTGACCTCGCCAGCAAGGGCTTTCTGACGCCGCTCGGCGACGATACCTCGAAGTGGGTCAAGGACAATTACGGCGCCGGCGACAGCTGGGTCGGTTACGGCACCTACAAGGGCAAGGACGGTAAGGAAGGCTTCTACGCATTCCCTTATAAGGCCGACGTGAAGTCGCTGGTCTGGTATGTGCCGGAAAACTTCAAGGAAGCGGGCTACAAGGTCCCGACGACCATGGAAGAGCTCTTCGCGCTCACCGACCAGATCGTCAAGGACGGCGGCGTTCCGTGGTGCATCGGTCTCGGTTCTGGCGGCGCGACCGGCTGGCCGGCGACCGACTGGATCGAAGACATCATGCTGCGCACGCAGAAGCCTGACGTCTACGACAAGTGGACGACGAACGAAGTAAAGTTCACCGATCCGGCCGTCGTTGCCGCGATCGAGGAATTCGGCAAGTTCGCCAAGAACGAGAAGTATGTCGATGGCGGCGTTGCAGCCGTGGCTTCGACCGACTTCCGCGACAGCCCGAAGGGCCTCTTCGCCGTTCCGCCGAAGTGCTACCTGCATCATCAGGCCTCGTTCATCCCGTCCTTCTTCCCGGAAGGCACGAAGCTCGGCCAGGACGCCGACTTCTTCTACATGCCGACCTATGCCTCGCATGCCGATCTCGGCAAGCCGGTTCTCGGTGCAGGCACGCTGGTCTCGATCGCCAAGGACTCGAAGACGGCCCGCGCCTTCGTCGACTTCCTGAAGACCCCGATCGCCCATGAAGTCTGGATGGCTCAGTCGAGCTTCCTGACGCCTTACAAGGGTGTCAGCACGGCGGCTTACGCCAACGAGCAGATGAAGCGTGAAGGCGAAATCCTGACCACTGCCACGACCTTCCGCTTCGACGGTTCGGACCTGATGCCGGGCAAGATCGGCGCCGGCGCCTTCTGGACCGGCATGGTCGATTTCGTCGGCGGCAAGTCTGCCGAAGATACCGGCAAGGAAATCCAGGCTGCCTGGGACGCCATCAAGTAATCATCGTTGTCAGATGCCGCGGCTCGGCCGCGGCATCGCTGCATGCAGGGCCGGATCCTCAAAGGGGTTCGGCCGGCGCCAGCACTGTGGTCAAACGCGTAGAGAAGTTGACGCAGGCCGGCGTAAGCCCTTCAGATAGACAGGGGTAGCAGGGGAGGGACGAATGCTATCGCAGATAGTTTCCGCTTTGGGCGTGGTGGTCGTGGCGGTTTTCGCCTGCTCGGCCTACTTTTATTTCTCGAACAAGATCTTGGATCTGGCACTGCCGGTGAAGGATGGCGACATCCGCGCCGCATCGCGCAATCTCAATCGCCGCGGCTTGATCCGCCCCTGGCTGTTCATCGGCCCGGCGCTGCTTCTGCTCGTCGTCTATCTCGTCTATCCCGTCGTCGCGACGCTGATCCTGTCGTTCTATGATCGCTCGGGCGTCAATTTCGTCGGCTTCGCCAACTATCAGTGGGCGCTGGGCGATCGCGAATTCCGCCAGTCGATCTTCAACAACATCCTCTGGCTTGCCGTTGTGCCCGCCGCCTGCACCTTCTTCGGCCTCGTCATCGCCGTGATGACCGACCGCATCTGGTGGGGCAACATCGCCAAGAGCATCGTCTTCATGCCGATGGCGATCTCCTTCGTCGGTGCTTCGGTCATCTGGAAGTTCATCTACGAATATCGCGGCGGCAACGACGTCCAGATCGGCCTGCTGAACGCTATCGTCCAGCTCTTCGGCGGCACGCCGGAAGTCTGGATCTCGGTTCCCTTCTGGAATAATTTCTTCCTGATGGTCATCCTCATCTGGATCCAGACAGGTTTCGCCATGGTCATCCTCTCGGCTGCCCTTCGCGGCATTCCCGAGGAGACGATCGAGGCCGCCGTCATCGACGGCGCCAATGGCTGGCAGATTTTCTGGCGCATCATGGTGCCGCAGGTCTGGGGCACGATCGCCGTCGTCTGGACGACCATCACCATTCTCGTCCTCAAGGTCTTCGACATCGTTCTGACGATGACCAACGGCCAGTGGCAGACCATGGTGCTCGCCAACCTGATGTTCGACTGGATGTTCCGCGGAGGCGGGGATTCCGGCCGAAGTGCTGTCATCGCGCTGATCATCATGCTGGCCGTGACGCCGATCATGGTCTGGAACGTCCGCCGCGCCAACCGCGAACTCGGAGGCCACTGAGATGACTGCGACTGCAAGCTTCTTCAAGATCGGCCCCGCCCGTCTGTTCGTTCACGCCTGCGTTCTCCTGATCGTCATCATCTGGCTGATCCCGACGCTCGGCATCTTCGTCAGCGCGCTGCGCGACAAGGACCAGATCGTCGTTTCCGGCTGGTGGACTTCGTTCGCGGGTTCCACCCGCACCGTCGCCGCCCGCGTCGGCGGCGTCGATCAGCAGAAACAGGAAGGCGCGACCTATGTGATCGCGGGCAACCTGCTGCAGGGCCAGGAAGGTCATTCGCTGACCGCCTTCGGTACCCGCGTCCAGCAGCCCTCCGCCTATAAGGCCGGCGAAACCGCCGATCTCGGCGAGGGCCTGTCGCTGCAGGTCAATGCCGACGGCAGCTACCGCTATTCCAAGCCGGCTGCCTTCACCGATGACGATGCCGGCCGCCGCGTCTATGTCGCGGTCTCGACGCCGCCGGAATTCACCCTCGACAATTACCGCACCGTTTTGACGGGCGAGGGGATCGGCCAGTCCTTCATCAACTCGCTGACGGTGACCATCCCGGCAACCATCATTCCGATCCTGATCGCGGCTTTCGCGGCCTATGCGCTGAGCTGGATGGAATTCCCCGGCCGCGCGCTGCTAATCGCGCTGGTCGTCGGCCTCATCGTCGTGCCGCTGCAGATGTCGCTGATCCCGCTTCTGCGGCTCTACAATCAGGTCGGCATGCTGCTCGACGCGCCGTCCAAGACCTATCCCGGCATCTGGCTGGCGCACACCGCCTTCGGCATGCCGCTCGCCATCTATCTGCTCCGCGCCTATATCGCGGGGCTGCCGAAGGAGATCATCGAGTCCGCCCGCGTCGACGGCGCCAGCGATTTCGAGATTTTCGTGAAAATCGTTTTGCCCTTGTCCTTCCCCGCGCTCGCGTCCTTCGCGATCTTCCAGTTCCTGTGGGTGTGGAACGACCTGCTCGTCGCCATGGTTTTCCTCGGCACCGACAGGCAGCACCTCGTGCTAACCGGCGCGCTGAATGCGCTCCTCGGTTCGCGCGGCGGCAACTGGGAAATCCTGACGGCCTCGGCCTTCGTCACCATCATCGTGCCGCTCTGCGTCTTCTTCGCGCTGCAACGGTATCTGGTGCGCGGCCTGCTGGCGGGCTCGGTCAAGGGTGGTTGATCAATCCCAAGACCTGACTTCGCATAGGAAAGCACATGAGCGTGGCATCTCAACCCCAACTGGCTGACGACAAGGACTGGTGGCGTGGCGCGGTGATCTATCAGATCTATCCGCGCTCCTACCAGGACTCCAACGGCGACGGCATCGGCGACCTCAAGGGCATCACCGCCCGGTTGCCGCATGTCGCAAGCCTCGGCGCCGACGCCATCTGGATCTCGCCGTTCTTCACCTCACCGATGCGCGACTTCGGTTACGACGTGTCGGACTACGAGAATGTCGATGCGATCTTCGGCACGCTCGTCGATTTCGACACGCTGATCGCCGAGGCCCATCGCCTCGGCATCAAGGTCATGATCGATCTGGTCATCTCGCACTCGTCGGACCAGCATCCCTGGTTCGTCGAGAGCAGATCGAGCCGCACCAATGCCAAGGCCGACTGGTATGTCTGGGCGGATGCGAAGCCGGATGGCACGCCGCCGAACAACTGGCTGTCGATCTTCGGCGGCTCCGCATGGGCGTGGGATCCGACGCGTATGCAATATTACATGCACAACTTCCTGACCTCGCAGCCGGACATGAACCTTCATAATCCGGAGGTGCAGAACCGCCTGCTCGATGTCGTCCGCTTCTGGCTGAAGCGCGGCGTCGATGGCTTCCGCCTGGATACGATCAACTTCTACTTCCACGACAAGCAGCTGCGCGACAACCCGGCGCTGGCGCCTGAGCGCCGCAACGCCTCCACTGCGCCTGCCGTGAACCCCTATAATTTCCAGGAGCATATCTACGACAAGAACCGGCCTGAAAATCTCGAGTTCCTGAAGCGCTTCCGCGCCGTGCTCGAAGAATTTCCGGCGATTGCCGCTGTCGGCGAAGTCGGCGACAGCCAGCGCGGCCTGGAGATCGTCGGCGAATACACGTCCGGAAACGACAAGATGCATATGTGCTATGCCTTCGAGTTCCTGGCGCCCGATCCGCTCTCGCCCGATCGCGTCGAAGAGGTGATGAAGGACTTCGGCCGTGCCGCTCCGGATGGCTGGGCCTGCTGGGCCTTCTCCAACCACGACGTCATGCGCCATGTCAGCCGCTGGGGCTCGCTGGTCTCCGATCACGATGCCTTCGCCAAGCAATATGCATCGCTGTTGATGACGCTGCGCGGTTCTGTCTGCCTCTATCAGGGCGAAGAACTCGGCCTCACCGAAGCCGACCTCGCCTATCAGGATCTGCAGGATCCCTACGGCATCCAGTTCTGGCCGGAATTCAAGGGTCGCGACGGCTGCCGGACGCCGATGGTCTGGGATAGCCAGGTCGCCCAGGGCGGTTTCTCCACGGTCAAGCCGTGGCTGCCGGTTCCGGTCGAACACATCCTGCGCGCCGTCAGCGTTCAGCAGGGTGACGAGAACTCGGTGCTGGAGCATTACCGCCGCTTCCTCGCCTTCCGCAAGCAGTTCCCGGCCTTCGCCAAGGGCGAGATCGCCTTTGCCGAACCGCAGGGCGACGCGCTGATCTTCATGCGCGAGTATGGAAACGAGAAGCTGCTTTGCGTTTTCAATATGGGCGCTGCCGAAACCGCCGTGGCGCTGCCCGAGGGCAACTGGCAGGCGTTGACGGGTCACGGCTTCACCAGCAATAACTACGGTGGGAAGATAGATATTCCGGCGTGGGGCGCATATTTCGCCCGGCTCGCCTAAGAAATCAGAGGGAGGCACTGATGACAGGACTGTCGCTTAAGGAAATTCGCAAGTCATACGGTTCCGTGGACGTGCTCCACGGCATCGACCTTGAGATCAATCAGGGCGAGTTCATCGTTTTCGTCGGTCCTTCCGGCTGCGGCAAGTCCACGCTGCTGCGCATGATTGCCGGCCTCGAGAACATCACCGGCGGCGACATGTACATCGACGGCCAGCACGTCAATGACGTGCCGCCGTCGAAGCGCGGCATCGCCATGGTCTTCCAGTCCTACGCGCTCTACCCGCACATGACGGTCTTCGACAACATGGCCTTCGGCATGAAGATCGCCGGCGAGAGCAAGCAGGAGATCGACCGTCGCGTGCGTGCCGCTGCCGAAAGCCTGCAGCTCACCAAATATCTCGACCGCCTCCCGAAGGCGCTCTCCGGTGGTCAGCGCCAGCGCGTCGCCATCGGCCGCGCCATCTGCCGCAACCCGAAGGTCTTCCTCTTCGACGAGCCGCTGTCAAACCTCGACGCGGCCCTTCGCGTCGCAACCCGTATCGAGATCGCCCGTCTGAACGAGCAGATGGCCGATACGACGATGATCTACGTCACCCACGACCAGGTCGAGGCGATGACGCTGGCGGACCGCATCGTCGTTCTCTCAGCCGGCCATATCGAACAGGTCGGCGCCCCGCTCGAACTCTACGAGCGCCCGGCAAACCTCTTCGTCGCCAAGTTCATCGGCTCGCCGGCCATGAACATTATCCCGGCTGTCGTTGCCGAGGCTGGTAGCGCCACGACGGTGACGCTCACCGGCGGCAAGTCGGTCACGCTCGATATCGCAACGGCGGCGTCGGAGAAGGGCAAGTCGGCAAGCTTCGGTGTGCGCCCCGAGGATTTGATCATCGCCTCGGGCGACGACTATCTGTTCGAGGGCGAAGTCTCGATCGTCGAAGCGCTCGGCGAAGTGACGCTGCTTTATATCGAAGGCCTCGTTCAGGGCGAACCGATCATCGTCAAGCTGCCCGGCACCATCGACATCAAGAAGGGTCAGAAGATGCGGTTCTCGGCCGATCGCCAGAAGCTGCATCTCTTCGATGCCGAAGGCCGCACCTATCGCCGCTGAGGATGTCGCGGCCAAATTTGGGGGCTTTGAAAACAAGCCCCCAAACGTGTCTCTCCAATACCTTCTGTTAAGTCCCGGCTGCTAGCATTCCCCCATTGTATTGAGTGGGGTTAAGGTCTTGGGTATTGCCAATCCATCGCCATCTGGGCATTTTTTGAATAAGGAAGAATCCTTCATGTACGACCGCGAACAGCGGTTCAAAATGGAGGACACGATGAACGCGGCGCGTCTCGAATATACCGAGAAGGGCGTCATGCACATGGCCTCGCGCCGTTGCGATATCATCCGCATTTCCATGAGCTCGGCGGTTCTCGCCATCCTGACGCAGTTCAATCTGCCGAAGCAGTTCTATCTGGATATTCCGGACGCCCGCATCACCAAGGTCGGCTGCATGCTGATGCGGGTGAATGCCAACAACACCGTCGAAGTCCGCTTCCTGCGCCTGCTGACGCAGAAGGAGCTGAACAAGATCTTCGTCTACAGCACGCATCCCGCCCATCGCGACTACGTTCTCGACGTACGCGGCTGATCGGCTGCAAGGCACGAAAGAAAAAGCCCGCGATCGTCTCGCGGGCTTTTTTCGTTTCAGTGGAAGAGGACGCTCGCCCCGTGGTCGGAAGCACCGACCGCCCGGCGGAAGGGCGCGAACAGCTCGCGGCCCATGCCATATTCGTTTTCGGAGAGATCGGCCGTCACCGGCTCGCGCTCTGCCATGGTCGCGGCATCGACGAGCACTTCCAGCGTGCCGCGGATCGCGTCGAGACGGATGATATCGCCATCCTTGATGCGCGCGATCGGGCCGCCCTCGACAGCCTCGGGGGTGACGTGGATGGCGGCCGGAACCTTGCCCGACGCGCCGGACATGCGCCCGTCGGTCAGCAGCGCCACGCGGAAGCCGCGGTCCTGCAGCACGCCGAGCGGCGGCGTCAGCTTGTGCAGCTCAGGCATGCCGTTCGCCTTCGGGCCCTGGAAGCGCACGACGGCGACGAAATCGCGGTTGAGCTTGCCTTCCTTGAAGGCGTCTTGCAGCTCCTGCTGGCTGTGGAAGACGATCGCCGGTGCCTCGATGATGTGGCGCTCCGGCTTGACGGCGGAGATCTTGATGACCGCCTTGCCGAGATTGCCGCGCAGCATCTTCAGGCCGCCATTCGCCTGGAACGGCGTCTCGATGCTGGCGAGCACCTTCGGATCGTGGCTCTTCTCAGGGGAGGGCTCGCGCACGACGGTGTTGTTCTCGCCGAGCCGGGCGTCGATCGTATAGGCCTCGAGACCCTGACCGGCGACTGTGCGCACGTCATCATGCAGCATGCCCTGCTTCAGCAGTTCCTTGATCAGGAAGCCCATGCCGCCTGCCGCGTGGAAGTGGTTCACGTCGGCAAGACCGTTCGGATAGACGCGGGCCAGCAGCGGGATCTCTTCCGAGAGCTCGGCAATATCCTGCCAGGTCAGCTGAATGCCGGCGGCACGCGCCATCGCCACGAGATGCAGCGTATGGTTCGTCGAGCCGCCCGTCGCATGCAGGCCGACGACGCCGTTGACGACAGAGCGTTCGTCGATCATCTCGCCGGCAGGCGTGAATTCGTTGCCGAGCGCGGTGATCGCCAGCGCACGCTTCGCGGCTTCACGAGTCAGCGCTTCGCGCAGCGGCGTGCCGGGGTTGATGAAGGACGAACCCGGCAGATGGAAGCCCATGATCTCCATCAGCATCTGGTTCGAATTGGCGGTGCCGTAGAAGGTGCAGGTGCCCGGGCCGTGATAGGACTTGGATTCTGCTTCCAGCAGCTCGGCGCGGCCGACCTTGCCTTCGGCATAGAGCTGGCGCACGCGCGACTTCTCGTCGTTCGGCAAGCCCGTCGTCATTGGGCCCGCGGGCACGAAGATCGACGGCAGGTGGCCGAAGGAGAGGGCGGCGATGACGAGGCCCGGAACGATCTTGTCGCAGACGCCGAGGAACAGCGCCGCATCGAACATGTTATGCGACAGGCCGACACCCGCCGACATGGCGATCAGGTCGCGCGAGAATAACGAGAGCTCCATGCCCGGCTGTCCCTGGGTAACACCATCGCACATGGCAGGCACGCCGCCCGCGACCTGGGCGATACCGCCGGCTTCGGCCGCTGCTTCGCGAATGATCGCCGGATAGGTCTCGAACGGCTGATGCGCCGAGAGCATGTCGTTATACGCGGTGATGATGCCGAGGTTTGGAACGCGGTCGCCGGCGAGCGCGTCCTTTTCGGCGGGGGAACAGACCGCGAAGCCGTGCGCAAGGTTGGCGCAGCCGAGGATAGACCGGACGGCACCCTTCGATGCCGCGCCGCGCAGGCGCTCCAGATATCGCTCGCGCGTCGGTTTTGATCTCTCGACAATGCGGGACGTGATCGCAGAAATGCGTGCGTTAGCGGACATGGGAGTTATCCTGCCTTGGTTGCTGTTCAAATTGTATGTTCGCGGCTCGGCCCGAAGGCTTGGTATTACGGAGCCCAGTAGATATCGACAGGCGTCGCCGCCCGCCGCAGCACGGCCCGGATCGGCATCTCTGCCTCGTCTCCGGCGCCTTCAGCCTTCGTCAGCACGTCCTTCTTGCCCTGGCCTTCGATATGAAGCACCAGGAGCTTGGCGTCCTGAAGGCTGGAGAAAGTGAAGGTCAGGCGCGGTTCGCCCGCATCCTGCGCTTCCATGGTGATGATGCCGCGCGGTGTCTTCGGATCCAGAGCAACGGCCAGGTTGTTGCCGCCGGGGAAGAACGAAGCCGTATGTCCGTCGCCGCCCATGCCGAGGATGACGATATCGAAAGGGTTGCCGATCGATGCCGTCTCCGCGGCGGCAAGCTTCGCGGCCGTTTCCGCGGAGCCCGTGTCGTGGAACAGCGGCAGGAACCGCGCCGCTTTTGCCTTGTTCTGCAGCAGGTTGCTGGCAACCAGCAGATGGTTGGAGCGGTCGCTGGTCGCAGGCACGAAACGCTCGTCGACGAGCGTGATCGTCACCTTCGGCCAGTCGAGGTCCCGCGTCGAAAGCGCCTGGAAGAAGGCCTTCGGCGTGGAGCCGCCGGAAACGGCGATAGTGGCCGTTCCCTTCGCTGCGATCGCCTTGGAAAGCGTGTCCGCTACCTTGTCTGCAAGGTTGGCGGCCAGTTCCGCGGCATTGGCAAAAGCATGCATGGTCGCTGCCATCGCTGTTGATCCTAGATGTTGTCGTGCCAGGTGCGGCCGTCGCGCTCGATCAGCGCGATAGCCTGGCTCGGGCCCCAGGTGCCTGCGGTGTAACCCTGAACCAGCTGGCCGGTGGATTCCCAGCCTTTCAGGATCGGGTCGACCCAGTCCCATGCCGCCTCGACTTCGTCGCGGCGCATGAACAGCGTCTGGTTGGAGCGGATGACGTCCATCAGCAGGCGCTCGTAAGCATCCGGGTTACGGACATGGAACGCTTCCGCAAAGCTCATGTCGAGCGAAACGTTGCGCAGGCGCATGCCGCCCGGGCCCGGATCCTTGATCATCAGCGACTGCTTGACGCCTTCGTCCGGCTGCAGGCGGATGATCAGCTGGTTCTGGCTGATACGGCCGGCAGACTGGTCGAAGACCGAGTGCGGGATCGACTTGAAGGTGATGACGATCTCCGACATGCGGCCGGCAAGACGCTTGCCGGTGCGGATGAAGAAGGGAACGCCGGCCCAGCGCCAGTTGTTGATCTCGGCCTTGATCGCGACGAAGGTTTCCGTGTTGGAAACGCCGCCTTCCAGCTCTTCGAGATAGCCCTTGACCGGACCGCTCGCCGAAGCGCCGGCGCGGTACTGGCCGCGAACGGTGAACTGCTCGACATTCGAGGCGTCGATCGGCTTCAGGGCGCGCAGCACCTTGAGCTTCTCGTCGCGAACGGCTTCGGAATCCATCGAGGAGGGAACTTCCATCGCCGTCAGGCAGAGCAGCTGCAGGATGTGGTTCTGCACCATGTCGCGCAGCGCGCCAGCCGTGTCGTAGTAACCGGCGCGGCCTTCGAGGCCGACGGCTTCAGCCACGGTGATCTGCACGTGGTCGATATAGTTGGCGTTCCACAGCGGCTCGTAGAGGGCGTTGGCAAAGCGCAGCGCCATCAGGTTCTGCACGGTTTCCTTGCCGAGATAGTGGTCGATGCGGAAGATCTGCTCTTCCTTGAAGACCTTGCCGATCGTGTCGTTCAACGACAGTGCCGAGGCGAGGTCGCGGCCGATCGGCTTCTCGACGACGATGCGCGTCGACTTGGTGATCAGCTTGTGCTCGTGAATCTTCTGCGAGATGTCGCCGAAAATGCCCGGGGCAACGGCGAGATAGAAGGCGCGAACGCGATCCTTGCCGTCGTCGAGCAGCTTCTTCAGCTTGTCCCAGCCGCCGTCGGAGCGGGCGTCGACCGATACATAGTGCAGGCGCTTGCAGAACTTCTCGACTTCAGCCTCGTCATACTCGCCCTTCTTCAGGTGCTCCTTGAGAGCTTCCTGGGCGAATTTGCGGTATTCCTCGTCGGTCAGCGGGCTGCGCGAAGCGCCGATGATGCGGGTCGGCTCGGTGAACTGGCCCTCGATCTGGCGGTGATAGAGCGCCGGCAGAAGCTTGCGCTCGGCGAGATCGCCACTGCCGCCGAAGACGACATAGTCAAAGGGTTCAACGGGAATGATTTGGCTGCTCATGAGCTTTTCTCTCAATCAGTCTGGTTGGCGGCCGTTTTAATCTAATCGATTTAAAAAAGCCAGTGTGCGATGCAATGAATCTCTCGGGTCCCGGTTTTAAAGCGAATTGACCCGAGAGGAAATCCCGCAATCGCCCTAAAACTTGTCGCGCAGCGCGAACCAGGACAAGGCTAGAAACAGCAGTGGGGCACGCATTGCCGCACCGCCTGGAAAAGCCGGGATATCGAGCTCCTTGAAGAGATCGAGATCGGCGGATTTTCCAAGCACTGTTTCTGCATAAAGTTTGCCGCAGTAATTTGACAGCATGACGCCGTGGCCGGAATAACCGCCGATCGATGTGACATTTGGCATCACTTCGCGCACGAACGGCTGCCGCGGCAGGGTGATCCCGACAGAGCCGCCCCAGGCATGGGTGATCTCGACATCCTTGAGAGCAGGATAGATCTCGGTGATCTGCCGGCGGATATGGTCGGAAATGTCGCGCGGGTTATCCGCCGTATAGGCCTCGCGCCCACCGAATAGCAGCCGGCCATCCCTGGATTTGCGGAAGTAGCGCACCACGAAGCGCGAGTCCGCCACCGCCTCGCTGCCTGGAATTACCGAGGGAAAGCTGTCGAGCGGTGCCGTCGCGCCGATGAACGAGCGGATCGGCATCACATGGCTTGCGGTGACCGGTTCAAGATTGCCGATATAGCCGTTGCAGGCAATCAGCGCCTTGTCTGCGGTGATCGTCCCCTTCGGCGTATCGATCTTTACCTTGCCGCCTTCGTTGCGCACGGCACTTGCCGGCGTCATCTCGAAGACCTGCGCGCCCGCATTGGCTGCGACCCGGGCAAGTCCGATCAGCAGCTTCAGCGGGTGGATATGCCCGGTGCCGGTGTCGCGCACGCCGCAGTGATAACGCGTCGAACCCAGCCGTTCCTGCGTCTCCTGCCTGTCCATGAACTGGACATGCGGATAGTCGTAGCGAGTGGCTGCGATCTCGGCGTTTTCGATATAGGAGCGCTTGTAGCTCTCCTTGTGCGCCACGTTGATCTGCCCGGGCATGAACTCGATGTCGATCTGGTGTTCGCTGGCGAAATCGAGGAGGTGCTTCTTTGCCCCTTCCGCCAGATCGAACAGCGCCCTGGAGCGCTCGTAGCCGATCTTCTCTTCGAGTTCCTCCGGCCACCAGCGCTGGCCGGTGCCGAGTTGACCGCCGTTTCGGCCGGATGCGCCGTCGCCGAAGCGGTTGGCGTCGATCAATACGACCGAGACCCCCGCCTTGGCGAGATTGTACGCCGCCTGCAGCCCGGTATAGCCGCCGCCGACGATGGCGACGTCACATGTCTTCGATCCGTCAAGTTCCGGATAGGTCGCCCGCTCGCCCGCCGTCGCCTGATACCAGGAAACGCCGGGCGCGATGGGGCTCTGCCAGTCTTGCTTCACAGCCATGAGGAACGCCTCCTCACACGTTGAGCAACAGGAACTCGCGCTCCCAGGGGCTGATCACTTCCATGAAGGTCTCGAACTCGCCGCGCTTGACGCCGGCATAGATCCCGATGAACTCCTCGCCGAACACTTCTTCGAAGGCCGGTTCATCTTCCATCAGCGCGATCGCTTCCAGCAGGCCGCGCGGCAGGTCGATCGACCCCTCGTTGGCGGAATCTTCGGTCGGCGCGGTCGGCTCGATCTGCTTGGTGATACCGAGCAGACCCGATGCCAGCGATGCGGCAAGCGCCAGATACGGATTGGCATCCGAGCTCGGCAGCCGGTTCTCGACGCGCCGCGCCTGCGGATCCGAAACCGGAACGCGGAAGGCGGTTGTGCGGTTGTCGTAGCCCCAGGCGTTGTTGACAGGGCAGGACATGTTCGGTGCCAGGCGGCGGTAGGAATTCACGTAGGGCGCCAGCATCGCCAGCGCGCTCGGCACGTATTTCTGCATGCCGCCGATGAAGTGGAAGAACTCCTTCGACGGCGAACCATCCGGATTGGAGAAGATGTTCTTGCCGGTTCCCTCATGCACCACCGACTGGTGAATGTGCATCGCCGAACCCGGCTGGCCCTGCATCGGCTTGGCCATGAAGGTGGCGTAGATGCCGTGCTTCAGCGCCGCCTCGCGGATCGTGCGCTTGAACATGAACACCTGGTCGGCAAGCTCGATTGGGTTGCCGTGGCGCAGGTTGATTTCGAGCTGCGCCGGACCCTCTTCATGGATCAGCGTGTCGATCTCGAGACCCTGCTTTTCCGAGAAGTGATAGATGTCGTCGATCAGTTCGTCGAACTCGTTGATCCCGGCGATCGAATAGCCCTGACCGCCGAGGATCGAACGGCCCGAACGGCCCTTCGGCGGATGCAGCGGATAATCCGGGTCATCATTGGTAGCGACCAGATAGAACTCGATTTCAGGCGCGACGACCGGCTTCCAGCCGCGGGCGCTGTAGAGCCCCATGATGCGCTTCAAGACGTTGCGCGGCGTGTAGGACACCTCGGCACCATCGGAATTGACGATATCGCAGATGACCTGCGCCGTCGGATCGGTTTCCCACGGCACCACCGACAGCGTCGAAAGGTCGGGCACCAGCTTCAGGTCGCTGTCGCGCGGCTCGTAGCGGAAGCTTTCGGTCTCCTCGGGATAGGCGCCCGAGATCGTGTGACGGTAAATCGCCGACGGCAACGCGAGCGAGGTGTTGGAGGTGAATTTCGATGTCGGCATCATCTTGCCGCGCGGAACCCCGGCAAGGTCGGGAGTGATGCATTCGATGTCTTCGATGCCGCGTGCCCGTAGCCACTGTGCCGCTTCCTTCCAATTCGCTACGCCGCGCGACGACCCGGGGTCAGGGGGAGTCTTGATGGTGGGGCGGACGTTCTTGGCAGGCTTAAGCGTCGTCTTTTTTGGAGACATGACACACCGGTTACGTTGATCGGAAGGCCATCATAACCAGAGTTTGGCAATTGGCGAGGGGGGTAGAGACGTTGACTTTCGCCATTTGATAGAAAAAGAAGACGCCGTTCAGAGAAGGATCGGGGCGTGGCAGAAAAAAGCGATGTGATCGTCATCGGCGCGGGTGCGGCCGGCATGATGTGCGCCATTCGCGCCGGTCAGCGCGGCCGCTCCGTGCTCGTCCTCGATCACGCCAAGACGCCGGGCGAGAAGATCCGTATTTCCGGCGGCGGCCGCTGCAACTTCACCAATATCCATGCCGGTCCGAAGAATTTCCTCTCGGCCAATCCGCATTTCTGCAAGTCGGCGCTCGCCCGCTTCACCCCCGCCGATTTCGTTGCCATGGTCGATCGCCACAAGATCGCCTGGCACGAGAAGACCCTCGGCCAGCTCTTCTGCGACGACAGCGCCAAGGACATCATCCACATGCTGCTCGACGAGATGCGGTCGGCCGGTGCCGAATGGCAGCTGCGCACCGAGATTACCGGCATCGAGAAGACCGATGGCGGCTTTCGCGTCAGCACATCGGAAGGCGCCTATGACTGCGCCTCGCTGGTCATCGCCACCGGCGGCAAGTCGATCCCGAAAATGGGCGCCACCGGCTTTGCCTATCGCATCGCCGAGCAGTTCGGTCTCGCCATGACCGAAACCCGCCCGGGCCTCGTGCCGCTGACGCTCGATCCCGTCCTGCTGGAAGCGATCGCGCCACTCTCGGGCATCGCCGCCCCCGCAGAAATCCGTCACGGCAAGACGGCATTCCGGGAAGCGCTGCTTTTCACCCATCGCGGCCTCAGTGGTCCGGCCATCCTGCAGATTTCGTCCTACTGGCGCGAAGGCGAGGGGGTTACCGTCGATATCGAACCCGATGTCGATCTGCTCCAGCATCTGAAGAGAGCCAAACAGACGAACGGCCGCCAGTCGGCGCAGACGGCGCTGGCGGAAATCCTGCCGAAGCGACTGGCGCAGTATCTGACCGAGCGCGAAGGCATCTCCGGCAACATGGCCGACCTCTCCGACAAGGCGCTTTCAAGGCTTGCCGATGCCGCGCAGAACTGGACCGTCAAACCTTCGGGTTCCGAAGGATACCGCACGGCGGAAGTGACGCTCGGCGGCATCGATACATCGGCGCTTGACTCCAAGACGATGGAAGCGAAGGCCGTTCCCGGTCTCTATTTTATCGGCGAATGCGTCGATGTTACCGGCTGGCTCGGCGGCTATAACTTCCAATGGGCCTGGGCCTCGGGCTTTGCGGCAGGTGAATCCTTATAGGGTCGAATCCGGATCAATAGATTCAAGACTTCTTAAGCCGGGTGCGCCATCGTGTCCCAATGGTGTCCATGGAACAAGCTGCCCATTTAAAGCTTTACCGGACAGCCATTTTGATGGATTGTTACAGTATTGAGAAAGTGAGGTCCTTTACATGAATAGGAACACACGCCGCGCTCGCGCCATCGCAATCGCCCAGGCAAAGCCTGACAGCAAGCTTGCGACGCTCCGCTTTCTCATGTTGGCCACCGGTGCAACTGCCGCGATTATCGCGCTTCTGATCGCCCACACCATCTGACCATTCCCGCAATTGTCATATAAATAGCGGCTAGCCCTTTTGTGCCAGCCGCTTACGGGTGGCCATAAGTACGATTTCAAACGATTTGGCTTATCCGAAAATTAATATCTCTTCTGTCACACTTGCTGAAACTATGGGCATCCCGTTCGCGCGGCGATGACTTGGCAATGACTGCCGCCTGAGCCCTCGGGTTTCCCATTATTCCAAAAAGTCAGCTCGATGCACTCGGCCGGCGCCGCAACAGCAGCCGGTGGGAGGAGTGGTGTATGGAAGGCCGGTATAGCCATGTTCATTGATAAGATCCTGTCGCGCTTCAAGATCAAGACGAAGGTGTTGATCTTCGTTCTGCCTTTCGTCGTCGCCATCTCGGCCGTCGGCCTTACCGGGCTTTATGCCTCGGGCATGCTGCAAGGGCGCATGGAGATTTCGAACAGCATCCTGCAGTCGCTCAGCGGCTTCAAGGATCTCTACGGTTCGATGGACGACTTCCTGCAGAACACCAATGAGCAGGCTCGCGACAAGCTCTATACGGATATCAAGACGCAGGGCCAGACGCTGAATTCCACGCTGTCGCAGATCGGCGAGAATGCCGGCCGCGAGAACCTGCAGGCCGCGATCGATGGCACCAGCGCCATCTCGGGCACTGTCGGCAAGCTCTGGACGCTGCATGAGCAGGAAGTCACGCTGCGCCAGCAGATCGAAGACTCCCAGAAGGTGATGATCACCAACCGCTTCAACGTCAGCTATGACGCCCGCCAGCTCGAAGAGAGTGTGCGCACCGACGAAGGCAACGCGACCGCAACGCTGCGCGCCGCCGACCGTCTGCTCAAGGGTGGCGACACGCTGGCGACGGCCATGAACGATTTCAGCAAGGCGCAGCTTCCTGCCGACAAGCTGAAGGTGGTGACCACGGCGCTGCCGTCGATCATCAAGGCCCAGCGCATGATCGAAATCTCGGTTCCGCAGAACCAGAAGAGCATGACGCAGTCGATGGCCCAGACCATCAGCGACCTGAAGACCCAGGCTGCCGCACCCGATGCCGGCACCGATGATGGCGTCGCCAATCTCGGCCGCCTCGTGTCGCGCTTCCGCCAGATGTCGACCTACACGCAGCTGACGGCAACGCAGATGATGCGCGAAGCCACCACCACCTTCGTCCAGCTCGACAGCCGTATCGCCCAGACCAACTCGGTTCTGGAAGACACCCGTCGCCTGGAAACTTCGATCTACTCGCTCCAGCTCGTTCTGGCCGATTTCAGCGCCAAGCCGAGCAAGGAGAACCGCGTTCGCCTGAACCAGGAAATCGCCACCCTCAACACCATGCTGAACACCCTGCAGGCCAGCGCCAAGGGCATGGATTTCGCCAGCGACATCATCGCTGCGATTAATCCGGCACTGGTCTCGATGGACAAGGACGCACAGAGCCTCGTTGACGTCATCAACCAGCGCGTTGCCGACTATGCCGCTGCCCGCCAGGAGCTCGACAGTGTCTGGGGCCAGCTGACGAGCTTCGCCGAACTGCAGAAGCAGACGGCCGGCGCCGAGCGCGATCAGGCCAACAGCATCTCCGTCGGCACCACCGGCCTCGGCATCCTGGTCTCGATCATCGGCGGTATCGCCCTGGTTCTGACCCTGCAGCGCCCGATCGGCCAGATCACCGCCGCAATGCGCCGCATCGCAGACGGCGCGCTCGACACCAGCATTTCCGGTGAGCAGCGCTTCGACGAAATCGGCGACATGGCCCGTGCACTGGGCATCTTCAAGGAAAACGCAATCTCCAAGATCCGCATCGAGGAGCAGAGCGACGAGGAGCGCCAGGCCGCCGAGCACGAGCGCCAGCGCAACGATGCCGAAAAGCGCGAGATGGATCGCCAGATCGAGTATGCGGTCAACGAACTCGCCGCCGGCCTCGAGCGCATGTCGCAGGGCGATATCTCCACGACTATCGACACGCCTTTCATTGGCCGCCTCGAGCAGCTGCGTGAAGACTTCAACGGCTCGATGCTCCGCCTCCAGGCAACGATGAGCCAGATCCGCGACAACGTGCAGATGATCCAGGGCAACGGCAACCAGATGGCCCAGTCGGCCGAGGATCTCGCCAAGCGTACGGAACAGCAGGCCGCTTCTCTCGAAGAAACCGCTGCCGCCGTCGACGAGATCACCGTCACCGTCCGTTCGTCTGCCGAACGCGCCAAGGATGCCGACCAGATCGTCCGCCAGGCCAAGCGCAGCGCCGATGACTCGGCGACCGTCGTCGGCAAGGCGATCGACGCCATGGGCCGTATCGAGGATGCATCGCGCCAGATCGAGCAGATCATCGGCGTCATCGACGAGATCGCCTTCCAGACCAACCTGCTCGCCCTCAACGCCGGTATCGAAGCCGCGCGTGCCGGTGAAGCGGGCAAGGGCTTTGCCGTCGTCGCCATGGAAGTCCGTGAGCTCGCCCAGCGCTCCGCCGCTGCCGCGCAGGAGATCAAGGGCCTGATCAACAAGTCGACCACCGAGGTCAGCTCCGGTTCGCAGTCCGTCCAGGAAACCGGCACGGTGCTCGCGAAGATCAGCGCTCAGATCGTCACCATCAGCCAGCATGTCGAAATGATCGCCCGCGCCAGCCACGACCAGTCGGGCGCCCTGCAGGAAGTCAACTCGACCGTCAACTCGATGGACCAGATGACCCAGCAGAACGCTGCGATGGTGGAAGAAACGACCGCCGCCAGCCGCGAGCTCGCCTCGCAGGCCGACAGCCTGCTGGCCCTCGTGCAGCAGTTCAAGATCGACGGTGAAACGCACGCGACCTACTATCGCGCCGCCTGAGACCAGCGAAAATTCAGACTATGAGAACGGCGCCACAAGGCGCCGTTTCTGTTTGTGCAGCATGCCTGAAATATGGGCGCAAAGGTTGTGTTTCGATCGCGACGCCACTGATTTTCTACCGATGTTCGAAAAGATGCTGACGAATAGTCATATTTATACAAGTTATTACAGCGTTTTCAGATAATTAGCGGATAATTTTCCTTAACGTTTAACGCATAGGATAGCTGCAATTCGTATTGCAGAGGATTGCTATGCTGCGCTTTTTCTCGACATCCATCGTCCGCCAGGCGGTTGCCATCACACTCGGTTTGCTTGTGGTCAGCACCGGCGCGATCGTTGCCGTGACCTATTATGACCTCAGCCGCTATGTCATGGACAATGCGGTGGCGGACGCCAAGGATGCCAGCCGCACGATGGCGATCCTCTACGGCGCAGCCGATGACAGCGCGAAGATCGCCGTCAAGGATGCGCAGCTCTCTACGGTCACCGAAGAAAAGATCCCCGCATTCACCGATCACTCGCTGGTCGATCGCACGGCCGAATCCATTGCCGGTGTCGCGACGATCTTCGACAAGCAGGGCGGCGACTACGTCCGCGTCTCCACCAATGTGAAGAAGGAAGACGGTAGCCGCGCCGTCGGCACCAACCTCGCCGCCGATCACCCGGCGCAGACCGTGCTCGCCAAGGGCGACGCCTATTACGGTCCTGCAGTGCTGTTCGGAAAGAACTACATGACCGGCTATTTCCCGGTGAAGAATGCCGCCGGTGCCAATACCGGCATCCTCTTCATCGGTATTCCGATGGAAGTCTATTTCGCCCGCCTCCAGCATCTGCAGATCCTCGTGATCGGCGCCGGTGCCGCCGTCATGCTGGTCGTCAGCCTGCTCGCCTTCTTCGCGATCCGCCGTACCGTCAGCCCGCTTCAGGCGCTGACCAAGACGGTGCATTCGATCTCTGCCGGCAATCTCTCCGGCGCGATCCCCTGCGTCGACAAGCCGAACGAATTCGGCGAGATCGGCCGCGCGCTGTCGGCCTTCCGCGATAGTGCCAAGGCGCGCCTGGATCTCGAAACGCAGGCCGCCGAGCAGCGCGCGCTGACCGAAGCCGAGCGCACCCGCAACGATGCCGAAAAGCGCACGCTCGACGGCCAGATCGACTTCGCCGTCAACCAGCTCGCTGCCGGTCTCGGCCGTCTGTCGCAGGGCGATGTCTCCGAAACCATCGAGACGCCGTTCGTCGGCCGCCTCGAGCAGCTGCGCGTCGATTTCAACAGTTCGTTGCTGCGCCTGCAGGACACGCTGACCCGCATCCGCGACAATGCCAACGCCATCCAGCGCAACAGCGGCGCGATGCTGGCCTCTGCCGGTGAGCTCTCGAAACGCACCGAGGCGCAGGCCGCCAATCTTGAGGAGACGGCTGCTGCCGTCGAGGAAATCACCGTTACCGTCCGCTCATCCGCCGATCGCGCCCGCGAGGCCAACAATACGGTGGCTCTAACCAAGAAGACCGCCGACAGCTCCGGCGCTGTGGTCGGTGATGCCGTCGCCGCCATGGGCCGCATCGAGGAAGCCTCGCAGCAGATCGAGCAGATCATCGAAGTCATCGACGACATCGCTTTCCAGACCAACCTTCTGGCGCTGAACGCCGGTATCGAAGCTGCGCGTGCGGGTGAAGCCGGCAAGGGCTTTGCCGTCGTCGCCCAGGAAGTCCGCGAACTGGCCCAGCGCTCCGCCGATGCCGCCCGCGAGATCAAGGGTCTGATCGAGAAGTCGAGCCGAGAAGTCACCGTCGGTTCCGAGCTGGTGCAGAAGACCGGCAATGTTCTCGCCTCGATCAGCCAGGAAATCATCGTCATCAGCAAGCATGTCGATACGATCGCGACGGCAAGCCAGGATCAGTCGGCAGCCCTTCAGGAAGTCAACGGCTCCGTCAACGCGATGGACCAGATGACCCAGAAGAACGCCTCGATGGTCGAGGAGACGACGCAGGCAAGCCGTCAGCTTGCCGACGAGGCCGATGCCTTGATGGGCCTGCTTCAGCAGTTCCGCATCGGCAACGGTGCGGCCGCTCACCGCCCGGCAAGGCAGGCTGCCTGATCCACGCGCTTTACACGAGTATCCTTGGGCCGCGCCTCGACAGCGCGGCCTTTGCTTTTCAGGCCTATGTCGGTCAGCCAGGCGACGGCGCGGATGACGCGGGAGCCGCCATATTGCTCGTAGAATTCGTCTTCGGATGTCCGGCAGGCAATCCGGCCGCCCCGTGAGAGGCCGAGCATGCTGGCAATGGCGATCTGGTCGATCATGGTGATGTCCTCCGTTTCAAAGACATCACTTCAGATACACATCAAAAATCGCTTCTTAAACAGCTGAAATCGGCATACGATTTTCACCAATGAAAAACACAGCTTGGGATTCCTATCAGCTTTTCCTGCAGGTCGCCCGTCTCGGCGGGCTCACGGGCGCGAGCGGCACCAGTGGCCTCAGCCCGGCAACCGTCGGCCGCCGCATGCTGGAGCTCGAGCAAGAAACCGGCCGCACGCTCTTCCTGCGCAGCCAGACCGGTTACCGACTGACGCCGGATGGTCAGGCTCTCCTCGACCACCTGCAGGAGATGGAGGCCGCCGCCCGCAAGGTCGATGCCTGGCGCCAGTCGGCCGAGGGCGGAGCGACGGTAAGGGTTGCGGCGGGAACCTGGGTTGCCTGGCTGCTGACCGAGAATTTCTCGGCGATCCGCATGTCCGGCGATAGCTTTGCCATCTCGCTGACGATCGGCGAAACCCGCGCCAATCTTTCCTACCGGGAGAGCGATATCGGCATCCGCGCTTTCGAGCCCGACGAGGCAAACCTTGCCGCCCGTCTGCTCGGCGAGGTCGCGTACGCCGTTTATGTCAGGCGCAACGCTGCTGAGGCTGCGGAGCAATGGGTGGCCGTTGCCGAGGACGAGGCGATCTCCGGCTATCTGCGCTGGCCCTATCGCAATGTGTCCGGCTCGATCGCCGCCACCGTCAACCGGCCGCGGTCGCTGCCGGATCTGGTGCGCGCCGGGGCGGGCAGGGCGGTGCTTCCGTGTTTCGTCGGCGATCTCGATCCGGAGCTTCAGCGGCTCGGCGGCGAGATCCCGGAGCTCAAACATCGCCAGTGGATCGTCATGAACAACGAAGACCGCCACCGGCCGGAAATCCGCGCCGTTGCCGATCGCATGACCAGATTGCTGAAAAGCTATTCCGATCTTTTCGCCGGCAAGCGCGCCAGCCGCAGCTAGCTCACGGTATCAGCCTTCGTACCAAGGCCACCTGGCTGTTGACGCCGAGCTTGGAAAAGATGTTTTTCAGGTGCGAGCGCGCCGTCTCGTAGCTGATGTCGTTCAGCTTGGCGGTATCGCGCAGCGACAGCCCGCTGGCGATCGACGAGGCGATGCGCAGTTCGGCGGCCGTCAGGTGCTCGTTGCCGCTCAGCCTGTCGTTCAGATGGGCGCAGATGCCGCCGGAGCGCTCGATGATCAGCGCCGAGGTCGGCTCCTGCAGGAACTCGCTCATGAAATCGGACTGCAGCCGTACCAGCGTGTATTTGATGTTGCCGATGCGCCCGCTGCAAACCGGCTGTAGCGGCTCGCGGGAGCGGCCGGTGGCGCGCAGCTGCTCGTTGACATTGGCATCGTTGACATTCAGCCGCCCGGTCGGGGTCACGCTGATGCCGCATCCCTCCGTCAGCATCATCTGCGCCGCGGTGTTCATCGAGCGCACCTTGCGCTCCTCGCCGAGATAGATCAGCCCGACACCGATCGCATCGAGCAGCGGCTTGCCGCCGGCCTCGTTGCTTCGCTCGCGGCGCAGGTAATCGAATGCCCGACGCAGATGCGGGGCAAGCTCGGTCAGCACCTGGGCGTTGGCGCGGTTATAGCCGGCGTCGGTGCTCGAGGTCAGCGTCGAGAGATTGAAGGACCGCCCCTTCTCCCGCATGATCGTCACGCCGATGCTGCTGCGGCAGCCGATGCTGCGCAGGTAGTCGTGATAGAATTCTGTTTTCAGCAGCTCTTCATGCGGCAGCATCTGATCGGCGATGACGCCGAGCCCGACGGGTCGGACGGCGGCCTTCGCCATCCATGGGTTCACGGTACTGAAATGGGTGTTGTAGGCTTTCGCGGCAGCGTCTTCGAGACCGGATGAAAGCGACAGCCCGCCGGCGCCGAGAACCGCATCATGAAAAAAGAGCGTCGACTTTCCATCCGGCATGCGCGTGTTCAGCGTATCCAGAAAATCCTGCCAGCTGGTTTCCCCGAGCAGTGCCCCATAGACCATATCGGTCAGGGACTGCACGTCCGCGCGTATTGTTGCAGGCATATGACGTCCCATAAGAGCTTGATGATATTATGCTCGCCTTTGCTGGGACTGACAATTGCGTCAAATGACGCAGAAGGCGCCGGTTTTCCCGGCGCCTTCTGCCTCTTTAGGTGCGGTTGGCAACGACAACCGGGATCATCAGATCGCCCCAGTTGCCGTCGCCGCCGTGATGGCGGGCGGACCGGACAAGCTCTACCGAAATACCGGATTCAACCGCCTTCATGACAGACTGATTGAGCCGGTGCAGATCGTTGGCGAGCATGCGGATCATGCTCTGCTGGTCCGGCGTCATCGTCGAGGACTGCTCTTCCGCGCGTTCGCGGACACGTGAGATGGAAGCCATTGTCTTCTCCTCCTGTTGCGCGGTCATTCCGCTGCGGGCTTGAACTGTGCGTGTTCGGTCGATTCCCTCATCGCGGTCGTCGAGGACAGGCCGCCGGTGATGGCAAGCGATACGGCATCGAAATAGCCGGTGCCGACTTCGCGCTGATGCTTGGTCGCGGTGTAGCCGTTGACCTCGGCGGCGAACTCCGCCTGCTGCAGCTCGGAATAGGCGGCCATCTGTCGGCTCTTGTAGCCGCGCGCCAGCTCGAACATGCCGAAGTTCAGCTGATGGAAGCCGGCAAGCGTGATGAACTGGAACTTGTAGCCCATGGCGCCGAGTTCGCGCTGGAACCTGGCGATCGTCGCCTCGTCCAGGTTTTTGCGCCAGTTGAAGGACGGCGAGCAGTTATAGGCAAGCAACTTGCCCGGGTGCACCTTGTGCACGCCTTCGGCAAAGCGCCGCGCCTGATCGAGATCGGGCTTCGACGTCTCGCACCAGATCAGATCGCAATAGGGCGCATAGGCGACCGCGCGGGCAATGCAGGGCTCCAACCCGTTGCGGACCTGATAGAAGCCCTCGACGGTGCGCCCGGCATCGTAATCGACGAAGGGCTGGTCGCGCTCGTCGATATCGGAAGTCAGAAGCTTTGCTGCCTCGGCATCCGTGCGCGCAATCACCAGCGTCGAAACGCCCATGACATCGGCTGCCAGACGCGCGGCGTTGAGGTTGCGGATATGCGCTGCCGTCGGGATCAGAACCTTGCCGCCGAGATGGCCGCACTTCTTTTCCGACGCCAGCTGATCCTCGAAATGGACGCCAGCAACGCCCGCCTCGATATACGCCTTCATGATCTCGAAGGCGTTGAGTGGCCCGCCGAAACCGGCCTCGGCATCGGCAACGATTGGCGCAAACCAGTTCTCGACAGAGAGGCCCTTGCCTTCAGAGGTCTCGATCTGGTCGGCGCGCTGGAGCGTGCGGTTGATGCGCTTGGCAAGCTCCGGCCCGGCATTGGCGGGATAGAGCGACTGGTCTGGATACATCGCCGAGGCGGTATTGGCGTCTGCCGCGACCTGCCAGCCAGAGAGGTAGATCGCCTTCAGACCGGCGCGGACCATCTGCATGGCCTGATTGCCGGAGAGAGCGCCGAGCGCATTGACGAAATCGTCGCGGTGCAGGAGCTCCCAGAGCCTCGCAGCACCCATTTCCGCCAGCGAGTGGCTGATCTCCACGGAACCGCGCAGCCGTCTGACGTCCTCTGCGGAATAGGGACGCTCAATGCCGTCGAAACGGCCAGCCGGTGCGTTGCGGATCAGCTTGTCAAACTCAGTCACAATATCCTCCTTCAGCTCGATTGCTTGTGTGACAGAATTTACAAGATCGCCGTCAAAAGCCAGAAAAGACTTGCTTAAGTGCCTGAGAAAGAGGTTATATTGGCGCAAGATTTACAAGCTGGCTTTGTCAATTTGTAAAATTTTGTAAAAGGCATCGATATGGAACGGAAGATCTTTGCCGGACCGAAAGTCAGGCGCATGCGCAATGGCCTCGGCGTCACGCAGACGGCGATGGCCGAAGCCCTCGGCATCTCGCCGTCCTATCTGAACCTGATCGAACGCAACCAACGGCCGCTCACCGTTCAGCTGCTGTTGAAGCTTGCCTCGGTCTACAAGGTTGATCTCGATGAGCTCCAGAGCGAGCAGGGCAATAACCTCGCCGAACTGCGCGAAGTCTTCGCCGACCCGCTGCTGTCGGGCGAGCTTCCCGGCGATCAGGAACTGGTGGAGATATCGGACGCTGCGCCCAATGCGGCGAGCGGCATGGTGAAGCTCTACCGCGCCTACCGCGAACAGGCTGCCCGGCTTTCGGATCTCAGTGCGCTGATGGCTGACGGGGCGCAGGTCCCCGCTGCCGGAGCGCGCCTTCCGGCCGACGAGGTGCGCGACGCGCTGGAGCGGCGCCCGGCCTATTTCGCCGTCCTCGAGGATGCCGCCGAACAGTTCTTCATGACGCTTCCCTCTGGCGATCTGCAGCAGGTGCTTCGGGATTGGCTGCAGAAGGAGCGCGGCATTACCGTGCGCGTCCTGCCTGTCCATGTCATGCCGGATCTGCGCCGCCGCTTCGATCGCCACTCCATGCGGCTTTTCCTCTCCGAACGCCTGTCGCCGCAGGACCAGCTGCAGGAGATCGCCATCGAGGCCGCAACGCTCGCGCTGAAGGCGGCGATCGGCAAGGAGCTGGAAGGGCTCGCCCTGTCGACGCCGGAAGCCCAGCGCATCGCCCGCTTCGAGCTCGCCCGCGCTGCCGCACTGGCGCTGATGATGCCTTACGAGGCCTTCCTGACGGCGGCGAAATCCGTGCGCTACGACATCGATCTGCTGCGTAGCCGCTTCGGCTGTTCCTTCGGCCAGGCGGCGGCCCGGCTCACCATGCTGCAGCGGCCGTCGAACAGCGCCGTGCCATTCTTCCTGATGGAGATCGATGCGGCCGGAAACCGTCTGCGCCGGGCAGGGGCGTCGGGCTTCCCGCAGGCTCGCTTCGGCGGCGGCTGTCCCAAGCTCAATATTCACGCCGCCTTCCTGCAGCCCGGCCAGATCCTGGCGGAAACCGTCGAGACGCCGGATGGCAGTACCTTTCTGACGATCGCACGAACGCTGGAAGGCCCGGCAGCCCCCTTCGGCGAGAGGGTCAGGCGCACTGCGCTGCTCATTGCCTGCGACGCCCAGTTCAGGGATGCGACCGTCTACGCCCTGGCGGCGTCATCTTCGCCACATGCAGTTGCAATTGGCCCGGCCTGCCGCCTTTGTGAACGAAAGGGCTGTCTTGCCCGCGCCGAGCCGCCGGTCACTCGCCCGCTTGGGCTAGACGAGATGGTGGCCGGTCTTAGCGCCTTTGATTTTCAGTGATAGTTGAAATCATTGAGAGCGCAGGATTTTGCGCTTGTCGGCTCTCAAAATCCTTCTTAGTCTAGCTAAAAATCCAGAGGGAATGGGTGTCCGGGGGCGTGATACCTAATAATTATAAGCCACAGGAGAGATTATGAGGTCAGTCATTGCAAAGCTCGCGGCAACTGTTGCCGTGGCCATTCTTGCCGCCGCGCCGTCCTACGCCCAGGAACGCGTCGTCAATGTCTACAACTGGTCCGATTATATCGACAGCTCGATCCTTGAGGACTTCACCAAGGAAACCGGCATCAAGGTCGTCTACGACACCTTCGATTCCAACGAGACGCTGGAAACCAAGCTGCTCGCGGGCGGCACCGGCTACGACGTCGTTGTTCCGACCGTTTCCTTCATGCAGCGCCAGATCGCTGCCGGTGTCTATCAGAAGCTCGACAAGTCGAAGCTGCCGAACCTGAAGAACATGTGGGACGTCGTCATGAAGGGCGTCGCGACCTTCGACCCCGGCAATGAATACAGCGTCGACTACATGTGGGGCACCACCGGCATTGGCTACAATGTCGACAAGGTCAAGGCCGCGCTCGGCACCGACGAGAAGCCAAACTGGGATGCGCTATTCGACCCGGCAAAGGCCGAGAAGCTCAAGGATTGCGGCATCTACATGCTGGATTCGCCGACCGACGTCATCCCGTCGGTTCTCGCCTATCTCGGCCTCGACCCGAACAGCAAGAAGCAGGCCGATCTCGACAAGGCGCAGGAAGTCCTGCTCAAGGTTCGTCCCTTCGTCCGCAAGTTCCATTCGTCCGAATATATCAGCGCGCTCGCCAACGGCGATATCTGCATCGCGCTCGGCTATTCCGGCGACATGTTCCAGGCCCGCGACCGCGCTGCCGAAGCCAAGGCCGGCGTGACGATCGACTACTCGGTTCCGAGCCAGGGCGCGCAGATCTTCTTCGACGTCTTCGGTATCCCGAAGGATGCTCCGCATGTCGAGGAAGCGCATGAGTTCATCAACTACATGATGAAGCCCGAAGTCGCGGCCAAGGCATCGAACTTCGTCTTCTACGCCAACGGCAACAAGGCCTCGCAGGAGTTCCTGGACAAGGAAGTCATCGGCGATACGGCGATCTATCCGACGCCCGAGGTCATGGCCAAGCTCTTCACGGTGCCGCCGCTCGATCCGAAAACGCAGCGCCTCGTGACACGAATCTGGACAAAGGTCGTCACCGGCCAGTAATCGAGACTTCGGCCCGGACGGCAACGCCCGGGCCTTTTATTGACGTGCCGGCCGTCGGGGGAGCGCCGGTTTCAAATTCATAATTTCGGGGAAAACCATGAAGTCTCTTGGCAATATTCGCCGCTCCTTCGCGCCCTGGGCCGATCCTGCCTCTAAGCCTTTTATCTCATTCAAGAACGTTACGAAGCGCTTCGGCGATTTCACCGCCGTCAACGATCTCAGCCTCAACATTTACCACCGCGAATTCTTCGCACTTCTCGGCGCTTCCGGCTGCGGCAAGTCCACGCTGCTGCGCATGCTGGCCGGCTTCGAGCAGCCGACCGCGGGCGAGGTCATCCTCGACGGCACCGACATGGCCGGCACGCCGCCGTACAAGCGGCCGGTCAACATGATGTTCCAGAGCTACGCGCTCTTCCCGCATATGACCGTCGAGAAGAACATCGCCTTCGGCCTGCGTCAGGACGGCATGGGTAAGGACGAGATCGCCGAGCGCGTGTCGCAGATGCTGAAGATGGTCAAGCTCGAGCAGTTCGCCTCGCGCAAGCCCAACCAGCTTTCCGGCGGCCAGCGCCAGCGCGTCGCACTCGCCCGCTCGCTTGCCAAGCGCCCGAAGGTGCTGCTGCTCGACGAGCCGCTCGGCGCACTCGACAAGAAGCTGCGCGAGGAAACCCAGTTCGAACTGATGGACCTGCAGCAGAATCTCGGCCTGACCTTCGTCGTCGTCACCCACGACCAGGAAGAGGCGATGACCATGGCAGACCGCATCGCCGTCATGAGCCACGGCAAGGTGGTGCAGGTCGCGACCCCCGCCGAGATCTACGAGGCGCCGAACTGCCGTTTCGTGGCCGACTTCATCGGCGACGTGAACATCTTCGACGGCAAGGTGATCTCCGCCGATGGCGCCAAGGTCGAGCTCGCGGTCGGTGAAGGCTTCGGCATCAAGGTCGCCACGTCGGACATGCCCGCCAAGGGCAGCAGCGCCGGCTTCGCGATCCGCCCGGAAAAGCTCCGCGTCACCCGCCAGCCGCCTGCCAACCCGACCGTCAACGCCGCCTCCGGCGAGCTCTGGGACATCGCCTATCTTGGCGACATGACGGTCTTCCACGTCAAGCTGAAGAGCGGCCAGGTGGTCAAGGCGTCGCTGCTCAATGCCCAGCGCGCCGTCGACGATCCCTTCACCTACGATCAGGAAGTCTGGGTCACCTTCGCCGAAGACGCCGGCGTGCTTTTGAAGGATTGATCATGGGCAAGCTCGGTTCAGCCGTCTACAACCGCCTGGTGATGATCGTCCCCTATGCGTGGCTTCTGATCTTCTTCCTGGCGCCGTTCTTCATCGTCTTCCGCATATCGCTGTCGGCGACGGCGATTGCCATGCCGCCCTACGAGCCGTCCTTCTCGTTCAGCGATGGCTGGGCCGGTTTCATGGAGAAGATTTCGACCTTCTCCTTCGACAATTACAGCTACCTGATAGACGACCCGCTCTATTTCAACGCCTATATATCGAGCCTGGTCATCGCCGGTGTCTCGACCTTCCTGACGCTGCTGATCGCCTATCCGATCGCTTACGGCATGGCGCAGGCGCCGCGCAGCATCCGCCCGACGCTGCTGATGCTGGTCATCCTGCCGTTCTGGACGAGCTTCCTGATCCGCGTCTATGCCTGGATCGCGATCCTCAAGCCGGAGGGACTGCTGAACCAGCTGCTGATCGGAACCGGCGTCATCGACACGCCGCTGATCATCCTGAACACCAATGTCGCCGTCTATATCGGCATCGTCTATTCCTACCTGCCGTTCATGGTGCTGCCGCTCTATTCCTCGCTCGAGAAGATGGACGGCACGCTGATCGAGGCGGCGCAGGATCTCGGCTGCACGCCGATCCGGGCTTTCTGGCGGGTCACGTTCCCGCTGTCGCTGCCGGGCGTCGTTGCCGGCTGCATGCTGGTCTTCATCCCCGCCGTCGGCGAGTTCGTCATCCCCGACCTGCTCGGCGGATCGCAGACGCTGATGATCGGCAAGACATTGTGGAACGAGTTCAACTCCAACCGCGACTGGCCGGTATCCTCGGCGGTGGCGACCATCCTTCTCTTGATCCTCGTGGTGCCGATCGTGTTCTTCCAGAATGCCCAGGCCAAAGCCGACGAGCAGGGGAGATAAGAGATGCTACGCTGGACACGCTTCAACATCATCTCGGTCACGCTCGGCTTCGCCTTTCTCTATCTGCCGATCGTGCTGCTGGTGATCTTCTCCTTCAACGAGTCGAAACTCGTCACCGTCTGGGGCGGCTTCTCGACCAAGTGGTACGTGTCGTTGATGCACAATGACGCCCTGCTGGATGCGGCCTGGGTCACTGTCCGCGTTGGCGTCCTGTCGGCAACGGCGGCGACCATCCTCGGTACGCTGGCGGCGATCACGCTGGTGCGCCACACGCGCTTCCGCGGCCGCATGCTGTTTTCGGGCATGGTCTATGCACCGCTCGTCATGCCCGAAGTCATCACCGGTCTGTCGCTGCTGCTGCTCTTCGTGGCGATCGGCCTCGACCGCGGCTTCTGGACGATCACGCTGGCGCATACGACGCTGACCATGTGCTTCGTCGCCGTCGTCGTGCAGTCACGCCTGATGAGCTTCGACCAGTCGATCGAGGAAGCGGCGCAGGATCTCGGCGCGCCGCCGGTGCGCACCTTCTTCGAGGTGACGCTGCCGATCATCGCACCGGCCGTCTTCTCGGGCTGGATCCTCGCCTTCACCCTGTCGCTGGACGATCTGGTTATCGCCAGCTTCACCTCCGGCCCGGGCGCCACGACGCTGCCGATGAGGATCTACAGCCAGGTACGATTGGGCGTGACGCCTGAGATCAACGCGGTCTGCACCATCCTGATCGCCGTCGTTGCCGTCGGCGTCATCGCGGCATCGGTGATCACCAAGCGCCGTGAAGTCCAGCGCGAACGCGATGAACGCGCTGCTGCCAACGCGCCCTGATTACTGAGCGCTGGGTGCCGGCTGCGTCAGCACCGGCACCGGCGAGATGACCGGATTGGGCCAGGAGCCGCCGATGAAGAAGGGCAGGAGCGGCAGTTCGGCAGCCCGCGTATCGTCGGTCGCCTGTAGCGAGCCGGAAAGCGCCAGCCCGTTGGATTCGTAGGGGATGATGCCGGAGAGCGTCAGCGTCTCGACGGCGCCCTTGATGCTGACGCCTTCAAGCTCTGCCGAACCAGCCGAGAAATTCGCCGTGAGCTGTGCCTCGGTGAACGGGAACGAATGGTCGCCTGCAGCGCTGAGCGGAAAAAATTTCTGCTGCGCAGACTGATTGCGGATCGCCTCGACATCGAGATTGGCGATCGAGCCGGTTCCCGCATGGAAGGTGAGCTGACCGGTCACGTCGCCGAGTCCGGCCGTCCAAAGCGGCTTTGCCGTCTTCAGGTTCAGGTCGAGTGAGCCGGTCGTCAGCGGCAACGGCCCCTTGAGCTGCAGCCGCTCGACCAGCGCGCCGAAATCCGCGCCGCGGATCGACATCTGTAACTTGCCGCCACCGTCGAAATCGCCGCGCGTTGCTTCCAGATGCGCCAGCATCGTGCCGCCCTCGAACTGGCTGTCGCCGATATCGAACTTGGCTTCGTTGCTGGAAACGATGACGCTGGCGCCGACATCCGAGAGGTTGAAGGGCGCAAGCTGCATCTCCTTGGCGGAGAAGCGCAGATCGAGATCGAGACGCTGCAACGGCCCGCCATCCGGCGTCGCGGTTTCTTCACCCGCGGCGAGGCGCAGCGCGAAGGCGTCGAAGAACGGCTTCAGGTTCATCGTGTCGAAGGCGAGCGTCCCACCGAGCTTCGCCCGGTTGTTACGCACGCTGGAAATGTCCATCACGCCGGTTGCCGTCGCGCCGTTCAGCCCGAGCGTCACATTGTTGAAGCGCAGGCCATTGGCGGCCGAGAGCACGTCGCTACTGATCGAGAAGGACTTGAGGCTCTCGATCCCCGGGATCGACTTGCCCGACCATGCAAGCAGGGCCGGCATGTCGCCGATCGTGGCGCTGATATTGCCGGAGAGACCGGTCAAGTTGGTGATGCTGCCGAGCCCCGAGAAAGAGGCGGTGACGAGGTTCGAGGCAAGCGATGCCTTCAGCTCGGTGGTCTTGCCGCCGAAGACCAGCAGCGGATTGCGCGAGGAGAAGTCGAGCTTCAGATCCTGACCCGCGGTCCGCGCAATCAGCACGGCCGACATGCCACTCGAAAGCCGTGGCCAGTTGATATCAGCCGTCACACCTTCGAAATGATAGGTTCTGGACGTCGCGAGATCGGCCACATTGAGCGTCCCGTCCTCGACGGTAATGGCGCCGACTTCGGCATCAAGCTTGCGGTCGAGTACCTGCGCATTGCCATCCTGGTGCGCGCCGTCGATCGCCTTGGCGAGTTGGCCGGCATAGGTCCAGTCGATCAGGCCCTGCTGATCACGCGTGAGCGACAGGTTGGGCCGCAGTAGATGGAATTCATGGAAGCTGGCATGGCCGCGCAGCGCCTCGATCAGGCTGAAATCGGCCGAGAGGCTGTCGATCGTGCCGAGCAGCTTGTTGCCGGCATTCGGCGGCTGGCGGATGGCGATCTGGTGCAGCGTGATGCGCGGCGTCGGCCAGAATTCGAGTTCCGGGCTGCCCTTGATCTCGGCCTTGTAGCCGGTCCAGCGCGAGAGCGCATCCTCGATGCCGGAGCGCACCATGCCCGTCGAAACCACGAAAGGTGCGGCAACGCGCAGGGCGACAAAGATCACGGCGGAAATAAGCAAGAGCAGGGTTGCGAGACGTGTAATACCCGGAAGCCAGCGGGAAACGGGGGCCATCTTTTTACGCCACTTCGGTTGTCTTGACGTACTCATGAGCTCTGCCAGTATTTTCAGTCGCTTACCCGTTAGGCGCTGATCTTGCCGGATATATGAAATACGCGCCATATGCAATTCGGACGGCCGATCGCAGAGCGCCATGCACACTTTATAATGCAGTGCAGCATGTTATATAGCGAATAAACGGGAGGAAATGGGAATGAACGACACAGTGCCGCTCTGGACGCCGTCGCGGGAGTTCATCGAGAAGAGCCCGATGTATGCCTTCATGCAGCGCTGCAACGAGGCGTTCGGCCTGTCACTTCAAGACTATGCCGGCCTGCATGCCTGGTCGATCGCCGAGCGCGAGCATTTCTGGTCCACCCTCTGGGATTTCTGCGGCGTGCGCGGCGAACGCGGCGAGCGGGTGCTGGCCGATGGCGATCTCATGCTGAAGGCGCGCTTCTTCCCCGATGCCCGGCTGAACTTCGCCGAAAACCTGCTGCGCAATAGCGGCGAGGGCGATGCTCTGATCTTTCGCGGCGAGGACAAGGTGCAGGATCGCTGGTCCTGGAACCGCCTGCACGAAACGGTCTCGAAGCTGCAGCAGGCCTACCGGGCGCTCGGCATCGGCGAGGGCGATCGTATCGCCGCGATGATGCCGAATATGCCGGAGACCATCGCCTGCATGCTGGCCGCCGCCTCGATCGGCGCGATCTGGTCCTCCTGTTCTCCTGATTTCGGCGAACAGGGCGTGCTCGACCGCTTCGGCCAGATTAACCCGAAGCTGTTCATCGCCTGCGATGCCTATTGGTATAACGGCAAGCTGCAGGATGTCTCCGCCAAGGTCGCGACGGTCGCCGGAAAATTGCAGGCGCCGTCGATGATCGTCCACTATGCCGGCGATGCCGATGCCGTGGCCGCCGCTGTAACGGACGCCAGGACTTTCGATGCGATGATCGCGCCTTATCAGGCAAAGCCGGTCGAATTCACCCAGCTGCCTTTCGCGCACCCGCTCTACATTCTCTTTTCCTCCGGCACGACCGGCGTGCCGAAATGCATCGTCCATTCGGCCGGCGGCACGCTGCTGCAGCACCTGAAGGAACATCGCCTGCATTGCGGCATCGAGCCGGGCGACAAGCTTTTCTACTTCACCACCTGCGGCTGGATGATGTGGAACTGGCTGGCGAGCGGCCTTGCTGCGGGCGCAACCCTCTGCCTCTTCGACGGCTCGCCTTTCGCTCCCGATGGCAACGTGCTCTTCGACTATGCCGAGGCCGAAAAATTTGCCATCTTCGGCACCTCGGCCAAATATATCGACGCCGTCCGCAAGAGCGGCTTGACGCCGCGCAGCAGCCATGACCTTTCGAGCCTCCGTCTGATGACCTCGACGGGATCGCCGCTCTCGCCCGAAGGCTTCACCTTCGTCTATGAAGGTATCAAGAAGGACATCCAGCTCGCCTCCATCTCCGGCGGCACGGATATCGTCTCCTGCTTCGTGCTTGGCAATCCGCTGCAGCCGGTCTGGCGCGGCGAGATCCAGGGCGCCGGTCTCGGCCTTGCGGTCGATGTCTGGAACGATGACGCAAAGCCGGTGCGCCAGGAAAAGGGCGAGCTCGTCTGCACCAAGGCATTTCCTTCCATGCCCGTCGGTTTCTGGAACGATGCCGATGGCGCCAAGTATCGCGCTGCCTATTTCGAGCGTTTCGACAATATCTGGTGCCACGGCGATTTCGCCGAATGGACGGAGCATGGCGGCCTCGTCATCCACGGCCGCTCGGATGCGACACTGAACCCGGGCGGCGTGCGCATCGGCACTGCCGAGATCTACAATCAGGTGGAGCAGATGGAAGAGGTCGCCGAGGCGCTCTGCATCGGCCAGGACTGGGATGATGACGTCCGCGTCGTGCTCTTCGTTCGCCTAGCGCCCGGGGTCGCGCTCAGCGAGGATCTGGCGAAAGCGATCAAGAACCGCATCCGCACCGGCGCCTCGCCGCGCCACGTTCCGGCAAAGATCATCGCCGTCGCCGATATCCCGCGTACCAAGTCGGGAAAGATCGTCGAGCTCGCCGTTCGCGAGGTGGTTCACGGCCGCCCCGTTAAGAACAAGGAGGCGCTCGCAAATCCTGAAGCGCTTGAGCTATTTGCGGGATTGGCAGAGTTAAACGTTTAAAGTCGCGTAAAATGCGCCCGAAACTACAAGCTTCCACCCTTCAGAGCTTCCCGGTCCCGGCAACCATTCGTTAACGGAGGTCCGTCAAAGGTGATGGCACTTGGAGCTGTGAATGATAGGCAGCTAGGAGCACTTGGCTCCCGTGACATGACGTTGAGCGACTGAGCCCCTTGTTGAACAGCACCAAACTCCAGGCAGCCTAAACCCCAGGCTGCCTTTTTTCGTTTCAGCCGGCCAGAACCCGCTGCGACGGGAAGGTGATCTCCACAAGCGTGCCTTCGTTCGGCGTCGAGTTGATCGCGAAGATCGCCCGGTTGGCATCGACCATCGCCTTGGTCAGCGGCAGGCCGAGACCGGTGCCGTCGCCGCGGTGGCGCGATTGCGCCGAGACTTGCCGGAACGGCTTCATCGCTTGGTCGAGCTCGCTGCGCGTCATGCCGATGCCGGTATCGCGAACGCGAAGCACGACGCTGCCATTGCTCTCATAGGAGGTCGAGACGACGATCTGGCCGCCCGACGGCGTGAAGCGGATGGCATTCGACAGGATGTTCAGCGCGATCTGTTTGACGGAGCGCAGGTCGGCAACGACATTCGGAACCGATTGCGACAGCGCCGTGCGGATGATCACCCGCTGCCCGTTCGCCTGCGGCTGCACCAGCGCCACGGCCTCTGACACAGCATCGTTCAGGCCGACCGAAGCGAAATCGAGATCCATCTCGCCTGCCTCGATCTTCGAGATGTCGAGCAGGTCGTTGACGATATCCAGCACATGGCGGCCGGAGCGGCCGATGTCGTTGGCATATTCGATATAGCGCGGGTGGCCGATCGGTCCGAAACGCTCGCTCGCCATCATGTCGGAGAAGCCGATGATGGCATTCAGCGGCGTGCGGATTTCGTGGCTGATGCGCGCCAGGAAATCGGTCTTGTGGGCATTGGCGGTTTCGGCCGCGCCCTTGGCGCTGCGCAGCTCGTCTTCCGTCCGCTTCCACTGGGTAATGTCGCGGATGACGGCGCAGTAGCCGCTGGAGGAGGTGAGGCGGCCCATCGTCATGAACAGCGGCACGAAACCGCCGGACGCCTCGCGGCCGATCACTTCGCGCCCGTCGTTCAGCACGCTGGCAACGCCATGGCCCGAAAGGCCGTTCAGATAGTCGAGCACCGCCTTCTGGCTTTCATGAGCGAAGAGCATGACGAAGGGTTTGCCGCGCGTTTCCTCTTCGTCGTAGTTGAAGAGCGCGCTTGCCGAGCGGTTCATCGAGCGGATATCGCCCTCGGCACCGATCACGACGACGCCATCGGTGGCCGTCTCCAGGATCGAGCGCAGTTCCTCGACTTCGACCTGCAGCTTGGCGACCTTCTCGACCATGCGGTCGGAGCGGTTTTCCTGGCGCGGCTCTTCTTCCACCTTCGCGGGCGGCACGTCCTTGGCCTCGACCGGCATCAGCGCCAGCATCAGCGCGCTCGCATCTTCCCAGCGAACCGACTGCAGCCGTGCCGTCACCGGCACCAGGCTGTCATCGGCGGTAACAAGCATCATCGCGCCCGGACGGCCGGTATTCTCTTCCAGCTCGCGGCGCTGCAGCAGCGCATCGAGACCGCCGACCTCGCCGAGCGCCTCGAGCGAGGCATAGCCGGTCAGGCGCATGAATTCCGGATTGGCATGCATCAGCTCGTCACCGGCATGGATCAGCACCGCGACCGGCAACTGATCGACGGTGTCGGAAGACAACCCGTCCGTCATCTTCACGCGCGGAGGGATGACGCTGCTCAGCATGTCGAGCGGGCTCACCGACGTTTCCGGCAGCCCCTCGGTGGCATCGTCATCGCTATCGTCGGCAACGGTCTCGTCTTCTGCTGCTTCTGCAGAAACATCATCGTTTGCGTTGGCAGCCTCGAAGCTCGCAACGTCTTCGGCGCCTGAAATCTCCTCAGCAGGAGCAGCCGTCTCGATCTCCACCGGAGCCGCATCGTTGGCAGCAGCCGGCGTTTCGGGCTGTACCGGTTCGCCGGCTTCATCTTCGGTATCGCGTACGCCAAACGCTTCGAGGCGCTTGGCGATCTCGCGGAAATTTGCCTGCTCGGCAGCGCTGAGGCCCGGTCCGGCATTGTGCAGCTGCACGATCTTGTCGGTCAGGCGGCGGCTCGGCGTTTCCGCCATGCGCAGCACCGGCGGCTCTTCGCGCGGTAGCGGGATTTCGGCAGGTGCCGGAGCTTCAGCTTCTACGGCCACATGCTCTTCAATTGCTTCGACAACCGGTTCTTCCGGTACATCGACCGGCTGGTCAAGGCTGGCAGCATCCCGGCCGATGCCATCGGGCCCGAGCGTCAGGCCAAGGGCGAGCGGATCTTCCGCCGCATCCGACAGGCGCACGACGCCGAAGCCGCGGAAGCCGTCGAATTCGCGCTGGCGCGTATAGGTCGGCAGGGCCGCGAGATCGACCGGCACGACGAGGCTCGTGCCTTCGATCGGCCAATGGATGGTCTTGCCCGACCAGGTATCGCGGCGCTCCAGCGCCTCGGCGATCTTGCCTTCGGGGTCGAGATTGAAGAGGGCGGAAATATCGCTGAAGGCAACGCCGATGACATTCGCCGCATTCGGGCCGACCGCCTCGGCAAACTCGTTCGACACTTCGCTGAAACAGCCGGCCGAATCGATCTTCCAGACAAAGCGCGTGGCGCGGCTGTTCGGCTGGAACTTGAAGCCGGAGGAGGGCGCTGCAGCAACGGCTTCAACCGGAGCCGCTTCGGCCGCGGCAACGCTCTCTTGCTCGGGCTCCTCCGAAACCGCGCTTACCGGCTCTTCTTCCGCAACATCCTCGGCAGGGGCGTCCAGAGGCTCCGCATCCAGCACGACATTCGGTTCCGGCTCGATCGCGATGGGGCCGTCGTCTTCGGCGGCAGTTGTTTCCAGCTCGGCAGCCTCGGGAAGCGTCTCTTCTTCCTCGACAGCGCCTTCCGCCAGATCCGCCTGGGCCTCTACGTCGGCAACGAGTTCTTCGACTTCAGGCTCTTCGGCAACAGGCTCCTCAGCCTCGGCGACGCTCTCCAGAACCTCTTCGACATCCTCGATGCCGGCGACCGCATTGAGCGCCTCGTCGAACTTCGGTGGCTCGATATGGTTAACGGCGGCTGTGGATAAGGCCGGTTCCGGCACTGCAGCATCGATCGGGTCGAGGTGGCCGAGCACCGTTTCGACGGCGAAAAGCAGGTTGAGGACAGGTTCGTCGCTGAGCTTGCCGACGGCGGCCGGCAGGTAGCCCTTGCCGGTCGCAACAGGGCGCTTCACCAGCCGGTCCGGATGGGCGGCGGCAAGGCCCGTCAGGCTCTTTGCGGTCTGCTGCGTGATTCCCAGAGAGGCATAGCCGGGCGAGGAGGCGATCACTTCGCCCTCGGCGCCGATCACCGCCATATGCGTATCGGGATCGTCGAGACCCTGGATCATCTGCGCCGCCGAAGCGCTGGCCGGCAAGGCCTTGCCCGCAACGGGAACCGAAAACAGGATGGCCCGCTCGCCGGTCGAAAGCGCGATGCGCTCGACCACGGCCTGCACGGGCACGCGCTGAAAGCCCTTGACGATACGGATCATCAGATTGCGGCTGTCGCCGGTCGATGTCAGCTGCCGCGCCGTCGTCTCCAGCTGGCGGAAGGTGATGTCGCCATTGCCGACGCCCTGATCGAGCAGGTCATAGACGGCTGAGTGGCCGAAAAGCTCGGCGCCGGTGCCGTTTGCCCAGAGCAGGCGGGTCAGATCGGCGGAGAACAGCACCATGGCTTCCCCGCGCGAAAAGCGCTCCCGCACCCGCTGATGCACGGCAATATCGATGAACGGGTACTGGACAGCGGGCATGGGGAACCTTGTTGCCTTCGGCCTCATTTAAATTAACGGTCTATTAATAACGATGCGCCGGAAAGGGGTCCAGCTTGAGGCCGCCTTTTCGGGCGGAAAGGTTAATGCGTTGTGCGTCGCACAATTATGTTGCAATGCACAATAAGATCGTCTATATAAGCTCTATCCAAACTAAAGGGCGTCAAACGCCCGGACTCAAGGAGCTCGCATCCATGGCTACCATAAAGACCGACGACGTTTTTTCAATGGCTGCATTCGATCCGTCCAAGTTCGCAGAATCCTTCCGCGATTTTGCTGAAAAGGGCGCACAGCAGTCCCGTGATGCCTATTCCAAGATGAAGTCTGCTGGCGAAGAAGCTGGCAAGACCCTGGAAGCCACCGTTCAGACGGCGCAGGCCGGCTCTGTCGAGATCGGCCTCAAGGCGATCGACGCCCTGCGCACCAATGCAGAAAACTCCCTGTCGCACATGGAAGCGCTCCTCGGCGTCAAGTCCATTGCCGAATTCGTCGAGCTGCAGACCGCTTTCGTCCGCAAGCAGGCCGAGCTGACCGTCGAGCAGGCAAAGTCGATGCAGGAAACCTCCAAGCAGGTTGCCGAAAAGCTGGCAAAGCCTTCCAAGGAAGCCGCTGAAAAGGTCATGGCCTCCTTCAAGGTCGCCTGATCCGCTGATCGAAAATCAAAGAAAGGCTGGACCCCTCGTCCAGCCTTTTTGTATATTGAGGGGAGATAGGGCTTGAATTAATTTTCAAGTCCTCGTATGTGACCCCCGTCGCGCCGAGCGCGGCATTGTGCGGTTGTAGCTCAGTTGGTTAGAGCGCAGGTTTGTGGCACCTGAGGTCGGAGGTTCGAGACCCCCCAACCGTACCATTTTTCCACAATAAAATGATATCTTTATGGAAGTTGCAATTTTCCCGAATTGGGTAAAGCATTCCGAAAACGGCCTTGCGGAACACGTCTGGAACATTCGATGTGTTTCGGAGCTAGTCAATCGGGCCGCCGAACGCCAATTCTCTCCGTAAAATCCTAAACGTTTTCCCACCCAAACGATTCGCCAAGGTTGGTGATTTGCCTCATGACGTGGGGCAATTTAGCGATATTGATGGCTGCTGCATCAGCGGGAGCACATCTCACCCCCGCCGTAGGAACAGGGCGCTTTGTAATCCATCATGACGGTGGGGGTAATCTCTTACGTTGTGCTACATTAGTTAAGCTCCAAGCCGCCGGGGTGGCAACACTCCGCTAACGGAATCGCGATATGCCCGTCTTGCGTGCAACGTGCAATTGGAGGCGGTCATGGGGTTTTGTAGCTATTGCGGGGAAACCGCCTCTAAGATCACCAAGGAACATTTGTGGCCGACAAAGCTACACAGCAGATTGATGACAGCAAACGACCAGCAGGAAAATGCGTTCTGGCTTAGGAAACTCGACGCCACGCTCGGGGTCGAGCCGACTATTCGTGACGTCTGTGCGCCATGCAATAATGGTTTTCTTTCGAGCCTCGATGGATACGCCTGTACCCTTTTCGATAAATCGTTTTCGAATATCGTCCAGCGCTATGAGACGGTGAAATTTGATAATGACTATCATCAGCTAAAGAGGTGGTTGCTGAAGGTTTGCTATAACTCAGCACGCGTACATGCTGCCTTTGACGTTTTCGCCTATCAACCGCTGCTGCCTTATATTCGCGGCATTTCCCAAACGACGGGCCGCTCTGTACACCTATACGCTCACTTGACATATCCGGACATGGCTCCGGCTGAAAAAGTAAAAGCCGGGGTACCGCTTCTATTCGAGCCAACAAGCAATCGAGTGGGCTTTATGGATTTTACCGTGCCACGTGTAGGTCGGAAGGTCCTACGTACCGTGCATATGCGGAGCTATTCATTTTTCCTTGCATTTTTCGAACCAAAGGAGACTGCCGCAGTTCGAAAAGATTTTGACGCTCAGTTCCTGGCGGAAATTCCCAACGCTGTTCGCCTACGGCCCTCGGACACATCTATCAGCCTAATCTGTGACGGATGGTCAGCCTGGGATTCCTTCGAAGGTTCACGAGCGAATCGGTTTGTGGTGGAGCAATAAGCAGCAGAAGAAAGGCAGGCAGGACGTTGTACCTACGCACCAAGATCGCAGCGGCCGTCGGCCTGCTATGCAGCCCGGCTATCGGCGATGCCAAGATGACGACGGCACTTCTCGACCGCCCGACGCACCATTGTGAGATTGTCGAGACCGGAAACGAATCTTGGCGCTTCAAGAACCGCTCTCAAAGCTAAAGCCGAAGAACTCTCCATCACCCGCACCTGTGGCAGAGAAGAGCGCATCGGAGCGCCAAGCATAGCGTTCTCCGGCACCGGGGATGGCGCGGGAATTCGCACATGTCGAGACCGGTTCTCGGGGTAGCCGCAGGAGGAGCAGCATAGCGCGGCTGGCATTTGGATCGACTGCCTCCGAGTAGGCATTCCATATCTCGCGTCCAGATCGTCGGATTGCTGTTGGAAAACCTACGCGCGTTGCAACTCTCTATTGCATTTCAATCGGCTTTGGATTGTACCTGCTAGTGATTTAGACACGTTTGATAAGCATTGCGATGGCGAAAGATACACCCTTCAGCGCGGTCACGCGAAAGATGATCGACAACTGGTTGCAAACGGACCCAAAGACCCCGAGCACGCCAGATTTCGTCTACCGCGATATCCTCGACATGCTGTCGATCAAAATGAGACTGACAGTATTCTCGATCTATGGTGACGACCCCAAGCGGTGGCACATGAAGGCCATACGCCATTCGGGATTCACGTCGCGCATCCTGAATATCAACGGGATATTCGCCGACACGTATATTGGGGATTTCAAGGACCAGACGTACATGGAGGAGGCGGTCATCCCGCGCCTTCTTCAAGTTCTTGAAAGTCAGCAGCCGTCGATGGAACTCGTGAAGACCAAGCTCTTCGGCGTAAGTCTTGGCTACGATCGCATCCTCATTCCTCAGCGGAATGTCGAGCGGCCACGCTGGATCATTTCTTCGTCCTATGCGCAATTCCTGGTGAGCCAACCAAAGCGACAGGAGAAGCTCGACATCGCGGATGAGGCGATCGTCCAACTCCTTTTTGAGGGGGCTAGCGCGAAGGAGATGGCGGTCACCCTCGACGTTTCTCATCGTACCATCGAGCATCGGCTTGAGAAAATGAAGGAGCGATATGGAGCCAGAAACACTGTGCATCTGGTCGCGATGCTCATGGCCAACCATCTTGAGCGGGTGGCAGATAGCAATCGATTCTAGACACTCTACTGGGACACGCCGGGCTGGCTAATTTCTCCCGACGTAGGCATCACCTGAAAAGCTGGATGATGTTGTTCGGTGCGTTGTTGGCGATGCTCATTGACTGGAGCGCTAACTGTTGTTGGGTCTGAAGCGCTGTCAAGCGCGTCGATTCCTCTTCCATATCGGCATCAACAAGTCGGCCGATCCCCTTGTCGATGTTAGCGGCTGCTTTTGCCGCAAATTCCGCCTGCATGTCGATGTGGTTTTTCAGGGAGCCAAGGGCTGCCGCACCGTCGACCACCCGCCGCAGCATCGTCTCCACCGTATACAGATAGGCGTTCACCAGGCCGGGGTTACGTTCGACATCAACGTCCTTCAAACCGCTCATTGGAAGCGGCTCGACGTTCACGGTCATATTTGAGAAACCGATTTGAGTCTTTCCGCCGTTCAACCTGTCATCCAAGGGGTCCGACCTAACGAGAATCTGCGAGCCGTTTGCTTCAATGATGGTGTTGGGGCGGGTGATCAGCGCCTTCAAAACGGTAACCATGTCGTCGGCCGTGTTGACCCAGCCGTCCGTCGTTCCGAGGATCGTATTGATCGTGTTGCGATCGATTGTGTGGGTCTCGGTCGCCTCGCCGTTGACGCCAAAGGTGAAATCCAGAGAAACGTCCCGGTAGATCTTGAACGGCGTGAAATTCAATGTCATCGCAGAGCCGAGATAGCCGTAAGCGTTACCGTTTCCTAGATCGCCGACGGCCGTGCTTGCACTGTAGTTGCTGATTTCGATCTGGGACCCGTTAAGGCCGAAGGACGCGTCTTCATCGGTTTCGATTGTGTACCGATCAGGGATCACGTTTCCATTTTGGTCACGATAGTAACTCGCCGATGCGCCGGTTCCTGCGAGTGCCGCATTCAGCACCCTCACCAACTGGACATTGTCGCTGATAAGACCATCGGAGCGGCCGAGTGTCGAGTTGATCAGCGCCCTGTTGATCGTGACGCCGACCGTTGTATGACCAGCGTTCAGAGGTGGTGCCAATCCTTGGCTCGGGTTGTCACCGTCAACGGTGACATCGAACGTGACCTGATCGGTGTTCGAAAATGTGGTGGGGCCGGTGAAATTGAATAACCTGACTGCCGGCGCGCCGGGGTGGACATTGTCCGCGAAATAGTCGTTGGTGATGTCGGCGGTAAGGTAGTTTGCATCTCGCATGCCGCCGATGGTGAGCGGACTCCGGGGATCACCGTCGAGAATCCCTCCGCCTTCCTTGTTGTAGAGCGATGTCATGATCTGGTCGATCGACATCGTGCCGACCCCCACCGTGCCGTCCGCATTCCGCACAAATGACGACACGACGTGGGCGGATCGATCCTCCGGGTCCGCCTCGAAGAGGTCGTGGATATCGGTGTCCAACCAGTTAACACCGTTGAAGGAGGCCGAACCGGCGATGGTCACGGTCTGTTGGACCAGCTGCGATATTTCGTCCTGTATTTTGGCCTTGTCCACCCCATTCTCGGACGCGGCGACCAGCTTCGACTTGATCTGACTCAACACTGTTCCGGTCTGCTCCATCGCCTGGTAGGCGATGTCCACCTTGGCCGAACCTAGTCCCAACGCATCTGAGACGGCCGCAACCGCCATCCGATCCGACCGCATCGTCGTGGAGATCGACCAGTAGGCGGCATTGTCGGAAGCAGTCTGTATCCGCAGTCCGGAACTGACACGGCTCTGCGTATCGGCAAGGTTGGAATTCACCGTGCGCAATGCATGCAGGGCCACCATAGAGGCTGTGTTGGTCGAAACGCTGGTCAAAAGTCACCACAAAGGTAGGATCATGTGGCGGCATCATGCGCCTAGAGGGGGCTATATAGCCCGTGAGAATATGGTTCACGACATCTTAACGAAGACGGCGAGCGCGTAGGGTAAAAATACGGCGGTGACGCATTAGCTCCAAAAAACCATCGTTGACATTGGAAGCTGGTCCCGACCTATAGAGAATATCTCTTACTATATAAGGAAAACGGGACAGAAATTGATAAGACACTGTAACTGCTTATAAAAGGCAGCTCACATTTCGTTTTCAGCGCGGCCGTCACGCTCGGGTAGGTACTGTGCCAAAACTTCGTCGCTAGGCGCGCACCACTCGCCGTTCGTTTCCAAGTCAAGCATGTTCGCTAGCCGTTCGCGGACGTCGTGATAGTATTCACCGCTGCTCTCAAACCAATCCCGGAGATAGGCCAGTCTGGCGAAGCTCTTGGGCGACGTCTCAGCGGTTTTGTCCATTACGCCTAGTACGAAATCCACCATCTGGAATGCATCGAAAACATAACGAACAATCGCCCACGAAGCCCTTCAGGTCGCCAAGAAGTTTTGCAAGGCGTCTGGTGGCAGCCCTTACATCTGGGTCAGTGATCATCCCCACGAGGTCAGCCAGATTTTCGTGCATTCTATTGCCGGAATATGAGCGGTAGGCGCGCTCCACCCAAGGCCTTTCAAACCTGAAGATGGGGCGCAGCTTCTCGAATGGGTAGAAATTACCATTGTCGCTCATATCGATGATAGCCATGACATCAACTACGAAAGGGTCGGACCAGAAGTAGTCTTCGGCCGGCTCTGCTGGAGGTGTAGGAAATTGGATCGGCAGATATCGGTTCAATCGCTTTTGTTCGTCAGTCCACGTCGCGGCCTCCGACATCGAATGAAAGCGGCGTCCTCGATGGACACAGCAGACGCCGTCGATGGCGAGCATGTTGTAGCCAAGTCCGGCGGACGAAACTTCGGAGAGAACGGTCTTCAGTTTTTTAATTCGAGACGCTAGGGTCGTCGCCGGCACCACGCTAAGCTCCTTGCCGTCCCACAGGGCCGAGGCGAGGCGGTCGAGTTGAATGATACCTGCGGAGCGACGATCGAATGTCGCATCCAGTATTTCGAGCAGCCGTTGGCCGGTTTTTGTCAGCTTGCGAGCTTTGATATCGCGTCGAGGCGATATCCCCCTGTCTCACAAGGTGTCTGCCGACGGTGCTCTTGGACTGTCCAGTAAGGCGTGCGGCTCCTCGCACCGACGCCTTTCCGTAGAGCTCGCCAGAAATTGCAAGCGCCTCGGGAGCCAGCAGGAAGAAACCGGCGCGCTCCTCTCGGCTGCGTTTTGGCCGGTAGCGCGGAATATTGTACCTGTTCATCGTCCAGCTAACGACGTCGTGGACTAGTTCGCACTCCTCCTGCGCACTCATCTCGCGGATTGAACCCGTCTCACGCCTACGACGCATAAAGTCTTCGCAGAACCGCTTTAGGACGTCCGCGTTTTTCCCGTTCTCGTTGGCGAAGGAATAAACCGCCTTGCGTAGGGCGTTGAAAGCTTCAGGGTTTTCGCTCAAGTCTTTCGCCGTGCTCTTGCTTGCTGACGTAACAATGCTGTCGCGAAAAATGCCGCAGATCAAGGTGACGGAGAACGGTCCCCTGACCTGCGGGGTCTCTACTGACGGTGGCTTCGGGCTAGAACTTCGGCGCGCTTATCGTGCTAAGCGCGGATTTAGCCTTGGCGGTCTCCAATGATTTCGCGGCATACGCCTCGTCGAGCGGAGCCGCATCAATTGCGCGGCGATGGTCGATCATCTGGAAATCGAGGCGTCCAGCGCGGCCCAGGTTGTCCGACGAAATCCCGGCCGTGACATAGAGGCCGCAATTGGGGTCCATCCTCAAGCCAACAAGGTCGCTGCTGATTATGCAGTTTCCGTCGTATTTATAAGCATCCGTCTTATTTCCCTGTGCGTCGAATTGCCAGGTTATCCGGTAACTTCCACCATCTTCAGAGATTTGGCTCGGCTCGCCCAGACGTTCCAGCAGACCGTCTGCAACCGCCTTTCCAAGCGGAACTTTTGATAAATCCTCGCCGAAGAGGATAGTGCGGTGCAATGCGACCATTCCATTGCCGCTCCCCAAACCCGAGAACATGACGTCGATATCTTCTCGGGAGCGCGTCTCGATGTTCGGATGACCCCATTTGCCGAATTTGATGTACTCCTCGCCCGAAGGCAGTTCCCACTTCGTGAAGCCAGACCAGCGCCAGTCAGGGTTGATATCCAGCGCGGCTTTCTCGATCTGATCCGGCGTCATGCCGATGTTCATACCCGAGATTCCAATTTCCGCTGAGAAAGCGGGCGCGGCGGGAAGAAGCGCGAGTGCGAATAGGGCAGCCGGCAGGGCTGCGCATTTAGGGATACGCATGATGACCTCGTTGAGTTGGAAAAGGCGAGTATTTGCCTGTCTAGGAATGTTGGGGGATTAGTCGCCGACGCTGACGAACTTCAGCAGTGCGTTGCCGTTCATTTTGTGGCCGATAACGCCGCAGCCGTTTTTTTCTCTTACAGGCGCAGCTCCTCGAAGGATCAGCGTATGCCAGCCTTGTTGCTTGCCTGTGACTTCATATGGAGCGGGTGCGCAACCTGCTTTGAAGGTATAGGCCGTACCTTTGATGATGGCGCTGTCGTCGTAAGGGTCCCACGGCGCGGTGGACTTGAAGAGCAACGCACCAGGCTTGACCGTCGCCGAGATTGAGCGTTTCGGTTTCTGATAGATGATCGTGCCTGCGCTGGGGCTAATGACCGTATCCGAGCCGTTGTGATCGAATACCGCCCGATTGTCGACTGTTGCCGTTGCGCTTTCATCGGTTGATGAAATCGACACTGGTTGAGGAGCGGCTACCGGATCGCGAACATAATATTGATCGAGGGGCGGCGGGCCACCGCAGGTTGGCAGCATCGTGCCGGAAGAATAAAGGCGACCGTCTTCATGCACGGTCAGGTAAAAATAGTAGTTGCCGTACGGATCGTGAGCAACTGGACCTCCCCAGCTCTTCTCGTAGGTTGCGGGAACGGACCAGTGGCAAGGCGCAGCCTTCCCCTTCATGGAGAAAGTGATTTCGACGCTGTTGGATGAGGCCGAGGTAGCGATGTCGAGGATGCAGGTGCCATCCGCCCCGCAATCGCGTGACCATCTGCCGCGAAATTCATCCGCACCGCCTACAGCGAGTACAGGACTGTAGGTGGCGGCAACGACTGCAGCGGCCGCCGACGCCATAAACGTGTATTTTGTGAACCAGCGTCTGCCGTTCGCCGGCGCTTCTAAGATGCGACGCATCTGTAACCCCCAGGCCTTGATGTCAAATCCCCTCGGGGCTTTACTCGCCCCGAAACGACCATCGGCGGTTACGTCTTAAATTTCCCCCGGAATCCGTAGGGTAATTATACCCGGCTACTGCGTGTGGAAGTGCCCGCGAGATTACAGGATTAACGGCAGCTAAAGCGATCTCTATCATTTTTACAGATCGAACCGTCATCATCGAAGAGGTGGCCAATAACGCTTACCTGTCGGCTGGAGTCCAATTCGATTTGAGCGCCATGTACTCGTCGAGAACTGCATCCGTCCAGACTGTCATGGCCTTGCGTTTCAAATGAAGGTGCTGCGCCCCGCCATACGCGAGCCGCGTGATGCGAGCGACGCGCTGCTCGCTCCATCCGTCGTCGTGGCGATCCAATTTGTCGGTGCGCCTGACTTCGTGAGCAAGCACCGCGGACGCGCCGCCGGGAATGCCCGCATCGTCAAGCGCTTGAGTGATTGACCGACGCGTATCATGCGGCGTCCACCATTTGATCCCGTTCGCGGCGAATGGATTAACGGCGGTCGCTCTATGCTTTGTAAGCGTGTCTCGCGCGGCAAGCCGCTGACAAACGACCAAGGTGGACGATCGGTGGATATGGATGTCTTTTTCGCCACGTTCCGACGGAAAGAGCCATTTGCTCTCGGACTTTTTTATGTGTTCGCTTTTGGATGCCATGTGCATGACCAAGCGGGGCGGTATTGGGAGAATATGAGCCACCCCCGCCTTCATGATGCCTTCGCCCCAAGCAGCCAGATACCAGCCTTCGTTTGCGCGTCAAGCTGACGCGATTAAATAGCAGCTTAAAGGCACGGTACGTTAATCTCTCGCGTGAAAATTGCCGCCTCACAATCGTTGAGGTTTTTTGATGATGACGCGAAATAATATACGCTTTCTAGTGTTTCTGGTCGTTGTTGGGGTGTCCGTCTGGCACGTAAATCATTCCGTGACGAAACATCTCGCCGGCATTTTGGTTTCAACCGATGCTATCGCGAGTACGGCAGCTCCTCGGGATATTGTCGACTCAAATCTCGATGTCGTCAGCGACCTCCTCAACAAAGGCCTCAAGGAGGAGGAGATCAGCCCGCTTGCGCTTGAAAGTTACTATGGCAACTTCTATCTGGCAGAGGTAGATAATGGCGGATTTGCCCAGTTTGTTTTCAATTCGGGATGGGACCGCAATGTCGTCCGATATGTAAGGCGAGGACTTTTGGACATCGATGCCCGCCAGAATTTGGCGTTATTCGACGAGGTAGTCGAAAAGGTGGCGGCACTCGATCCCAAAAAGCTTGAGACCTTCTTGAGTGTGCAGACCTTCGGCAAAGATGAGATAAGGGATAGTCTCAACGGCGACGATAGCAAGTTCTTTGCCCTCCAAAACGCTGAGAACTTGACCAAACTCAACTCAACCTGGTTGCGGCGGCAACCGTCCCTGACTGCCCTGTCACCAGATGCCCTGCGCTCAGAAATCAGAAATAGAGTTGCGGCCATACCAGACAAGGATGTGCGTGCTGCAGCGGCTTGGGAGGGGACGCCCTCTTATGTGAAGTTAATCGCCTCGCTTTGTGCCGCAAGCGGGCAAAAGCTGGATCGGATTACTGCGGGGGATCCCATGCTCCGTTACGATGGCAAGAAGATCGTCAAGCTGTCAGATGCTGAGCTTAAGCAGAAAGGCACAAAGGAACATGATATCGTCTGGTTCTTTCTGACGGACAAGGGCCTTCATATGATGGGAGAGAACAACGGCAGGGCTGCCATGTTCGATTCGAAGTCTGGCGCCAAAGTCGCTGAAATTGCGGTTCCATAGACCGATTTTTTGTTGGCTAGCTTTACCGCCGCAAATCGAACCAGTCCTGCGCGCCCGTCGAACCGTCATACCCTTAAATTCTACGGGTCTTGCCCTCTCCGGTGGCCCGCCTATCTACCCGCTGCGGCACAAGTAAACTTTCTCTTATATTGCGTTGCAAAATGTGAGCGGGAGTGCCATTTTGTGCCGGGGGTTACTTGAGTGCTTTTAGAAGGAGACTTTAATGTCCATTTCTCTCAAGAATCTGGATCAATCCAAAGCCACCGCCATTTCAGCCATCAATGTCGCCGCTGAGGTCAAGAAGGCCCGCGAAGCTGTTGGGTACAGTGTTGATGATCTGGCGGTAACCTGTGGCCTGGTGGCTGCGGAAATTACTGAAATTGAAAATGGGGAACATGCCGATCCGGCAAAGCTGAAGCGCATCGCCGCTGCCTTGCAGGTTCCGGTTTCTGCTTTCGTCCCGATGTAATTGCCTTCAGGGCGAACCAAAAGAGCCGGTCGATCTGACCGGCTTTTTTCGTTTCAGGACCTCGTTCCCGGTAATCATGGAACTCCCGGTTCCCTCCAGCCGTTCTATCCGTGGACAGGAGAACGGAATGTCGAAGACGCTTCTATACGGTGCGACCAAGGTGGACGAGACGAATGTCGCCTATGCGGCAATCGCCAGCCTCGAGCAGTTCCAGTGGAAGAACCGCGTCTTCGTGATTTTCTCCGACAGGGATAACAGTCGCGCCGCGCGCCAGGAGAACCAGTTGCTGGCCGACCGGCCGGCACTCGACGAGCGCGACATGATCGTCCTGAAAATCGGAGGCAACAGCGTCAAGCCGGTCTTCGGTTCGGCAGAACCGATCGCGGCGGAGGCACTGCGCACCGAACTCGATGCGCCCGATGCCGGAGATTTCCATGCGGCGCTGATCGGCAAGGACGGAACGGTGAAGCTGAAGGTCAGTGAACCCGTCAGCAATGGCGAGCTGTTCGCCATCATCGACAGCATGCCGATGCGCGCCGCCGAGACCCTGAAGCCGGACAACTGAGCAATCCAACAAGACGGAAGGAGCAGGATATGTCCGTACCGAACGAACCTATCCCCGATCAGCCGCCGATGCCGGGACCCGGCTGGAAGCCGGAGCCGCCGATCAAGGAGCCGGAGCCCGACAGGCTTCCGGATGAGGTTCCGAACCCCAATCCCGATGAAAACGAGGAGCCGCCCAAGCACCTTCTATAGGAAGATGTGCCTGTCGGCGGCGACGAGCTCCTGCAGGAAATCGGAAACGGTGCGCACGCGCACCAGCTCGCGCGCGCTCTCGTGGAACGTCGTCCAGTAGGCCCGCCGGATCGAGATTTCCGGCAGGATGCGGATCAGCTTGTCGTGCTGGCGGGCGATATAGTCATGCAGAATGCCGATGCCGGCGCCTGAAAGCACAGCTTCGGTCTGCCCCGTGGCGGATGAAATCTCGAAAGCGGCATCCCAGTTGCGCATCACTTCGCCGGTGAAGTTCAGCGACTGTGAAAAGAGCAGGTCCTCGACATAGCCGATGCGGCGGTGCTGCTTCAGCGCTTCGGCATCGGCAGGCAGGCCGTTGGCGTCGGCATAGCTCTGCGAGGCGTAAAGGCCGAGCGTGTAATCGGTGAGCTTTGCGGAAACCAGCCGTCCCTGTTCCGGCCGCTCCAGCGTGATGGCGATATCCGCCTCGCGCTGCGACAGCGAGAAGGAGCGGGGCACTGGCACCAGCTGGATCTTCAGTTCGGGATGGCGCTCGATCAGCCGTCCCATGCGCGGCGCCAGGAACGAGACGCCGAAACCATCGGGAGCGCCGACCCGCACCGTGCCAGCGATCGCCGTGTCGGTGCGGCCGAGGTTGGCCTGCGCCGCCAGCATCTCCGTTTCCATCCGCTCCGCCGAAGCCAGGAACACCTCGCCCTCGGCGGTCAGCTCGCAGCCATTCGTCCGGCGCACGAAGAGGCGCGTCTTCAGCGCTTCCTCCAGCGAAGTCAGCCGCCGCGACAGCGTCGCATGGTTCAGCCCCAGCCGCTTCGAGGCGGCAAGGATCTGCCCGGTGCGGGCAACGGCGAGGAAGATGCGGACGTCGTCCCAGTTCATGGCTTGCTGCACATGATGATCGGTTCGACATCGAGAAGCGTCAACGATGTGACCATGCCGGCCGTGCCGGTCTTGTATTTCAGGAAGTGCGGCGTCTGCAGATGTGCTTCATAGGCCTCCCGGTTGGCATAGACCTCGAGAATGCGGATCTTCTCCGGAGAACCGACGACGGCGACCGCACTGAGCGACAGCACGCCGTCTTCGAAGGCGACCGATGCCGAAATCTCCTCGGCAAGCAGCGCTCTGTAGGCGTCGAGATGCCTGATATCGATCTCGATTTCCGCCATTCTGACGACACGGTCTTCACTCATCGATGGATCGCCTTATCTTGAGTTTGCCCGCTTGCCCGATCATCGGGCGCTTCGGCCGTATTTCGCATCGCGCTACAATTTATGCACAACGGTTGCTTATCTTAGCTCATTGATTTGTGCAAATTGAAGTGCGATTGTTCGCCATCCAAAAAATAGGAGGAGCACTTCTCATGCGTCAGATCGGACATTTCATCGGCGGCAAGCAGGTCGCAGGCACCAGCGGCCGCACCAGCAACGCCTATAACCCGGCAACCGGCGAAGTTCAGGCAACGGTCGCGCTCGCCAGCGATGCCGAGATGGATGCAGCGGTACAGAGCGCCAAGGCTGCTCAGCCGAAGTGGGCTGCCACCAACCCGCAGCGCCGCGCCCGTGTGTTCATGAAGTTCGTTCAGCTGCTCAATGACAACATGAACGAGCTCGCCGAGCTGCTTTCCAAGGAACATGGCAAGACCATCGAAGACTCCAAGGGCGATATCATTCGCGGCCTCGAAGTCTGCGAATTCGTCATCGGCATTCCGCATCTCGCCAAGAGCGAATTCACCGAAGGCGCAGGTCCGAATATCGACATGTATTCGATCCGCCAGGCCGTCGGCGTCGGCGCCGGCATCACGCCGTTCAACTTCCCGGCCATGATCCCGATGTGGATGTTCGCCCCGGCGATCGCCTGCGGCAACGCCTTCATCCTGAAGCCCTCGGAGCGCGATCCGTCCGTTCCGATCCGTCTTGCCGAACTGATGATCGAAGCAGGCCTGCCTGCCGGCATCCTGAACGTCGTCAACGGCGACAAGGGCGCGGTCGACGCGATCCTGACGCATCCGGATATCTCGGCCGTCTCCTTCGTCGGCTCCACGCCGATCGCCCGCTACGTCTATGGCACCGCTGCCCAGAACGGCAAGCGCGCCCAGTGCTTCGGCGGCGCCAAGAACCACATGATCATCATGCCGGATGCCGATCTCGATCAGGCTGCCAACGCGCTGATGGGCGCGGGCTACGGCTCTGCCGGCGAGCGCTGCATGGCGATCTCGGTTGCCGTTCCGGTCGGCGAGGAAACCGCCAACCGCCTGATCGCCAAGCTGACCCCGATGGTCGAGTCGCTGCGCATCGGTCCCTACACCGACGACAAGGCGGACATGGGCCCGGTTGTCACCAAGGAAGCCCAGGCGCGCATCATGGGCCTGATCAACAAGGGCGTCGATGAAGGCGCAAAGCTCGTCGTCGACGGCCGCGACTTCAAGCTCCAGGGTTATGAAGACGGCTATTTCGTCGGCGGCTGCCTGTTCGACAACGTCACGCCCGATATGGACATCTACAAGACCGAAATCTTCGGACCGGTCCTGTCGGTCGTCCGTGCCAAGAACTACGAGGAAGCCCTCGAACTGCCGATGAAGCATGAATATGGCAACGGCGTCGCGATCTATACCCGCGACGGCGATGCCGCCCGCGACTTCGCTTCGCGCATCAACATCGGCATGGTCGGCGTCAACGTTCCGATCCCGGTTCCGCTCGCCTACCACTCCTTCGGCGGCTGGAAGTCTTCGTCCTTCGGCGATCTCAACCAGCACGGCACCGACTCGATCAAGTTCTGGACCCGCACCAAGACCGTGACCAGCCGCTGGCCGTCGGGCATCAAGGATGGCGCCGAGTTTGTCATGCCGACGATGAAGTAAGCGATCTTCATTATAGGATCAGGAAAACGGGCTCCCGGCGGGGCCCGTTTTTCGTTTGACGCTATGCGGCGAGGGGCCGCATAAACGTGACTCCGATTTTCATATTTTGGAATTGTTCAAAACTATCAAAGCCACTATATAGGCTTCAGCCCCTATCGAGTCAGGAGAACGGCATGCGATTGACGAAGCAGACCAACTATGCGGTTCGCATGTTGATGTATTGCGCTGCCAATGAAGGACATCTGAGCCGGATCCCCGAAATCGCCAAGGCATATGGTGTTTCCGAGCTTTTCCTTTTCAAGATCCTGCAGCCGCTGAACAAGGCGGGTCTCGTCGAAACCGTTCGTGGCCGCAATGGCGGCGTGCGCCTTGGCAAGCCGGCAGCCGATATCAGTCTGTTCGATGTCGTGCGCGTCACTGAAGACAGCTTCGCGATGGCCGAGTGCTTTGAAGATGGCGCGGTCGAGTGCCCGCTGGTCGATAGCTGCGGTCTGAACTCGGCACTGCGCAAGGCGCTGAACGCCTTCTTCGATGTGCTGACCGAGTATTCCATCGACGACCTCGTGAAGGCTCGCCCGCAGATCAACTTCCTGCTCGGCCTCACCGGCGACCAGGCTTTTCGCAAGCCTGCGATACCCGCTCCGGCTGCCTAATATTGGAATAGTCGAAAATCGTCATGAAACCGCAGCTACTCCCGGTAGCTGCGGTTTCTCGTTTCCGGTCACGTCTTGTTGATATATCACAGCCTCTTGAAACCGCTTTCAATGCCGTCGAGAGACGCGAAATTATACCAAATGCGACAGAATCGCGGGCGAATGTGCCTCAATCTTGCAAATTTGGGCCTATTTTTGACCGAAAATTTCTAAAGTTGCTTTTACGGAAAAATTTTCTGCGGATGGCGTTGCTTTCAGCAAATAAATGTCGTTCCATCGGCCCGCCGATCGGGATAACTAGCGCCGATCTCCAAAGATCAAAAAGAACAAACCTGGGAAACAACATCATGAAAAAGTTCTCTGTCCTGCTGGCAGCGACAGCCCTGGCTTCGGTCATGGCCACCGCCGCCTACTCCAAGACGCTTGTCTACTGCTCTGAGGGATCGCCGGAAGGCTTCGATCCGAGCCTCTACACCGCAGGCACGACCTTTGACGCTTCCTCGCGTACGGTTTACAGCCGCCTCGTCGAATTCAAGCACGGCGGTACGGAGATCGAGCCCGGCGTTGCCGACAGCTGGACCGTTTCGGACGACGGCAAGGAATACACTTTCAAGCTGCATCCGGGCGTAAAGTTCCAGACGACCGACTTCTTCACGCCGACGCGTGACCTGACGGCCGATGACGTCGTTTTCTCGTTCGAGCGCCAGCTGCGCGCCGACAATCCGTGGAACAAGTATGTTGAAGGCGGTTCTTACGAATACGCTGCCGGCATGGGCTTCCCGGATCTTGTCAAGTCGATCGAAAAGGTTGACGACCTGACGGTCAAGTTCACGCTGAACCGTCCGGAAGCTCCGTTCCTGGCCGACCTCGCCATGGACTTTGCATCGATCGTTTCCAAGGAATATGCCGACAAGCTCGCAGCTGACGGCAAGATGGCTCAGCTGAACCAGCAGCCGCTCGGCACCGGTCCCTTCACCTTCGTTGCCTACCAGCCGGATGCCGTCATCCGCTACAAGGCCAACGAAACCTACTTCAAGGGCAAGGAAAAGATCGACGATCTCGTATTCGCGATCACCACCGACGCTTCGGTCCGCGCCCAGAAGCTGAAGGCCGGCGAATGCCACATCGTTCCTTATCCGAACGCTGCTGACGTTTCCGAGCTGAAGAAGGACGAGAACCTCACCGTTGCCGAACAGCCGGGCCTCAACATCGGCTTCCTCGCCTACAACACGCAGATGGCTCCCTTCGACAAGCCGGAAGTCCGCCGCGCGCTGAACATGGCGATCAACAAGCAGGCTATCGTTGACGCCGTCTTCCAGGGCGCCGCCACCGTTGCCAAGAACCCGATCCCGCCGACAATGTGGTCGTACAATGATGCCGTCGTTGACGACAAGTACGATCCGGAAGGCTCGAAGAAGGCTCTTGAAGCTGCAGGCATCAAGGATCTTTCGATGAAGATCTGGGCAATGCCGGTTTCGCGTCCGTACATGCTGAACGCACGCCGCGCAGCTGAACTGATGCAGGCCGACTTCGCCAAGGTTGGCGTCAAGGTCGAAATCGTTACCCATGAATGGGCCGAATACCTGAAGCTCTCCTCCGACGTGAAGCGCGATGGCGCCGTCATCCTCGGCTGGACCGGCGACAACGGCGACCCGGACAACTTCATGGACACGCTGCTCGGCTGCACGGCTGTTGGCGGTAACAACCGCGCTCAGTGGTGCAACAAGGACTATGACGATCTGATGAAGAAGGCCAAGCAGACGGCCGACGTCGCAGAACGCACCAAGCTCTATGAGCAGGCTCAGCTGATCTTCAAGAAGGAAGCTCCTTGGGCAACGATCGACCACTCGGTCGTCTTCGTTCCGATGAGCAAGAAGGTCACGGGCTTCCACATGGACCCGCTCGGTATCCACCGCTTCGACGGCGTGGACATTTCCGAATAATAGAAAATCTGTAAACTGTCCGGCGAGAGCCGGGCTTGGCCGGCGGTCAGGATCATCCTGACCGCCGGAAACTATTGGACACCTGCCATGTTACGTTTTTTCATCGGCCGCCTTGCGGTGCTGATCCCAACGTTCCTCGGCGTTTCGCTCATCGCCTTTTCGTTCATCCGCCTGCTTCCGGGCGACCCCGTCATGTTGTTGTCGGGCGAACGAGTCATGGCGCCTGAACGTCACGCCCAGATCATGCATGATCTCGGCTTCGACAGGCCGATGTATGTGCAGTATTTCGATTACCTGGGTAAGGTCTTGCACGGCGATCTCGGAACCTCGATCGTCACCAAGCGCCCGGTTCTCGGCGAATTCTTCACGCTCTTCCCGGCTACGCTGGAACTGTCGCTCTGCGCCATCATCCTGGCGGCTCTGCTCGGCATTCCCGCCGGCGTTTTTGCAGCGGTCAAGCGAGGGACCTGGTTCGACCAGAGCGTGATGGGCGTTGCCCTTATCGGCTATTCGATGCCGATCTTCTGGTGGGGCCTGCTGCTCGTCATCTTCTTCTCCGGCTATCTCGGCTGGACGCCCGTTTCGGGCCGCATCTCGCTGATGTATTTCTTCAAGCCGGTCACCGGCTTCATGCTGATCGACAGTCTGCTGTCCGGCCAGGCCGGCGCCTTCAAGTCCGCCGTCAGCTACCTCATCTTGCCGACCATCGTTCTCGCCACCATTCCGCTGGCCGTCATCGCGCGCCAGACGCGCTCGGCGATGCTCGAAGTGCTGGGTGAGGACTATGTGCGCACCGCCCGCTCGAAGGGTCTGAAACCCCTGCGCGTCGTCGGCGTCCATGCGCTGCGCAACGCCATGATCCCCGTCATCACGACCATCGGTCTTCAGGTCGGCGTGCTGCTCGCAGGCGCGATCCTGACCGAGACGATCTTCTCCTGGCCGGGTATCGGCAAGTGGATGGTCGATGCGGTCTTCAAGCGTGACTATGCGGTCGTCCAGGGTGGTCTTCTGCTGATCGCCGGCATCATCATGCTGGTCAATCTGCTCGTCGACGTCACCTATGGCCTTATCAACCCGCGTATTCGTCACTAGGAGCGGCCCATGAGCACGGTATCTACCAAAACCGGCCAGCCATCCGCCCTCGCGGAGTTCTGGTACTATTTCTCGCGAAACAAGGGCGCCGTCATCGGCCTCTTCATCTTCCTGCTGATCCTCGTCATCGCCATCGGCGCGCCAATCGTCGCTCCGCATGCGCCTGACGAGCAGAACCGCCAGCTTCTGCTGTCGGTGCCGTTCTGGATGGACGGCGGCAGCTTCTCCTATCCGCTCGGCACCGATGCCGTCGGCCGTGATATCCTGTCGCGTCTGATCTATGGCGCGCGCTTCTCGCTGTTCATCGGCGTCGTCGTCGTCACGCTCTCGGTCGTCGCCGGCGTTCTGATCGGTCTCGTTGCCGGTTATTTCCGCGGCCGCGTCGACATCGTCATCATGCGCCTGATGGATATCATCCTGGCCTTCCCGTCGCTGCTGCTCGCCCTGGTGCTGGTTGCGGTTCTCGGCCCGGGCCTGACCAACGCGATGATCGCCATCTCGATCGTCAACCAGCCGCACTTCGTCCGCCTGACGCGCGCTGCCGTCATGAGCGAACGCGAGAAGGAATATGTCGTCGCTTCCCGCGTCGCCGGTGCCGGCACGCTGCGCCTGATGTTCAAGACCATCCTGCCGAACTGCCTGGCCTCGCTGATCGTTCAGGCAACGCTCGCCTTCTCGGCGGCGATCCTCGACGCAGCCGCCCTCGGCTTCCTCGGCATGGGCGCACAGCCGCCGACACCCGAGTGGGGCACGATGCTTGCCGAAGCGCGTGAGTTCATCCAGCGCGCCTGGTGGGTGGTCACTTTCCCGGGTCTCGCGATCCTCATCACCGTCGTCGCCATCAACCTCATGGGTGACGGCCTGCGTGATGCGCTCGATCCCAAGCTGAAGAGGTCCTGATATGGCACTTCTCGAAATCGAAAATCTCGTCGTCGAGTTTCAGACGTCGACCGGTGCCTTCCGCGCCGTAGACGGCGTCTCCCTGAAGGTCGATCCGGGCGAAGTTCTCGCCATCGTCGGCGAATCCGGTTCCGGCAAGTCGGTCTCGATGCTGGCCGCCATGGGCCTGCTGCCCTGGACGGCCAAGGTCACCGCCGACAAGATGGTCTTCGACGGCCAGAACCTGCTCGGCATGTCCGGCTCCCAGCGGCGCCAGATCATCGGCAAGGACATGTCGATGATCTTCCAGGAACCGATCGCCAGCCTCAATCCGTGCTTCACGGTCGGCTTCCAGATCGAGGAAGTCCTGAAGATCCATCTCGGCCTCGACAAGGCTGCCCGCCGCAAGCGCGCGATCGAGCTCTTCGAGGCAGTCGGTATTCCGAACCCGGCCGAGCGGCTCAACCACTTCCCGCACCAGATGTCGGGTGGCCAGTGCCAGCGCGTGATGATCGCCATCGCGATCGCCTGCAATCCGAAGCTCTTGATCGCCGACGAGCCGACCACCGCGCTCGACGTGACGATCCAGAAGCAGATCCTCGATCTCCTGATGCGGCTGCAGACGGAACATCGCATGGGCCTGATCATGATCACCCACAACATGGGCGTGGTCGCGGAAACCGCCGATCGCGTGATCGTTCAGTACAAGGGCAAGAAGATGGAAGAGGCCGACGTCCTGTCGCTCTTCGAAGCGCCGAAGAGCGATTATACGCGCGCTCTGCTCGCAGCTCTTCCCGACAACGCCACCGGTGATCGCCTGCCGACCATCGGCGAGCTTTTCAATCAGGGAGCGGCTCAATGACGCCAGTCCTCGAAGCCAAGAATATCGTCCGCGACTACTATCTGCCGGGCGGCCTGTTCAAGCAGGCAAAGACCGTTCATGCCGTCAAGGGCGTGAGCTTCAAGGTCGAGCAGGGCAAGACGCTGGCGATCGTCGGCGAAAGCGGCTGCGGCAAGTCCACGCTTGCCCGTATCGTCACCATGATCGATCCTGCCACGGCAGGCGAGCTGATGATCGACGGGAAGAAGGTGGACATCGCCGCCGGCGACCTGACGCCGGAGATCCGCCGCAAGGTGCAGATCGTCTTCCAGAACCCCTATGGTTCGCTGAACCCGCGCAAGAAGATCGGCGACATCCTGATGGAGCCGCTGATCATCAACACCAATACGCCCGCTGCCGAACGGCGCGAACTGGCGATGGCGATGCTCAAGAAGGTCGGTCTCCAAGAGATCCACTTCAATCGCTATCCGCACATGTTCTCCGGCGGTCAACGCCAGCGTATCGCCATTGCGCGCGCCCTGATGCTGAAGCCGCGGCTTCTGGTTCTCGACGAGCCGGTCTCGGCGCTCGACCTCTCGGTGCAGGCACAGGTGCTGAACCTGCTCGCCGACCTGCAGGACGAGCTGAACCTCACCTACGTCTTCATCAGCCACGACCTCTCGGTCGTTCGCTACATGGCAGACGACGTCATGGTGATGTATTTCGGCGAAGCAGTCGAATACGGTAGCCGCGATCAGGTTTTCAGCGATCCGCAGCACAGCTATACCAAGACGCTGTTTGCGGCGACGCCGCGGGCCGATGTCGACACCATCCGGGCACGTCTGGCCCGCAAGGCGGCCGTTGCTTCCTAAGGCACGATAGCCCGAAAACGAGGATCAGAAATGCCGGAGATCGACCGCAAGCCCCATGCCATCATCGTCATGGGCGTCAGCGGCTCCGGAAAATCCTCGATCGGCGAGAAACTGGCGGAGGCGCTCAGCCTCCGCTTCGTCGAAGGCGACCAGCTTCATCCGCGCGCCAATGTCGAGAAGATGTCGAAGGGCATTCCCTTGACCGACGACGACCGGATGCCCTGGCTCGATCTCATCGGCGAGACGATCAAGGCCGCACTTGCCAGGGGCGAGGGCGTCATCGTCTCCTGCTCCGCGCTGAAGCGCATCTACCGCGAGCGGCTGCGCAGTGCCGCCGGCGGCAATCTCTTCTTTGTCTATCTGGATGGCTCGAAGGAGCTGCTGACCGACCGCATGGGTCACCGCACCGGCCATTTCATGCCGGCCTCGCTGCTCGAAAGCCAGCTCGCAACCCTCGAAGTCCCGACCGGCGAACCCGGCGTCGTCACCGTCGATATCGACGATACGATCGAGGGAATTGCGCAAGCGGCGCGAAACAAGCTCGCGCCGCTCGGTATTTCCTAGCCGTCGATCCGGCGCAGGTTCTTCTTCTCCAGGAAGAAGAACGGGCGGAACTTCACGCCGACGATATTCCCCGCAAAGGCCGAGAGCGCCCAGAGGTAGCCATGCAGGCTGCCAGATGCAATGCCGGAGAAATAGGCGCCGATATTGCAGCCATAGGCGATGCGCGCGCCATAGCCGAGCAGCAGGCCGCCGACGACAGCAGCAACGACCGAGCGCAGCGGGATATCCCAGCTCGGCGAGAAACGTCCGGCAAGCGACGACGCGAGCATCGCACCGGCAATGATGCCGAAATCCATGACCGAGGTGATATCGGCAAAGACGCTATCGGAAAGCGCCTTGGCATTGGCCGGCGTCTGCCAGTAGGCCCAGGCGGTCGGGTCGATGCCGAGCAGCAGTGCGCCCTTCGCACCCCAGAGCGCGAAGGCCGAAGTGATGCCCCAGGGGCGGCCGGCGATCGCGAGCGTCACGAAGTTCAGAAGCGCAAGCGCCACGGCGCCGAGCACCAGCGGCCAGGGACCGCGCAGGAAGCGCGACAGGCCCTGGCGCGGCGAGGGGGCCGGCTGCTCAAGCGAGCCATGCCAGCGCTTTTCGACGATGACGCTGATCCAGGCAACAGCGGCGAAGATCAAAAGCGAAACGGCGATACCGCCCACGGCGCCGAAGCTCTGCACGAGCGAAGTCGGCGGCAGCGACGGCAGGCTCACCCACCAGTCGAAATTCACGGTGCCGAGCACAGAGCCGATGATGAAGAACAAGAGCGTGATCAGCATGCGTGCATTGCCGCCGCCGGCGGTGAACAGCGTGCCCGAAGCGCAACCGCCGCCAAGCTGCATGCCGATGCCGAACATGAAGGATCCGGCGATGACGCCGAGGCCCGCAGGCGAAACCGAGCCCTTCACCTCATGGCCGAACAGCGTGCCGCTTGCGAGGAACGGGAAGAACAGCACCACGGCGATCGCAAGCAGGATCATCTGCACCCGCAAGCCGCGGCCGCGGCCGTCGAGAATGAGAACGCGCCAGGCGGAGGTGAAGCCGAAGGCGGCATGATAGAGCGCGATGCCGAGCGCCCCGCCGACGAGGAAGAGCGCGCCCTGCGCCGGTCCGTAGTAATAGCCGAGCAGCAGCGTACCGAGAACGAGGACGGCAAGCGAGCCGAGGCCCGGCGTTCCGAGCGATGGTTCTTTCAGCCCGGGAAGGCTGGGTGAAGCGATGGACATGGGATTCTCCTGAAATTCTAGCGCAATACTAGAACTTCAGGCTCCGGTTTTGGAGGAATCCTATTTCCTTGAAGCGGCGCGATGCGGATTCATCTGGCGCCGAAAAGCTAAATTACGCAAGCGCTTAGGCATTGAAGCGCTGCGGCGAATAGGCCGAGATATCGATAAACGGCGTCTCGCCGGTGATCAGCTCCGCCAGCACCCGGCCGGTCACCGGTCCGAGCGTCAGCCCGTGATGGGCATGGCCGAAGGCGAACCACAGGCCGTTATGGCGCGGCGCCTTGCCGATGATGGGCATCATATCCGGCGTGCAGGGGCGGGCGCCCATCCACGGTTCGGGGTCGAGGCGCTCGCCGAGCGGGAAGATGGTGCGGGCCACCTTCTCGGCGCGATCGAGCTGCACCGGGGTCTTCGGCGCATCGAGCGTTGCGAATTCCGCGCCGGTCGTCAGGCGGATGCCTTTGTTCATCGGCGCCAGGAAATAGCCGCGTTCTGCGTCCAGCGTCCAGTTGTTGAGCACGGTATTGCCCTGCGCGGCGTAATGCATGTGATAGCCGCGCTTGACGCCGAGCGGGAAGGAATAGCCGAGCCGCTTCGTCGCCACCGCCGCCCAGGGGCCGAGCGCCAGCACCGCGTCATCGGCATCAACAGGCCCTTCGACGGTCGCGATCCGCCAGCCGGAACCGGCCTGTCCCAGCGAGTTCGCGTCGCCGCTGACGAAGCGGCCGCCGATGCTTTCGAAATAGGCGCAATAGGCCGCCGTCAGCGCATGCGGATCCAGCACGGACCACGGATCGCGCCAGCGCAGGCCGCCCTTGAAGGTCTGCGTCAGGCCCGGCTCGATGCCGGCAACATCGGCGGAACCGAGCTTGTCATAGGTGACGCCGAATTCGCGTTCCCAGAGAGCGGCTTCGGCAATCGCCTCGTCGAACTTCTCCTGGGTCCGGAACACCCGCATCCAGCCGTCCTTGCGGATCAGCGCCTCCGCATTCGAGGATTCGATCAGGTCGCGGTGTTCGGAAACCGAGTTCTCGATCAGCGGCGCATAGGCGCGGGTGATCGCCTCGTGGCGGCGCGCATTGGAGTTCCACCAGTAGCGGGCGAGGAACGCCACCTGCTTCGGCAGCGTCTTCAGGTGATAATGGGCGTCGATGCGGTTGTTCAGCGCATAACGCAGCAACAGGCCAAGCTGCTGCGGAAAGCCGTAGGGCACCACGCCCTCGCGCTGGATGAGACCGGCATTGCCGAACGACGTTTCGTTGCCGGGTGCCTTGCGATCGACCAGCACCACCTGCCGCCCGCGGCGTTGCAGATGAATGGCAGTCGAAACGCCGATGATGCCGGCACCGAGAACGATCGCAGTCTTGGTCATTTTTTCTTGCAGCCCACTGAGTTCCAAGACCCGAAAATGCCCTTAGGCTGGCCGCGGTGCAAACGAAAAATCGCCTTTCATTTCAATTTCATTGCCCGCTCAGTGCGGCATTTTCAACGCCGATGCGCACCCACAGCATCGCCGCGTTCAGAATGGAGAAAAGCAGGGCGTAGAGGGGCAGGCCAAAGGCAAGCGGCAGCGCCGCGATCTCGCCTGCCACGATCACGTAATTCGGATGCCTGACGAGCCTGTAAGGCCCCGCTGTCACCAGCTGTTCGCCGGGCAGCACGATCACCCGCGTCGTCCATCGCCCTTTCAATGTCACTAGAACCCAGACCCGCAGCGCCTGCAGCAGCAGAAACACCGCCAGCCAGCCAACCTGCACCTGATGCCCAAGCGCCAGCAGCCACAGACCGCCAAGCCAGGCCGCATGCAGTGCGACCATGACAGGATAATGCGCCGCGCCGGCCTCTCGCGCACCGCGGGCCATGAGCGCCCGCGTGTTGCGTCTCGCAATCAGCAATTCGGCCAGCCGCTGCAGTGTCACGAAGCCGAGGAGAAGGAGGGAAGGCAGCATCACCCGATCCTCTTCAGCGTCACGCAGCTTGCGGAAAAGCCGGGTCCCATGGCGATGACGGCGGCGCGCTCCGGCAGGCCGGTGCGGATGGCGCGCTCCAGCACGAAGAGCACTGTCGGCGACGACATGTTGCCGAATTCGGCAAGCACTGCGCGCTCGTGATCGAGACTTTCTGGCTCCAGCCCAAGCGTCGTCTCCATCGCACCGATCACCTTCGCGCCGCCCGGATGGCAGATGAAGCGACCTATATCGCTGCGTTCGAGGCCACTGCGCGAAAGAATGCCATCGATCGCCGGTCCGAGTTCACGCTCGGCAAAGGGCGGCAACGATTGCGCCAGGAGGATGCCGAAGCCGGTATCGTCGATCTTCCAGCCCATGATATCGAGCGTATCCGGAAAGAGATGCTCGCCCGAAGATTCCACCTCGGCGATCCCGCGCTCGCCGTTCTGCAGCACGCAGGCCGCCGCCCCATCGGCAAACAGCGCGGTGGCGATAATGTTCGGCCGCGTCAGTTCGTCCAGCCGGAATGCCAGCGTGCAGAGCTCAAGCGCCACGAAAAGCACCGTCTTGCCCGGCCGCACCGCCGCGATCCGCGACGCAATCCCGAGGCCGGAAACACCGGCCGCGCAGCCGAGCCCGAAGACTGGCACACGCTCGATATCCGCCCTGAACCCCAGCTGCCGGGCAAGCCGCGCATCGAGGCTCGGCGTCATGATCCCGGTCGAGGAGACCGTCACCACGCAGTCGATATCGCTTCCGGAGATACCGGCCTGCGCCAGCGCCTTTTCCGCCGCCTCGGCAAAGAGCTGGCTGGCGACTTGCGTATAGGTCTCCATCCGGTCTTGCCAGCCGTGATGCGTGTCGAACCAGGAGAGCGGCCGTGCTGCATGCCGCTTGCTGATCCCGGCATTCTCGAACACGCCGGCAAGATGCCGGAAATCCTTGAAGCGATGCGCAAACAGGCGCGCGGAGGCAGCCGCGGCCTCCTCTTGCGTGATGATATCAGTCGGAACGGCGGTCGCGAGACTGAGCAGTTTCACCGTTGGGTTCACGGAGTTCTCCTTGTTCTGTCGGCGGGCGGAGAACACCCGGGCACCGGCTTTATTCGGCGCGGAGCCCTCACAAAAAGGTGATCGGAGAAAATCGTCAGCCCCGCCGAATAAAATCCCGGCGAGCGGTGTTCTCGGCGTGCAACGTCATTTTCCCTGGAGATTTTCCCATGACGACCACGACTGTCCGTATCGCTTCTCTCGTCCTCGGCGGCCTGATTGCCGCGTCGGCATTCTCCGTCCCGGTCTTCGCCGCGGGCGACGACAGCGAGACCATGCCGGTCTGCAAGAAGGGCGAGGTCTACGACAAGAAGGCCAAGAAGTGCGTGAAGCAGAGCAGCGCCAACATCACCGACGAGAACCGCACCGACTACGCATACTCGCTGGCGAAGGCCGCCCGCTATGACGAAGCGCTCGCCATGCTCGACACCGTCAAGGACCAGAACAATGCCGAAGTGCTGAATTACCGCGGCTATGCCACCCGCAAGCTCGGCCGCACCGATGAAGGTATTTCCTACTACCTGCAGTCCGTGAAGCTCGATCCGCAATATGCCAAGGTTCGCGAATATCTCGGCGAAGCCTACGTCATCAAGGGCCAGCTCGACATGGCCAAGGACCAGCTGGCAACGATCAAGACAATCTGCGGCACCGGCTGCGAAGAGTATCAGGATCTGAACGCCGCGATCATCGATCCGTCGAAGATCTGAGGCGTCGGGAAATGGGCGAAGCCGGCTGCAAAGGATTGCTCTGATGGCGGTCGCACACGCCCCGTTTCTTGCCTATAGTCGCGCGAAATCGGAGTCGCCGGTCAAACCGGCGGCGCCGCCGAAAACAGCAGGCGCGGAGGCTGCCATCGCGAGCGAAGCGGATATCAGGAAGGGCCTGACGGAGCATCTCTCCCGTCTTTGGCGCTATGGCCTCGTGCTCTCGCGCAAGCGGGATACCGCCGAAGACCTCGTGCAACAGACCTGCATGCGGGCGCTCGAACGCGCCGCGCAGTTCGAGCCCGGCACGCGGCTGGACCGCTGGCTGTTTTCGATCCTGCACTCGATCTGGCTGAACGAGATCAGGGCAAGCAAGGTGCGCCAGGGCCAAGGCTTTGCCGATGCCGAGGAGGTGCTGGTCTTCGACGGCGCAAGCGCAACGGAAACGCATGTCGCGGCATCGCAGCTGCTGCGCAAGGTCGAAGCCCTGCCGGAAGCCCAGCGCAGCGCCGTGTTTCTGGCCTATGTGGAAGGCCTGTCCTATCGTGAGGTCGCAGACATCTTGAACATACCGATCGGAACCGTCATGAGCCGCCTGGCTGCTGCTCGTGCCAAGCTTTCCGGAACCGCAGCCGAAGGAGGGCGCGAATGAGCAGCACGATCCGCATGCCTTCCGACGAAGAACTGACGGCATTCCTCGACGGCGAACTCTCCCCGGAGGAAACGGCCCGCATCGAATCTCTCGCAAATGCCGATGACGAGGTCGCCGCACGCATCGAATTTCTGGCCGCAGGCAGCATGCCGTTCCGCGAGGCCTTCGCGCCGCTTCTCGACGAAGCTCCGAAGGCGAAGCTGGAAGCCATTCTGGCGGCCATTGCGGCGGCGCAGCAAAAGCGCGGCCCGGCCTTCGCAAGCCGCCGCGGCTTTCTTGGTGCACTCGCCGCCTCGCTTGCCATCGGCGTCATCGCCGACCGCGCCTATCTCGGCATCGGCCGCAATCTCGGCCGCGACGAGGGCAGCGAATGGCGCAGCGTCGTTGCCGAATATATCGCGCTCTATACGCTGGATACGCTGGCAGGCCCGGTTCCCCCCGCCGATGTCCAGGCGGCCCAGCTCGCCCGCGTCGATAGCAAGCTCGGCCTCAACCTTTCGCCGGAAGCCGTCGCCCTGCCGGGTGTCGATTTCAAGCGCGCCCAGCTGCTCGAATATGACGATCAGCCCCTGGCGCAGATCGCCTATCTCGATCCCGAGAGCGGGCCGATGGCGCTCTGCATCGTCCGCTCCGAGAAGGGCGCCAAGGAACCCGACATTGAGGGGCGCAAGGGCATGAACGTCATCTACTGGTCGACAGCCACCCATGCCTTCATGCTGATCGGCCATGCGCCGGTCGATCGCATGCGCGAAATTGCCGATGCCGTCAGGCCAAAACTGACGGCTTGAGGCGCTCTCGCCATCTTCATGCCGATTTTGCGTGGTTTTGCCTGAGCCTCTCCTAATGAAGGGGCGCATCAGCGTGAACTGGATCAATCGTTATATCGACGAGCCGTTGCTTGACGGCGCGGCGAGCGTGCTCAAGGCATGGCATATCCGCACCGGCCAGGCGCCGGAGCGGCTGGAGCCGGTCTGGAATCTCACCGTCATCTCGCTTCTGACGGCAGGCTGCTGGTATGGCCTCTCGGGCATGCCGCTGGCGCTCAGCATCGCTGCGCTGGTCGCTCTCGCTCTGCCGTCGCTGCGCAAGCTGCTGCGGCTGAAGAAATCCAACGCCTATGATGCGCGCCAATACAAGTCGGCCCGCGCCCGCGCCGTCTCCAAGCGCGATGCCGAATGGTCGCTGCGCATGACGGTGCTGTCGGTCTCGGGCGGCCTGCCGTTCCTGGCCGGCAGCGACGATCCCGTCGGTCACGCCTTCATGGCGGGCGCCTGCGTCTGGTTCGTGCTGACCGCACCCGTGAAGTTCTATCTCGATGCTGCGGAGCCGCCGGCACCCGATCAGGGCGACGGCGCCGAGCGCGCCGTTTTCAACTTCGGCTGAGCTTTACCGCCAATCTGTGCCGGATCCGGCCGCCCGATGGAACTAAGTCCTTGGGCGGCCGTTATTATGTCAGTCCAACGCATAGGAGATCGCCATGCTGTATTACGCTCTGGTATTCCTCGTCGTGGCACTGATTGCCGGCGTGCTCGGCTTCGGCGGCATTGCAGGCGCTTCGGCGTCCATAGCGCAGGTTCTTTTCTTCATATTCCTGGTTCTCTTCGTCGTATCGCTCGTCATGCGCTTGATGCGCCGCTGACGGCACGAATGAACTGGATCGCATCCGGACCCGGCGGTGAAACGCCGGGTTTTCTGTGTCTGGATCAGCCGATCTCGTGCGGAAATGACACGCCCGTCCGGAAAATTCCGGCGTAAAGATTGGATTCAACATTTCCCAGTAAACTGCCGTTAACCATTCGTCCGGCCTCGTTCAGGCTGGATGCGTCAGTGTCGTTTTCTGTGTTGTGTACGAGTTCCATGCGTTTTTCGGCTGTACCCGCGATCTTTCTTGCCTGCCTGACAATTTCGGGCTGCGCATCCAGCACGACCCCGGAGGGCCTGGTATCAGGCGTCGTGTCGAAGGAAACGACGAGCTCGGTTTCCGCTTCACCGCCGCCTGCCGCCGTTCCGGCAGCCCCCGTCATGGCCGAAGTCGCCCCGCCCGCCGCCGTTCCGCATCAGGAAGAGCTCGCCTGGGCAGGCCGCGTGCCGCAGCCGCAGGCCTTCGAGCCGGTTGATCGCATGGTCGGCGCCCCCGTTCCGGCAGAGCGCCCCGAAGCGCTGATGGCAGCACCGCCGCCCGCCGCCGAACCTGCATTCTCCCCGCGCACCCGCTCGCGCATCTATGCCCACCGCTTCCGCGATGCCAAGCCGATCAATTTCGGCCGCGCTTCGCCGCGCAAGCTTGCCGTTCACGGCGTCGACGTCTCGCGCTGGCAGGGCGATATCGACTGGGTGACGCTGCGCAGCCAGGGCGCCAACTTCGCCTATATCAAGTCGACCGACGGCGGCGACCATCTCGACCCGATGTTCCGCACCAACTGGCAGCGCGCCAAGGCCGCCGGCATGAAGCGCGGCGCCTATCACTTCTTCTATTGGTGCCGCACCGCCGGCGAACAGGCTGACTGGTTCATCCGCAACGTCCCGCGCGACCCGGACGCCCTGCCGCCGGTGATCGACGTCGAGTGGAACGGCGAATCCAGCTGCAAGCGCCGCCCGTCACCCGAGCGCGTCGTCGAGAAGATGCAGGTCTTCATGGACAAGCTGGAGCGCCACTACGGCAAGCGCCCGATCATCTACACCGCGCCCGACTTCTACCGCGACAACCTGCGCGGCCAGTTCCAGAACCACCCCTTCTGGCTCCGCTCCGTCGCCGCCCACCCCGCCCAGGTCTATCCCGGCCGCCGCTGGATGCTCTGGCAATATTCCGGTTCAGGGCTTTCCCAGGGCGTGGAGGGGAAGATCGATCTGAACGTGTTCCATGGGTCGGAAGCGGAATGGCATGAGTTTGCCTCGCCGACGGCGGGGTGAGGGGGATTCCGGCCAAAGTAAACTCGCCGCCACGCCTTGGGTGTCATTTACGCTTGGTTTCAGCTGCCGAGCAGGCTCCCAATAGCAGCAAGTGCGCCACTAGCCATCAGGTTACCTGCAGCGCCGGAGAGGGCAGCGCGCGCGTCAGTAAGCAAGCCGCGGATCACGCCTGAGTTGGGCTCTGGCTTGTCTGTCTCAATAATCAGGCTATCAACTGCAGATGACAGCAGCGGCATATTGGCGCCCGCTTGGGCAAGTATCGCGTGGCCGCCGCGCAGTTGCAGCGCCAAATCACGTATTTCGGCTACTTTTACATTCCCGCCAACAACGTCACGCACCGCGTTGTTGTTGCCGATCACGCCAATCATCGTTCCAACGCTACCTATTGTGATGGAAGCATCACGCTGAGCGGCATTCTTTTCCTCTTTGCTGAACGACATACCTTCACCTCTGATTCCATTTCGTTCGAGAGCGAGGGTCCAATCAACCACTAGATTTCGTACCCGATCCAGTATGCCTGTGAGGTCTGCCCGGCCGATGAATATTGACATCTGTCCAAGTGGAACCCTCGTATTTTTATTGAGTATGTCAATCAGTCTACGATTCATCGGTGTGTAGAAGGTCGCGCTGTCTTTGTCGGAAAGTAAATCCTCGATCTGCGCTATTGACTGGCCGGAAGTGGTTTCGCTGATCTTCTCATACATTTCAGCTGAGGCATGGATATCTATCCAGCCGCGAAACGGATTGAATGCCTTAGGAATTCCCTTAAATTTTCTGTACTCGGGCAGGTCTGAAGCGTAACCGTTGAGTTCAGCTTCCACCCACGCCTCGATTGCGGGAAGCTGCAACTTTGCGGCTGCTAATTTCACCTTCCTTAGGAGCGTCGAAACCGGTACTTCTGGATTGATAGCATCGCGTTGAATTTCTTCCACCAATGATGTCATGATGCATTCCCGGTTGTGGTTCGCAAAATACCAAACGCTGACAGATTGCATTCTTATATACAATAGGACGCTGGTTCGATCCGTCTCTCGCTTTATGGATAGAGTGGTGGGGAGGAGACATATTGCTGGGATATCCCCAGAGAAATGAAAAAATAGGCGTTCCGCGTCTAGGCGCCAAATCAAATTTGATGCTTCGGTTAGGTCTAGGAAACGACCAGCAGCTTAAGAAGAAAAATTTGGCTGGGGAACCTGGACTCGAACCAAGATTAACGGAGTCAGAGTCCGTCGTTCTACCATTGAACTATTCCCCAGCAGGAGCGGCGCTGTCGGCCGCTTCGCTGTCGTGCGGGGCTTATAACCAAAAGACGGCGGAATGCAAATACCTGTTTTGAAAAAAATCGAGAGAGCTGTGGAAGGGGCGTTTCAGGGCCTTCTAAAACTGATTTCAAAAAGAATTTGGTGATTTTCGCATGCGCTGGTATTCTTGCGGCAACGCAAAAATCTAATGAGCGCCAGCAGCATACCGGTCAGGCCTTGCGCGGCGCGTGGAAAAAGAACGTGGAAGACCCCGAAGGCGGCGCCAAGCCGCAATTTGACGGGGCGCCAGCGGCAGGACGCAAGGACGGTAAAAAGTCCCGGCGCCGCAAGGGGAAACGTGGCGGGCAATCCCGCAACGTGCCCCAGGCCGCTTCGCAGACCGCCTCCGGCACCCCCGGAGACGCTGCGCGCCCGACGGAAAACGCAGCAGGGAATCCGTCCCGCAAACGCAAGCGCCGCCGCCGTGGCGGTGGTCATGCCGCAGGACAGGCCGATTCCGGGGCTCCCGCACACAATCATCCACAAAAGGCGCCCGAAGCCGCAGCATCGAGCGCCGGTGATTCGGAGCATCCCTCGCGCCGCAACCGGCGCAAGCATCGCGGCAAGCGCGGCCTGCAGGGCCGTCCGCTGACGCCGGGCAAGGCGGCCGTCCAACCGTCTGCCGTTGCTACACCCGCTTCGGCCCGCGCCAATGGTGCCGCAGAGCCGCGCGGCAACGAGCTGCAGCGTCCGCCGCGGCTTCCCGAGCGCGAACATCACGCCCACGAACATCCCTGGCCGGACGAGCTCTATGCCGCGCTCGACCTCGGCACCAACAATTGCCGCCTGCTGATCGCCCAGCCGACCCGTCCTGGCCAGTTCCGCGTCGTCGATGCCTTTTCGCGCATTGTCAGGCTTGGAGAGGGGCTGGCGGCGAGCGGCCGTCTCTCCGACGAGGCGATGGACCGCGCCGTCGATGCGCTGCGCGTCTGCGCCGGCAAGTTGAAGAACCGCGAGATCCGCCGCATGCGGCTGATCGCCACCGAAGCCTGCCGTCAGGCGTCGAATGGCGAAGACTTCCTGAAGCGCGTCGTTGCCGAAACCGGCCTTGAGCTCGAGATCATCGACCGCGAAACCGAAGCGCGCCTTGCCGTCTCCGGCTGCTCGTCGCTGGTCGGGCGCGAGACGCGCTCGGTCGTGCTCTTCGATATCGGCGGCGGCTCGTCGGAAATCGCCGTCATCCGCATCGGCGAAAACCGTTTCAGCCGGCTTGCCAATCACATCACCCACTGGACCTCGCTGCCCGTCGGCGTCGTCACGCTCTCGGAGCGGCATGGCGGGCGCGATGTGACGCCCGATGTATTCGAGGGCATGGTCTCCGAAGTGGCTGGCATGCTGTCGGGTTTCATCTGCCCGGAGATCGAGGTGGTGGAATCGACCGATTTCCATCTGATCGGCACTTCGGGTACGGTCACGACGCTGGCCGGCGTGCATCTCGATCTGCCGCGTTACGATCGCCGCAAGGTGGATGGCATCTGGCTCTCGGATGACGAAGTTTCGGCCATGCAGGCAAAGCTGCTCTCATGGGATTTTGCAAGCCGCGCCGCCAATCCGTGCATCGGGCCTGATCGGGCCGATCTGGTTCTGGCGGGCTGCGCCATTCTGGAGGCGATCCGCCGCCGCTGGCCGAGCCCGCGCATGCGCGTTGCCGATCGCGGCTTGAGGGAAGGCCTGCTGACGGACATGATGGCGGATGACGGCGTCTGGCGCCGCCATCGCAATCGCCGCGGCCAGCGTGGAAGGTAGGGGAAGAATGACCAAGGCACCCATCGCGGGCAACCGCACCGGCCGCAAGCTCGGCCAGCGCGTCAAGAACAAGAAGATGAAGGCGTCCTCGCGCCAGTGGCTGAACCGCCATATCAACGATCCCTATGTGCAGCGCGCGCAGCTGGAAGGCTATCGCGCCCGCGCCGCCTTCAAGCTGCTGGAGATCGACGAGAAGCACGGCATCCTCAAGGGCGCGCGCCGCATCATCGACCTCGGTGCCGCGCCGGGCAGCTGGTCGCAGATCGCCGCCAAGGTGACCGATTCCACCGACGAGGACATCCGCGTCGCCGCGATCGACTTCCTGGAAATGGCGCCGCTCCCCGGCGTCAAGATCCTGCAGCTCGACTTCCTCGATCCGGAAGCGCCTGCCAGGCTGATCGAAGCCGTCGGCGGCACGCCCGATCTCGTCATTTCCGACATGGCGGCGCCGACGACCGGCCATCACCGCACCGATCACCTGCGCACCATGCATCTCTGCGAGGTCGCGGCGCATTTCGCGATCGAGGTTCTGGGCGAGGGCGGCCACTTCCTGGCCAAGACCTTCCAGGGCGGCACGGAGCGCGAGCTCCTGACCATGCTGAAGCAGCATTTCAAGCAGGTCGTGCACGTCAAGCCGGCATCCTCGCGGGCGGAATCCGTGGAGATGTTCCTGCTCGCCAAGGGCTTCAAGGGCCGCCAGGCGCAAACTGACGTTACGGAAGCTTGATCTTTCCAGGGATCTCGGGCGATTATGACAGTCCCAAGACAGGACTGCCATCGACCTATGCTTCTCTATGTGACCCTCGGAACCAATGACGTCGAGCGGGCCCGGCGTTTCTATGACGCCGTGCTGCCGCTGCTCGGCTATCGCTGCCAGCGCTATTCGGAAGAAGAAATCGGCTATTCGGCGGATGGCGATAGCCGCTGCCGCCTGTGGATCGTCACGCCCTTCAACCGCCGCCGTGGCTCGGCAGGCAACGGCACCATGGTGGCGCTATCGGCGGCATCGAGGGCCGATGTCGATGCCTTCTATGCCGCGGCGATCGCTGCCGGCGGTGTCGATGAAGGCAAGCCGGGCCTTCGCCCGTTCCATGCCGATTTTTACGCCGCCTATGTCCGCGATCAGGACGGCAACAAGCTGAGCGCCGTCTGCGAACAGCCGGAGTGAGCTATTTCACCGCCGGCTGCTCGGCTTCCATGACGGCAGGCGCCACGCGCTTGCCGCGATGGCCGGAGACCAGCGCGCCCGCATTCTTGTCCATGCGGATGAACGGGATCATGGCGATGATCGTCAATGCGGCGATCACGTAGAAGGCCATATGGAAATCCGCCACCTGCAGGGCCTCGCCGCGGAAATAGATGCAGGTTTCCAAGATCATGGCGGCGACGGAAACGCCGAGCGCCAGGCTGATCTGTTGCAGCACCGAGCTCATCGAGGTCGCCTGGCTGGCTTCCGAATCCTTGATGTCGGCAAAGGCCAGCGCATTGATGCCGGTGAAGATGAAGGAGCGCGAGAAGCCGCCGATCAGCAGGATCATGACGATCGCCAGATGCGGGGTCTCGGGCGTGAAGAAGCCGGTAGCGGCGGTCACGACCGTGGTCACGCAGGCAGCGGTCAGCAGCGTCGAGCGGAAGCCGACGGCGGCAAAGACCCGCCGTGCCATGAACTTGGTGGTGATCGCGCCGATCGCGCCGGAGAAGGTGATGAGACCGGACTGGAACGGCGTCAGGCCGAAGCCGAGCTGCAGCATCAGCGGCGTCAGGAAGGGCATGGCGCCGACGCAGATGCGAAACAGCGTGCCACCCGTCGTCGAGGCGCGGAACGTCGCGTTCTTGAAGAGATCGAGATTGAGGATCGGCGCCGGATGGCTCCTGGCGTGGCGGACATAGAGCCAGCCGCAGATGAGGCCGATGACAGTGGCGGCAATGCCGATGATCGGCGGCAATGCCGGCAGGCTGACGACCGACAGGCCGAACACCACGCCGGCGGCCGAAACCGAAGTCAGGATGAAGCCTATGAAATCGAGTTTCGGTGGCCTCGTCGCCTCCACATGCGGCAGGAAGATTGTGGCCAGCCAAACGCCGGCAAAGCCGACCGGCACGTTGATCAGGAAGATCCAGTGCCAGCTGAAATAGGTGGTGATGAAGCCGCCGAGCGGCGGCCCGGCAAGAGGCCCCACCAGCGCCGGGATGGTCAGGAGCGCCATGGCCGAGACGAGATCGCTTCGCTGCGTCGTCCTGACGAGAACCAGGCGCCCGACCGGCGTCATCATCGAGCCGCCCATGCCCTGCAGGAAGCGGGCAATGACGAATTCGACGAGGTTGGAGGAGAAGGCGCAGAAGATCGAGCCGACGACGAAAACGCAGATCGCCAGGCGGAAGATGTTCTTGGCGCCGAACCTGTCGGCCATCCAGCCGCTGATCGGAATGAAGACAGCGAGCGACACCATGTAGGATGTCAGCGCCAGCTTCAGGGTGATCGGGTTGACGTGGAGGTCATTGGCGATCGCTGGGAGGGCGGTGGCGATGACGGTCGAGTCCATCTGCTCCATGAACAGAGCGACGGCGAGGATCAGCGGAACAATGCGGTTCATAGGCGAAAGCCTTGAATGGTGGTCTTGGGGGCGGGTGCTGTTTAGTCCCGGTGCCGGCTTCTGCCAATCCCGGAAACGCCGAAGTTTACACATCTGCTTCACGTCTGCGTGAGACGGCTTGTTCGGCAACTTCTCCTTTCAAGATTGACATATGCTTACGCCGCCGGGGCTAGAAATCCCGGCGAATTCACAAGGGATGGGTGCGAAAAGATCGCACATTGCCGGAGGATCCATATATGGCAGTTTCATTGGGGATGAAGCGGCGCACACTTTTTGCCGCAGGCATTGGCCTGCTGGCAGCGCCGGCCATTTTAAGAACGACGGCCCAGGCGGCCGCGACTGGAGATACAGGTAAGATGACGACGGCATTGCCAGAGATCAATCAATTCAAGCTCGGCTCGTTCAAGATCACCGCCATCCGCGATGGCAGCAACGTGCTGGAAAAGCCCTTCGAGACCTTCGGCACCAATCAGGATCCGGAATCGGTCAAGAAGCTGTTGACCGACAATTTCCTGCCGGGCGACAAGTTCGTGAACAGCTATTCGCCCGCCATCATCGATACCGGATCGGATGTGATCCTCGTCGATACCGGCTTCGGCGCCGGCGCCCGCGAGCGCGGCATGGGCAAGCTGCAGGATGGGCTGAAGGCGGCCGGCTACTCGGCCGATGACGTCACCGTCGTGGCGCTCACCCATATGCACGGCGACCATATCGGCGGCATGGTGGAGAACGGTGCTCCCGCCTTCAAGAATGCCCGCTACGTCGCGGGACAGGCGGAATACGACTTCTGGACGGACAAGGCCCGCGAAGGCACGCCGGCCGAAGGCGGCCACAAGGCGGTTCTCGCCAATGTCGTCCCGTTTGCCGAAAAGACCACCTTCATCAAAGAAGGCGATTCCGTCGTCAGCGGCATCACAGCCATGCTGGCGCCCGGCCATACGCCCGGCCACATGGTCTTCCATGCGCAGTCCGACAACAAGCAGATGGTTTTCACCGGCGATACCGCAAACCACTACATCCTGTCGCTGCTGCACCCGGAATGGGAAGTGCGCTTCGACATGAACAAGGCGGAAGCTGCGGCTTCCCGCAAAAAGGTGTTCGACCTGATCGCCACCGACAAGATCGCCTTCCTCGGCTATCACATGCCGTTCCCGGCCGTCGGTTTCGTCGAGAAGCAGGGCGCGGGCTACCGCTTTGTGCCGAAGAGCTATCAGTTCGATATCTGATGACGAAAGCGGGAGCGGTTCTCACCGCTCCCGCCCATTTCAATCCGCGTTGCGCTGCCAGAAGGCCAGCGGGTTCCGCCGGGAAATGCGGTAGACCGCAGCCGGCGGGAAGTTCTGGATCGTCCGTCCGACGAGCACGGCCTTCAGGCCCAGCCGGTCGAGGATCGGCCGCGGCACCGGGCAGCGCGGCCCGTAGGTGAACTGGTAGAACTTGCCCTGATTGCCGAGATGCCTGAAGGCGCCGGCAAGAATGCTCATCACCTGGCGCGGCGGCATGGAGAGTAGCGGCAGCCCGCTGACGACGGCGCCAGCCGGACCGCCAAGTTCAAGCTGGCCGATCTTCGCCGCATCGCTTTCCACGATCGCTGCCTGCGGAAACCGCTCTGCCAGCATGCCGGTAAATTCCCGGCCTTTTTCGATCAGCACCAGATCGCTCTCGGCAACGCCGCGGCCGATGAGGGCGCGGGTGAAGACGCCGGTGCCGGGTCCGAGCTCGATCACCCGGCCGCATGCCGGATCGATCTCCTGGGTGATCAACTGGCCGAGCGAGCGGCCCGAGGGAATGGCGGAGGCAACCCGCAGCGGATTGCGCAGCCAGGCGCGCAGGAAGACGAACGTATCTGACGATGTGCAGGTGCAGGTGGGGTTCACGGCGTGCAGGCTCCTTTGAAGGGTGGAAGTATGACGTCTTGAAGAAAATGCAGTCCAGCCCGTGGAGACATGGGAAAGCCGGGTGCGCCAAACAAGGCTGCAGGACGTCAGAATAGGCCGTTCCGTCCTATTCCCTGGACGCGCGGCTGGCATTCGCGTTTTGCTATTCCCATCCTGTCATAGACGTGTTACCAGCCCTCGCCAACTTCCAAAGCAACCCTTGCACACCGCCGGTGCGGACGATTCGTTCCGGGTGGGGTCGCATTTTTTCTTAATTGAAGGAAATTGGCCATGGCTCGCATCATTGAAACGCCAACCGGATTGGACGCACTCACCTTCGATGACGTGCTGCTGCAGCCCGGTCATTCCGAGGTTCTGCCGGGCCAGACCAGCGTTGCCACCCGCCTCGCTCCCGACTTCGAACTCAACATCCCGATCATCTCCGCCGCCATGGACACGGTCACCGAAGCCCGCCTGGCAATCGCCATGGCCCAGGCCGGCGGTCTCGGCGTCATCCACAAGAACCTGACGCCGGCCGAGCAGGCCGAGCAGGTCCGCCAGGTCAAGAAGTTCGAAAGCGGCATGGTCGTCAATCCGGTGACGATCGGCCCCGATGCGACGCTGGCCGATGCGCTGGCGCTGATGAAGATGTACTCGATCTCCGGCATCCCGGTCGTCGAAAAGTCCGGCCGCCTCGTCGGTATCCTCACCAACCGCGACGTCCGCTTCGCCTCCGATCCGAGCCAGAAGATCTACGAACTGATGACCCGCGAGAACCTCGTGACGGTCAAGGAAAGCGTCGATCAGCAGGAAGCCAAGCGCCTGCTGCACGCACACCGCATCGAGAAGCTGCTGGTCGTCGACGGCGAAGGCCGCTGCGTCGGTCTGATCACCGTCAAGGACATCGAAAAGGCACAGCTCAACCCGAACGCCGCCAAGGATGCACAGGGCCGTCTTCGTGCTGCCGCTGCCGTTGGCGTTGGTGAAGATGGTTTCGAGCGCGCCGAGCGCCTGATCGATGCCGGCGTCGACCTGCTGGTTGTCGATACCGCCCACGGCCACTCGGCCCGCGTTCTGGAAGCCGTCGGCCGCGTCAAGAAGCTCTCCAATTCGGTCCGCGTCATGGCCGGTAACGTCGCGACATCGGAAGGCACCAAGGCGCTGATCGATGCCGGTGCGGACGCCGTCAAGGTCGGTATCGGCCCGGGCTCGATCTGCACCACGCGCGTCGTCGCCGGCGTCGGCGTTCCGCAGCTCGCGGCGATCATGCTGGCCGTTGAAGCCGCGCAGGCGCAGAACATTCCGGTTATCGCCGATGGCGGCATCAAGTTCTCCGGCGACGTTGCCAAGGCGATCGCCTCCGGCGCCTCCGCCGTCATGATCGGCTCGCTGCTCGCAGGCACCGATGAAAGCCCGGGCGAAGTCTACCTCTACCAGGGCCGTTCCTTCAAAGCCTATCGCGGCATGGGCTCCGTCGGTGCCATGGCGCGCGGCTCGGCAGACCGTTACTTCCAGGCCGAAGTGCGCGACACCCTGAAGCTCGTCCCGGAAGGCATCGAAGGTCAGGTGCCCTACAAGGGCCCGGTCTCGGGCGTCGTCCACCAGCTCGCAGGCGGCCTGAAGGCAGCCATGGGCTATGTCGGCGGCAAGGACATCAAGGAGTTCCAGGAGCGCGCGACCTTCGTGCGCATCTCCGGAGCCGGTCTGCGCGAAAGCCATCCGCATGACGTGACGATCACCCGCGAAAGCCCGAATTATCCGGGCTCCGGCGTCTGATCATGGAAGCAGGCAGCCGGATACCCGCCTGGATCATCTGGCTGCTCGCCATCCTCAGCCTTGCCGCCTTCGGCTGGGCTGTCTTCGGTTTCGTGCTGCCGTTTGAGCACGAAACCGGCCGCGCCATGCTCGACACCTATGTCGCGGGTTATGACGAGGCGACCGTTGCCGCCATGCAGGTTCTGCTCAACGGCAATCCGGTGGCGCACGATATGCTTCGCGCCATGTATCTCGGCCCGGAACTGGTGCTTCCGGCGTTGCTCGCGATGCTGCTCCTCACCGTCATCCTTAAGCTCGACACCGGCAGCCGCTATTTCGGCCGTCCGGTTCATCCGGCCCTGGTCAAGGCTGTCTGCGCCTTGCCGATCCTCTATGCGCTGGCCGACTACGGCGAGAACTTCGCAAGCCTGACGGCCTTCAGCGACAGCGCATCGGCCGCCATCGCCGCAGCAGCACTTCCCTGGCTCACCAAGCTCAAATTCGCCGCACTCGCCGTCACGCTGATCGCCATCGTCCGCTTCGTGCTGATCCGCATCGGCCCGAAGGCCGAGTAGTCAGCGCGGCCAGCGCCAGGGCGGGTTTGTCAGCCGCGCCGCGCAGAATTCCGCCAGCACCTCGATCTTTGCCGGTCGCGACCGCGCCGAGGGCGTGACGAAATAGAGCGCGCCGCTCGGCAGCGTCCAATCGGTCAGGATCGCCTTCAACCGCCCGTCCGCCAGATACTCGCTCACCATGAACTCGGGAAGCTCGCAGATGCCGAGACCGCGCAGCGCCATCGGAATGAGCGCTTCGGAATTCGTCGCCCGCAACGGCCCGTTCGGGGTGATGGAAATCTCTTCTCCCTCCCGGCTCTTCAGCCGCCAGATGTCCTGGCGCGGACGATAGGCATAGCCCATCAGATGATGCGCCTCGAGATCGCGCGGATGCTGTGGGCAGCCGTATCGCTCGAGATAGGAGGGTGCGGCGACGATGAAGGGCGAGACAGGCGCCAAGCGTCGCGCTACCAGCGAGGAATCTGGAAGCACGGCAATCCGCAGCGCCGCGTCGAAACCTTCGCCGACGAGATCCGTGCTCGCATCGCTCATATGCAGATCGATGCTGATATCGGGATATTGCTCGAAGAAATCCGGCAGGATCGGCGCCAGCCAGCGCACGCCGAAGGACATCGGCGCCGCCAGCCGGATCAGCCCACGCGGGCGGCTGGAGAGCTCGCGCGCCGCATTCTCGATCTCCTCTGCCTCGGAGAAGATCCGCGACGCCCGGTCGGCAAGGCGGGAGCCGAATTCGGTCAGCGACAGCTGTCGCGATGTCCGGTTGAAGAGCCGCGCTCCCAGCCGCTCCTCCAGACGGCTGACGCCGCGCGACACCGTCGCCGTGGAGACGCCGAGCGCCTTGGCGGCCCGCGCAAAGGAGCGCTCCTCGGCCACCTTGGCGAACATCGCAAAGCCTTCAAAGTCTGGCAGTTTCATCGTTTCATTTCTGCAATGATGGATTGCTTTTCTTTCTATTCCGAAACGATCTTGCCGTCCATATCTTCTGTTCAGTCGCACAAAGGAGACGACACACCATGACACAGAGACTGAATGGAAAGATCGCAGTCATCACCGGCGCCACCTCGGGCATCGGCCTTGCCATCGCCAAGCGCTTCGCTGCCGAAGGCGCCCGCCTGTTCATCACCGGCCGCCGCGCCGACGTGCTGGAAAAGGCCGTCGGCGAAATCGGCGGCGATGTCACGGGCATCCAAGCTGACTCTTCGAAGCTCGACGAGCTCGACCGCCTCTATACCGAGGTGAAGCAAAAGGCTGGCCGCATCGACGTGCTCTTCGTCAATGCTGGTGGCGGTTCCTTCGCGCCGATCGGCGCGATCACCGAGGAGCAGTATGACGATACCTTCGGCCGCAATGTGAAGGGCGTGCTGTTCACCGTGCAGAAGGCGCTGCCGCTGCTCGCCAACGGTTCCTCCGTGATCCTGACCGGTTCCACCGCAGGCTCTACGGGGACTCCAGCCTTCAGCGTCTACGCCGCCTCGAAGGCCGCGATCCGCAACTTCTCGCGCAACTGGATCCTCGATCTGAAGGGCCGCGGCATCCGCATTAACACGTTGAGCCCAGGCCCGACCGAAACGACCGGTCTCGTCGAGCTCGCCGGTCCCGGCAAGGCCGAACAGCAGGGCCTGCTCGATTACCTGAGCTCGCAGGTCCCGATGGGCCGCGTCGGCCATGCGGATGAAATCGCCGCTGCAGCACTCTTCCTCGCCTCCGACGATTCCAGCTTCGTCACTGGCGCAGAACTCTTCGCCGACGGCGGCATCGCCCAGGTCTGACGTCGTTTGCCCGCTGCGGCCTTTCGCGGCGGGCATTCGTCTGGCAACGCCGGATGTTTTCCTTTACTGCTCTGAAAAAATTCGAAGAAGCGGAAAGGAAATGCCCACATGACCGGTTTCGAGATGTTCTGGCCTATCGTCGCCCATGTCGCGCTGGTCTTCATCCTCTACGGTCTGCTCGGCTATCGCCGCCGCCAGATGGTGAAGCAGGGCAAGGTCAGGATATCCGAATACCGCGAAAACCGGGTCGAGCCGCAGGAAAGCCTGTTCGTCAAGAACTGCATCGCCAACCAGTTCGAGCTGCCGATCCTCTTCTATGTCTGCTGCATCCTTCTCTATATCACCGAAGCCGACAACATCCCGGCGGACGTCGCCGCCTGGGTGTTCGTCGCGCTGCGTTATGCGCATGCCTATGTCCACGTCACCAGCAACCGCCTGCGCATCCGCAGCCCGCTGTTCGCCGCCGGCTTCGTCGTGCTGATCGGCATGTGGGGATGGCTGGTCGGCTGGATGGCCTTCAGCGGGTAACGCACATGTGTTCTCCGCGCGTTGTGCGCTGACCTATCTTCCTCAGCGGGCAAAGCCCCGGGTAGGGAAGAGGAGAACCACATGGACAAGCCGGAAATCACCCAGGCGATGATCAACGCCTATGACGAATACACGCATCTGACGCTGGATCGGCGCGGCTTCATGGACAAGCTGTCGAAGCTCGCAGGCTCGGCGGGGGCCGCAGCCGTGATCGCTCCGATGCTGGCCGCCAACAAGGCGGCCGCCGAAGTTATCTCCGCCGATGACGCCAGGCTGAAGGCCGCCGATGTCACCTATCCCGGCGGCGCCGGGGAAATGAAGGGCTATCTCGTTCAGCCCAAGGATGCATCCGGCAAGCTCGGCAGCGTCATCGTCATTCACGAGAACCGTGGCCTCAATCCGCATATCCGCGACGTCGCCCGCCGCATGGCGCTGGAAGGCTTCATTGCGCTCGCTCCGGATTTCCTCTCGCCGCTCGGCGGTACGCCGGAGAATGAGGATCAGGCCCGCGAGATGTTCGGCAAGCTGGATGCAGCCGCCACCGCGGCCAATGCCGAAGCCAGCCTCAAATACCTGCAGGGCCTGCCCGACGCCAACGGCAATGTCGGCGCCATCGGCTTCTGCTGGGGCGGCGGCACCGTCAATAACTTCGCCACCAAATCGCCGGAGCTGAAGGCCGGTGTCGCCTATTACGGCGCCCAGCCGAAGGCTGATCAGGTGCCCGCCATCAAGGCGGCGCTGATGCTGCACTATGCCGGCCTCGACGATCGCATCAATGCTGGCATCGACGACTACAAGAAGGCGCTCGAGGCTAATGGCAAGAATTTCCAGATCTTCGTCTATGACGGCGTCAATCACGCGTTCAACAACGATACGTCCTCGGCGCGATATGACAAGAAGGCCGCCGATCTGGCCTGGAGTCGTACGGTCGAATTCCTGAAGAAGAACCTCGCCTGATCTTGCGATCGATTGGAAATCCACAGGGATAAACATGGAAAATCGGGGCCGCGCGCCCCGATTTTTGTGGAGTTTGACAGTTCGTTAAAATGCGATGCTTTCCATTTACGGCGCATGAAGGGCTGCATGCCATATCGCTCGCATGCGCCGGTTTGAAACAGACACCGCCGCTCATTCATAAAAATACGGGGGTGAAATGAGCGTAGACAGTGTGGATCGCATCGGCCTTCGCCGAAAGCCCAAGCAGGAACGCAGCATTCAGCGTTTCGATCTCATCCTGTCAGCCGCTGCCGAAATCATCGCCGAAAAGGGCGTCAGCGCCATGCGCATGACCGAGCTTGCGGTTGCCGCCAAGGTGCCGATCGGCTCGGTCTACCAGTATTTCCCGGAAAAGGCGGCGATCGTCAAAGCGCTCTTCGACCGTCATGCGAGCGAGGTGCAGGCCAAGACCGCCAAGATGTTTGCCGGCGTCCAGTCGCTCGAGGAGTCTCTGACCCTGATCGAGGGAATGATCGACTGGTATTACAATGCCTATCGCAACAACCCGACCTATCTCGGCGTCTGGATGGGCACGGAAACCGACCAGGATCTGTTGCGCCTCAATATCGAACACAGCAACCGCGTCGCCGACATCTTCCTCGATGCCGTCAGGCGCGTCGCGCCGGAGCTGGAAGCGGTCGACATGCAGGCGCGCACCTATCTCTTCAGCCACCTGATCGGCGCCTCGATCCGCCTCGCGGTCAAGAGCGAGGAAGCGCTCGCCGAGCGCATGCTGGAAGAATGGAAGCGCGTCATCCGCGCTTGCCTGTTCGTAGAGGTAAGCTGAGGCTTACCAGCTCGGCACCATGTTGGCGGCCTTCAGGCGCGGGAAGTTCCGCGCGTAAGCACTCTTCACATCGGCCTCCAGATTGTCGTCGACGACGGCAGGCGTGATGTTGTCGAGGCAGGCGGTGATATGCGCCGTGATCGCATTCATCAGCGAGATCGAAACGCCGGGACGCTTCATGATGCCGATCTGCACCGGGGGCAGGGCGGGGAAGCCGTCTGCCTGGCTCAGCACCTTCATGCCCGTGCGCAACGCCGATTCCGGCATGACGGAGACGGCCATGCCGGCCAGCACGGCGGCCGCAACCACGGTGCAGGACCAGCTGGTGAACAGGATCTGGTGCTCGCGGCCGACGGCATCGAGCGCCGAACAGGCAAGCTGGCGCCACTGGCAATCACGGCGGCCGACGGCAAGCGGCACCGGCGCATCGTCGCGGATCGGATGGTTGGCGGAGCCCACCCAGCAGAGCGGCTCGGTTCTCACGACATCCGACATGCGCTCGCGCGGGTTATGCGTCACCAGCGCGATATCGAGCTCGCCCTTGTGCATCCGCTCGGCGAGATCGACGGAGGGTTCGCAGACGATGTAGAGCTCGACATTCGGATGCGTCTTGGCGAAGCGGCCGATGATCTCCGGCATGTAGCGGTCGGCATAGTCGTCGGGCGTGCCGATGCGCAGCGTGCCCTCGAGACGGTTGTCGTCGAAGGCCGCGATCGCTTCGTTGTTCAGGCGGATGATGCGGCGCGCGTAGTTCAGGAGCTTCTCGCCCTCGACCGTCAGGCGGTTGCCGCGGCCGTCCTTGATGAAAAGCTGCTTGCCGATCCGCTCTTCCAGACGCCGCATCTGCATCGAGACGGCAGACTGCGTCTTGTAGACGCGATCGGCGGCCTTGGTGAAGCTGCCGGAGTCGACGATGGCGATGAAGGTCTGCAACTGGTCAATATCAAGAGGCGCTGACATGGGCTCACCTATAACGATCTCTGATAATAACCATTAGAAACATTCGTTGGACTGATCAATAGGGCTTTGGCATCTTCTGGCTGCAAATCAAGCAAAGTGAAGGACAGAGACCGCTCTGTCCGACTTGAGTTTCGATCCACACACCGTCCCGCTCGACCTCGCGGGGCGGGTGGATCGTTGCGACCGAAAGAAAGGAGAGTTCGATGCGCATGATTGACCAGACTTTAGAACTCGACTGTGCCAAGCAGCCGGCAACGTCCACACGTCTCGTGGGCATCATGGCTCCGCTGGCCGCTCTCTTTCGCGCCTACCGCAATCGCAGAGCGATCAACGGTCTCCATGAACTGGACGATTATCAGTTGAGGGATATCGGCCTCACCCGCGCCGATATCGCCGCCGCCCTTCTGACGTCGTCGTTCTTCGAGGATCCGTCGGCCCACCTGACGACCTCGGCCCGCCGCCGCTGGCGCCTGTCGATCTTCCGCTCCTACATAGACTAGGAGCGGACCGTTTCCCCGCAGGGTGATAGCCAATAGCCCTGCCTCTTAACCCGGTGACCGGCTTTCCCAGCCGTCTCCGGGTTTTTTTATGGCTTGGAGGAGGGCGGGCTCTTCGGACGATAGGCGTCGAAGATGGTTTCCAGGCTCTTCTGGTAGCTCTTCTGCACTTCGAGGCCGCTGTCGAACATGGTGTTGAGCATGTCCATGTAGCTTTCGGACGGCTCCTTGGCCTCTTCCTTCGGTGGCTCCGGGGCCTTGGCGGCCTGCTGCGGCTGGCTCATGCCGGCCATCATTTCCTGGAAGGCCTTGGCGAAGGGATTGTCGAGGAATGGGTTGGCCGCCGTCTTTTCCGGCTCGGGCTTCGGCACGCTGAACATCAGCTGCATGGCCTGCGTGAAGGGATTGTCGAAGATGCTTGGCTCGGGCGCGGCCTTCTGCTTCGGCGCAAAGCCGGTGCTTTCGAGCCAGGCCTGGATGGTTTCGCCCATCGCCGTGTTGACGAAGGGATTGACCGGCGAGGACATCTGCCCGGTCGACTGCTTGAACAGCCCTCCCATCAGCGTGCCGGCCATGACGGGCAGCATCTGCTTGTAGATTTCCTGGCCGATGCCGGTCATCTGGGCGGCCTGCGCGGCAACGGCGCGGGAGACCTCCTTGGAGCCGAAGAGCTGGGACAGGATATTGTTGCCGTCATTGATGCCCTGCGGCGTGAAGGCCTTGCTCATATCCTCGAAATACTTGCCGTAGTTGCCGGATGCCACCGATTGCATCAGTCCCATGAAGTCATAGGGATTGGCGGTGCTGCGCTTCAGCCCGGCGGAGAAGGCGGGCATCAGCGCCGCCATCGCCTTGGTCGCCTGTTCCTGCGCGAGGTTGAACTGCTTGGCGATGGCATCCATCGCCGCGCCATTCTGCGCCTGCATCATCATGTCGAAGAGTGGCAGCATGGGCAGTCCTTCCGCTCTCTAGTGCGTTTGAATCGCTACTATAAACGGAAATGGGAATGCGCAAACGGCTTTTAGTACTGATATTCCTCGAACACAGGTTCGACGGAGCCGTTCCAGCGGCCGTTGAAGCGGGCGAGCAGGTCTTCTGCAAGCGTCGCCTTCTTGGCCATGACTTCGTCGAGCGGCGACAGGAAGATCGTCTCGTCCTGGCCTTCCTTGTTCAACCTGTTGCGCGACTTGAGACCGGCCTTGGAAATGGCGAGCACGTCCTTTGCCGTGTCGAACAGCGGATGACCGCGGAACGAAGCCTTCAGGCCTTCGGCGGGAACGGCATTGCGCAATGCGACTACCTCCTCGAAGCTCCAGTCCTTGGTGAACTGGTCCGCAGCCTCGAGCGCGGCTTCGTCATAGAGCAGGCCGACCCAGAAGGCGGGCAGGGCACAGATGCGGCGCCACGGGCCGCCATCGGCGCCGCGCATTTCGAGGAAGCGCTTCAGGCGAACGTCCGGGAAGAGCGTCGAGAGATGGTTGGTCCAGTCGCCCATCGTCGGTTCCCAGTCCTTGATCTCGCTCTTCAGAGCGCCGTTCATGAACTGGCGGAAGGTGACGTGGGTACAGTCCTTGTAGCGGCCGTCGCGCACGATGAAGTACATCGGCACGTCGAGCGCCCATTCGGCATAGTCCTTGAACCCGAAATCGTCGCGGAAGGTGAAGTCGAGCGGGCCGGAGCGGCGGTTGTCGGTATCGGTCCAGATGTCGCCGCGCCAGGAGAGCAGGCCGTTCGGCTTGCCTTCGGTAAAGGGCGAGGAGGCAAACAGCGCGGTCGCCAGCGACTGCAGCTTCATCGAGACGCGCATCTTCTTGCGCATGTCGGCTTCCGAGGAGAAGTCGAGGTTCACCTGGATCGTGCAGGTGCGGTACATCATGTCGAGACCCTTGGAGCCGACCTTTGGCATGTAGCGGGTCATGATGTCGTAGCGGGATTTCGGCATGCGCGGCGTTTCCGCCAGCGTCCATTTCGGGCTGCCGCCGATGCCGAGGAAGCGGATGCCCATCGGCTCGGCGATCTCGCGCAGAACGGCGAGGTGCTGGTTGGATTCTTTGCAGGTCTCGTGGATCGTCTCGAGCGGCGCGCCCGACAGCTCGAACTGGCCGCCCGGCTCGATGGAGATCGCGCCCATGCCATGCTGCTCGCCAAGGCCGATGATGTTCTCGCCGTCCATGATCGGCTCCCAGCCGGAACGCTCCTGCAGCCCCTTCAGGAGCGCGGAAATGCTGGCGTCGCCGGCGTAGGGAACGGGGCTGTTGTCGGCGCGGAAGAAGGCGAACTTCTCATGCTCGGTGCCGATGCGGAATTTCTCGGCCGGCTTGTTCCCCGCTGCGAGATAATCGGTCAGCTCCTGAACCGAAGAGAGCGGGGTCTGGTCGGTGGTGTCGCGAGCCATGCAAATCTAACCTGTATTCTGGGGGAACGCCTTGTGGGGCGCGGCAATTGGAAGGGTGATTAGGACCGCTCTCAGGTATGTTGCAAGTGAAATTCTTTCAACGCCGGTTCAAAAAAATAGCATGCCGTTTCTTGAGTGGATATGGCGAAGGTTAATTCCAGTCGCCGATCGCCGCCTGGATCACGGCCATCGCCGCGACTGCAGCCGTATCCGCACGCAGGATTCTTGGGCCGAGCGGGATGGCGGTGACGAAATCGAGGCTGCGCAGCCGGGCGCGCTCTTCTTCCGAAAAGCCGCCTTCCGGGCCGACCAGAAGCGCGAGCTTCTTCTCGCCAATCGCCGAAAGCAGCGGCAGCGGGTTCTGCCCGGCATCGCCCTCGTCGCAATAGATGATCCGGCGATCACCGGACCAGCCGTCCAGGAGGTCGAAAAGCTTCACCGGTTCGGCAACATCGGGAATGCCGAGAATGCCGCACTGCTCGGCCGCCTCGATGACGTTCGCCTTCAGTTTGTCGAGATTGGTGATCTTGCCCTGCACATGCTGGGTCATGACCGGCTGCAGAAGACCGGCACCCATCTCCACCGCCTTCTGCACCAGATAATCGAGCCGTCCGACTTTCAGCGGCGCGAAGAGATAGTGAAGGCCCGAGGGGGCAGGCTGCGGCCGCGTCTGTTCGACCGGTGTCAGCAGAATGCGCTTACGGGTCGGAAAGGCGAGCGTGGCTTTCCATTCGCCATCCCGGCCGTTGAAAACCAGGATCTCCGCGCCGTCGCTCATGCGCAGCACGTTGGCCAGGTAATTATACTGGTCGGAATCGGCTTCGACGGCTGCATTGGCTGAAAGCGGTGCATCGATGAACAGCCGCTGCATGCGGAAATTGGCGCGCATTCGATCTTTCCCGGTCAAACGAAGAGGGCGAACATAACCCAATAGAGAAGCGCCGCAAGCGCGCCCGATGCCGGCACGGTGATCACCCAGGCGGCGATGATCGTCATGAAATGCGAGCGGCGCACCAGATAGCGGCGGCGGGTTTCATGCACGTTCGGATCAACAGGTTCGTCGATCGCCCAGCTCTCGGCCTTGTGGCGCATATAGGCGATGCGGCGCTTCGAGTTGCGGGTGTACCATTCGCGGAAGAAGCCGACGCCGAAGACGGAGCCGACGGCGATATGCGTCGTGCTGACCGGCAGTCCGAACCAGGAGGCGACGATGACGGTGAAGGCCGTCGACAGCGCCACGCAATAGGCGCGCATCGGATTGAGCTTGGTGATCTGCTCGCCGACGAGGCGGATCAGGCGCGGTCCGAACAGCAGCAGACCAATCGAAATACCAAAGGCGCCGATCAGCATCACCCAGAGCGGCGGCGCGACGTCGCCATGCACGGGCAGAACCGTCGTCGAGCGGACGATCGCCGAGAGCGGGCCAACGGCATTCGAGACATCGTTGGCGCCGTGGGCGAAGGAGAGCAGGGCGGCCGAGCCGATCAGCGGATATTTGAAGAGGATGCGCAGCGAACTGTTGCGGTTCTCGAGCCCCTCCGCCTGATGCCGGACGATCGGGCGGGCGATCAGCCAGGAGACCACCGTCGCCGCCAGGCCGTAAGCGAGGACCGTCATGGCCGGGAAGCGATCGGGTGTCGTCAGCTGCAGGATCATGTAGGCGGTAAAGCCACCAGTCATGATCGCGATCAGCACCGGGACCCAGCGCCTGGCGGCGGCAATCTTGTCGTCACGGTAGATGACGAATGTCTTGACGAGAAACAGCAGCCCGGCGGCGATTATCCCGCCGATCAGCGGCGACGTCACCCAGCTCGACGAGATCTCCACCATCACCCGCCAGTTCACCGGTTCCGGCCCGACAGCCGCAATGCCCGCGCCGATCACGGCGCCGACGATCGCGTGCGTGGTGGAAACAGGCGCATTCAGCCATGTCGCGAGATTGATCCAGAGAGCGGCAGCCATCAGCGCCGCCATCATGATCCAGGCCAGCAGTCCCTCGGGAACGCTCACGGCATCGACGATGCTCGACGAGATGGTCTTCACCACTTCGCCGCCGGCGATCGTCGCGCCCAGCACTTCGAAGATCGCGGCGATCACCAGCGCCTGCGCCATCGTCATCGCACGCGCGCCGACGGCAGCACCGACATTGTTGGTCACGTCGTTCGCGCCGATATTCATGGCCATATAGGCCGCAAGCGCGGCAGCGGCGATGACGAGAACGGCGCCCGGCCGGTCGAAGACGTAGACGCCTGCAAACAGCATCGCGAGACCGAGGAACACCAGGCCGATGCCCGGTGCGATCAGTTTTCGCGCGACGAACTTCGAGGCATCCTCGACATGGCTATATTTGTCGAGGTCCTTGTCGAGCGTTCGTTTTGTAAGGACGGGTGTCTTCTCGGCCATTCTCTTTCCTGGAAAGAATCCCGCTTTAACGCTGTCATTCCTAACAGCGCAAGATGGCAGGAATCATTCAGCCGGAATCTGCTTGGCGCGGCTTGCCTGAAGATGTTCGTTGATACGGCGCTTGAACTGCAGGAAGAGATCGCGAAGCTCCGGCTCGCGAACCCGCTTGCAGGCCTCGTCGCAGGAAACCCACTCGATCGTGCGTTCGCCCTTTTCCTTGAAGTTCTTGGCGAGATCGGTGACCTCGAGGGCATACACCTGCACCTTGCAGGTCACCTTCAGCCCGTCTTTCAGGACCTTCGGATAGCTGTAGGCACCGAGCGTCTCGTGCTCGACGGCGCCGCGTACGCCCGCTTCCTCGTAGGCCTCGCGGGCGGCGACCTCATAGGAACACTTGCCGTTCATCGGCCAGCCCTTGGGGATTACCCAGCGGCCGGTATCGCGGCTCGTCATCAAGAGAACCTCGACCTCGTTACCCTTCTTCTTCACCCGATAGCAGAGCGCTGCATACTGCTGTCGCGGCGGGCGCCGGAACATCAGCTGCACATCAGAGGCTAAACGGGCGAGAAGCGTCAACGGTCGGGTCACCTTTTGAGTCGTTCCAAGGAATCACTAATATTAGCATGTGCTGGAAAGCTTGCGCGATCCATGCGCCATTTAACGGTGCATAACGCGGCTTTGGTTTTTAATACGGAAATATCACGCCGCAGCGGGTCGCAATTCCGTCAAATCCTGTTCCGTTTCCGTCTTTGCACAGGTGTTCAATATGGGGCCTTCTTGCCTTTCATTCAATGCCCATATCAATCTGGGGGTATCGTTTCCTGTTGATGACCGCCATGCGCCTTCCGCCACTCAATGCAATCAGAGCTTTCGAAGCCGTCTGCCGCCAGGGTAGTGTTCTGCGGGCTGCCCAGGAGCTCGGCGTCGTGCGCGGCGCTGTGCGCCTGCAGATCGCGGCACTGGAGAATTACTTCGGCGAGAAGCTCTTCACCCGTGAGGGCCGCCGCCTCGTGCCGACTGACCGGGCCAAGGCCTTTGCGGAAGCGGCGACGGCCGCTTTCTCCTTGCTGCAGCATGCCGCCGGCGACCTTCAGAAAGACGACAGCCGCAAGCTGCGCCTCGGCGTTCCCTCTGCCTTCGGCATCTGGTGGCTGATGCCGCGCATCCGCAGCCTGCAGCGGGCGCTTGGCGATAGCGAGATCGATATCGTGCCGATGGCGGTGGCCGAGCCACTGTTGCAGCACCCGGAACTCGATGCCGTCATCATGGGTGGCGAATACCGCCCCTCGGCCGGTGTCGCCGCGATCCGCTTCATGGAAGACGAGTTCGGCCCGGTGGCCGCTCCTCAGCTCGCCGCGACTTTCGGCAGCGATCCGGCCGGAATGTCCTCGGCGGCCATGCTTGTCAGCCGCAGCGTGCCGAAGCTCTGGGATGAATGGTTCGCTGAAAGCGGCACGCCCCCCGTCAGCTTCGGCCGCCGCCAGGAGTTCGAAGACCTCTTGCTGGCGCTCGGTGCTGCCCGCTCCGGCCTCGGCGTCGCACTCGCGCCCCGCGCCTCGATCGAGGACGACCTGGCGCGCAACATCCTAACGGCCCCCTTCGGCTTCATCCGCCGCCCGGCAGGCTACAGCCTCTGCTGCCGCACCACCGATCTCCGAAAGCCGCACTTCACCGCACTGCGCGACTGGCTGGTCAAGGCAGGCGAGGGGATCGAATAGGGCAGATTTTCTGCGGTATTGGCAGTGGAATATCCATGCCGCGCGGTCTTCATGAGCGTTATGACGGCCTATCGCGACAGGAGACCATCATGGAAAACACCGCCACCCGCATCGACTGGATCGGAAATAGCTGCCGCCTGCTCAAGGAAACCGCCGCCGAATTCGAGCGCACCCGTCCCTTTGAAGGGCTGACGATCGGCACCGGTATCCACCTGGAGCCGAAGACGGTCGCCCTGCTGACGACGCTGCGCGCCGGTGGCGCAGATCTCGTCTGCACCGGCAATCTGAATAGCACCCAGCCCGCAACGGTCGATTACCTGCGCTCCCAGGGCGTCACCGTCTTCGCCACGCAGACGACCGATCCCGCCGAGCATCACCACAGCCTCGAAGCCGTGGTCGATGCCAAGCCCGACCTGCTGCTCGATAACGGCGGTGACCTCTTCGCCATCGCCGCCGAACGTCCCTATGCCAGTCTCCTCGGCGGCACGGAAGAGACGACTTCGGGCCGCACCCGCCTGCTGCCGATGCGCGACAGACTGAACATGCCGATCCTTGTCATCAACGACAGTCCGATCAAGCAGTTCGCCGAAAACAAGCATGCCGTCGGCCAGAGCCTGTTCGAAAGCTATATGCGCTTCACCAACCGCTCTACCAACGGCAAGCGCGTCACCGTCTTCGGCTATGGCGCCTGCGGCAAGGGCACGGCGGCGAGCTTCCGCAACGCCTTCTCGACCGTCAGCGTCGTCGATATCGATCCGGTCACAGCGCTCGAAGCCCATCTCGACGGCTTCGTGACGCCGCTGCGTGCAGACGCGATCCGCGCCGCAGACGTCATCGTCACGGTCACCGGCTTCCCCGGCATCGTCACGATCGCCGATCTGCCGCTGATCAAGGACGGCGCAATCCTCATGAACGGCGGCCACTTTCCGCTGGAGATCGACGTTGCAGGCTTCCGTGCGCATCCCGATGTCCTCTCGATCGATCGCTATGCCGCCGATGTCATGGAGACGCTGCATCTGAAGGATGGCCGCTCGATCCATATCCTCGGCGGCGGCCACATGGCGAACCTCGCCGGCCCGCGCCCGCTCGGCAATTCCGTCGAATCCATGGATCTCGGCTTCACCCTGCAGGCCCGCTGCCTGGAGCGCGTTGCCAAGCGCGGCGTCGGCGCAGAATCCTGCATCGTGCCGGTGCCTGCAGATATCGATGCCATGGTCGCAAGCGCCTATCTCGACCTGGCGCGATAACCGGAAAACTCAGCCCTGCCGGACGATCGTCCCGATCGCGTTGACGAGAAGGCGAGCAGCCGTCAGGGCCGAGATACCGTCGATATCGGTGGGTGGATAGAGCTCGACGAGATCGAAGCCGGCGATCCTGCCGCGGCGGCCGGCGCCTGCAATCAAGTCGATCACCTGCGTATAGCTGAGGCCGCCCGGCGTGCGGGCGGCGACGCCCGGCATGATGCTGGGATCCAGCCCGTCGCAATCGAGCGTGATCACCACCTGCGCGCCCTGCGGAATATGCCGTAGTGCCGCCTCGACGCCCTGGGCATGAACCTGGCGCGCCGTCACGAGATGGCTGCCATAGGAGCGCGCCGCCTCGATCTCCGAGATGCGGGCGCTGCCGACGCCGCGCATGCCGACCTGCACCATCCCGGCGACGTGGCTCATCTCGCTCGCCCGGCGCATCGGGTTCGAATAGCCGTAGCGCTCTCCATGCAGTTCATCGCGCCAATCGATATGCGCGTCGATCTGCAGGATCCAGACCGGCCCGCGATCGGCAAAACCGGCGAAAAACGGAATGGGCACGGAATCGTCGCCGCCGAGCAGGATCGGCACGGCCCGACCCGCCAGGATGTCGCGCGTCTTCGCCTCGATCAGCGCCCGGTTCCCGGCATTGTCATGCATCGCCGTCGGCAGATCGCCGCTATCGATGCAGCACACCGGCCCTCCATTGAAGAGCGGCCCGCCGAGATCGAAATCCCAATGCTCGACAAGCCCTGCATCTTCCTGGCTTGCGGCACGAATGGCGTTTGCCGCGCCGGAATAGCCGCTGCTGTCCTTGCCGGGATAGGTGGTGCCATGACCGGCGCCGAAGATCACCACGTGCGGCGCGCGGCCGTCATCGAGGCGGTCGGGAAGGCCGAGAAAGGAAGGCGAAGCATTCATGTCGAGGCTCCAGAGAATGGTCTACGGGGTTCGGCGGAAGGGCTAAAGCTCCCAATAGGGAACCGGCCCATAAAGCTCCGCCAGATAATCGATGAACAGGCGCACCTTGGCGGGCAGGAACTGGCGGCTCGGATAGACGGCCGAAAGCGCAACGCTGCGCGACCCCTCATAGGCGGGCAGCACCTGCACCAGCTTGCCGCTCTTCAGCTCCTCGCCGATATCCCAGGTCGAACGCAGCGCGATGCCGAGCCCTGATATCACCGTCTCGCGGATCACCTCGCTGGAATTGGTGATCAGCATGCCCTCCGGCCGCAGCGTCATCGCTCCCTCGGGTCCTTCTAGCCGCCAGACGTCATTGTTATGCGCAGGCAGGCAGCGATGGTTCCTGAGGTCCTCGATGCCAGTGGGTATGCCATGGCTGTCGAGATAGGAGGGGGCGGCGCAGAGCAGGCGCCGTACCGGCGCCAGCCGCCGTGCGACAAGGCTGGAATCCGTCAGCTCGGCAATGCGGATCGCCAGATCGAAGCCGGCGCCGACGATGTCGCTGAACTCGTCGGTCAGCACCAGATTGATCGCCAGCTCCGGATGCGCCTCCATGAAGCGCTTCAGATACGGGGCGATATGCATGCGCCCGAAAGAGGTCGGCGCCGAGATTTTCAGCGTGCCATGCATCTGCGCCGAGCGCCCGGATATATAGTATTCCGCCTCCTCCAGCCCGGCGAGAATGCCGAGCACCCGGTCGTAGAAACCCTGGCCCGCCTCCGTCAGCGAAATCTGCCGCGTCGTGCGCTGCAGCAGGCGCGTGCCGAGCCGGTCTTCCAGCCGCTTGATACGCTTGGAAACGACCGCCGGGGAAAAGCCGAGCGCCCGTCCCGCCAGCGACATGCTGCCGGTCGAAACGACCTTGGCAAAAATCTCGAGATCACCCAGATTGGTCATTGTGCGGCACTATTTCCCCTTTTGACATAAGTGCTTAGCATTTGCGCCGGTTTCGGGAAAGTGCTAAGCCGGGCTAAACCGGCTGCCGTGGAGGACAGGCTGGTCCCGCTGCCATATCGGGAGGAAGCGCGCCATGTCCGACGCCATTTCGTTTCTTGCTCCGCGCGCCGACGTGCTCGCCCGCCGCAGCCAGATCGTCGGTGATCTCATCGATCTCCTGCCGCCGGAATGCCTAGTGCATGAGCCGCGCGAACTGGTGCCTTTCGAGACCGACGCCTTCGTCTCCTACCGCCGCCTGCCGCTCGCCGTCGCCTTGCCGCGCTCGACCGCCGAGGTCGCCGCCGTGATGAAATACTGCCATCGCTACGGCATCCCGGTCGTGCCGCGCGGCGCCGGTACATCGCTCTCGGGCGGCGCCATTCCGCAGGAAGATGCCGTCGTTATCGGCCTCTCGAAGATGAACAGCATCCTCGAGATCGATCTCGCCAATCGCGTCGCCGTCGTCCAGGCGGGTGTCACCAATCTCAATATCTCGGAATCCGTCTCCGCAGACGGTTTCTTCTACGCGCCCGATCCGAGCTCGCAACTCGCCTGCACCATCGGCGGCAATATCGGCATGAATTCCGGCGGCGCCCACTGTCTGAAATATGGCGTGACGACCAACAACCTGCTCGGCGTCAAGATGGTGCTGACCGACGGCACGGTGATCGAACTCGGCGGCAAGGCGCTGGATGCCGGCGGCTATGACCTGCTCGGCCTCGTCTGCGGCCACGAGGGCCAGCTCGGCATCGTCACCGAGGCAACGGTGCGGCTGATTGCCAAGCCGGAAGGCGCGCGCCCCGTGCTCTTCGGCTTCGATACGTCGGAAGATGCCGGTTCCTGCGTCGCCGATGTCATCGCATCCGGCATCATCCCCGTCGCCATCGAGTTCATGGACAAGCCGGCGATCGAGATCTGCGAAGCTTTCGCCCATGCCGGTTATCCGCTGGATGTCGGCGCGCTCTTGATCGTCGAGGTCGAGGGTTCGGAAGCCGAGATGGACGACATGCTGAAGAGCATCGTCGAGATCGCCCGCAAGCATCGGGTCAAGACGGTGCGCGAATGCCAGTCGGCGACGGAAGCCGCGCTGATCTGGAAAGGCCGCAAGTCGGCCTTCGGCGCCACCGGCCGCATCGCCGATTACATCTGCATGGATGGCACCGTGCCGCTGAGCCAGCTTTCCTATGTCCTGAAGAAGACCTCGGAGATCGTCGACCACTACGGCCTGCGCGTCGCCAACGTCTTTCACGCCGGTGATGGCAACATGCATCCGCTCATCCTCTTCAATGCCAACGACCCCGAAGATGCCGCGCGCGCCGAGGCGGCCGGCAACGACATCCTCAAGCTCTGCGTCGATGCTGGCGGCTGCCTCACCGGCGAGCACGGCGTCGGCATCGAGAAACGGGACCTGATGCGCCATCAATATTCCGAAACCGATCTGGCGCAGCAGATGTCGGTCCGCGCCGCCTTCGATCCCGGCTGGATCCTCAATCCGTCAAAAGTCTTCCCGCTCGATGGACGGCCGGCCGCATGAGCGCATTCTTTCCCGAAAGCGAAGATGAAGCCGCAGCGCTGATCCGCGACCACGCCGCCGCAGGCCGGCCGCTCGCCATATCGGGCGGCGGCACCCGCGCCGGCTTCGGCAACAGGGTCGAAGCCGAAGACACGCTCCGCTCCGCCCGCCTCTCCGGCATCGTTGCCTATAATCCCGGCGAGATGGTCATGACCGCGCGCGCCGGTACGCCGGTTGCCGAAATCGAAGCCGCCCTTGCCGCCAACGGCCAGATGATGGCCTTCGAGCCGATGGATCACCGCGGTGTCATGGGCACCTCAGGCGAGCCGACGATCGGCGGCGTCTTTGCCGCCAATGTCTCCGGCCCCCGCCGTTTCATTTCCGGTACGGCGCGCGACAGCCTGCTCGGCATCCGCTTCGTCAATGGCCGCGGCGAGATCGTCAGGAATGGCGGCCGCGTCATGAAGAATGTCACCGGCCTCGATCTGGTGAAGCTGCTGGCGGGTTCGCACGGCACGCTCGGCTTCCTCACCGAAGTCACCTTCCGCGCCCCCCCGCGCCCGAAAGCCGAGGAGACGATCGTCGTCTCCGCCCTCAACGATGCCGAGGCGGCCAATGCCATGGCGGCCGCGATGGCGCTGCCGGTCGAGGTCTCCGGCGCGGCGCACCTGCCGATGACGGTCACCTGGCGTTTCGCGGGCGGCAAGCTGCCGGAGGGCGAGGCGACGGTCCTGCGCCTCGAGGGCCTGCCGGGCTCCGTCGAGGCACGCGCCGAAAAGCTCGCCAAGGCCATGTCCGCCTTCGGCCCCGTCGCCCGCATCGGTGAGGAGATGAGCCGCACCCTCTGGCGCGAAATCCGCGATGTCTATCCCTATGCCGATGGCACGATGCGCCCCGTCTGGCGCGTCTCGGTCGCTCCCTCCGCCGGGCACCAGCTTGTTGCCGCACTCCGCCTCGAAGCGGGTGTCGATGCCTATTACGACTGGCAGGGCGGTCTCATCTGGATGCGCATGGAAGCCGATCCCGAAGCCGGCCTGCTGCGCCGCTTCATCAAGGCGCTCGGCGGCGGCCATGCGACGCTGATCCGTGCTTCGGAGGCGATGCGGGCCGATGTCGCGGCCTTCCAGCCGCAGCCGGAAGCGGTTGCGATGTTGTCGGCGCGGGTGAAGGAAAAGTTCGATCCGGCCGGGATATTCAATCCGGGGAAGATGGGGTGGTGATGATGGTTCGCTTTGAACATGTGGCGCACTCCCCTCTGTCCGGCAGGGCAGAGGGGGGTAACCCCACCCACCACGCCTCGACGGGACACCACTGATGCAAACCAATTTCACCGCCGAGCAGCTTGCCGATCCCCATGTCGCCGAATCCGAGAAGATCCTGCGCAAATGCGTGCATTGCGGCTTCTGCACCGCCACCTGTCCGACCTACGTGACGCTCGGAAACGAGCTCGATAGCCCGCGCGGGCGCATCTATCTGATCAAGGACATGCTGGAAAACGGCCGCCCGGCCGACACAGAGGTGGTCACCCATATCGACCGCTGTCTTTCCTGCCTCGCCTGCGTCACCACCTGTCCCTCCGGCGTCGATTACATGCATCTGGTCGATCACGCCCGCGCCCATATCGAGAAGACCTACAAGCGCCCGTTCATGAACCGGCTGACGCGCGCCATCCTCGCCGCCGTCCTTCCCTATCCCGGCCGCTTCCGCATGGCGCTGCAGCTCGCCCGCCTCGGCCGCCCGTTCCGCGGCCTGATGACTGCCCCGGCGCTCAAGCCCTTCGCCGCGATGCTGGCGCTCGCTCCGCGCTCGGTCCCGGCGCCCTCCGTCTACTCCCGCCCCGGCAACCATCCCGCTGAAGGCAAGAAACAGGCGCGTGTCGCGATCCTCACCGGCTGCGCCCAGCCCGTCCTCGACCCCGGTATCAACGAAGCGACGATCCGCCTGCTTACCCGCCTCGGCGTCGAGGTCGTGGCACCATCAGGCGAGGTCTGCTGCGGTTCGCTTGTGCATCACATGGGCCGCGAGGAACAGGCGCTCGCCAGCGCCCGGGCCAATGTCGACGTCTGGATGCGCGAGATCGAAAAGGGCGGGCTCGATGCGATCATCATCACCGCCTCCGGCTGTGGTACGACGATCAAGGATTACGGCCACATGCTCCGCCTCGATCCTGCCTATGCCGAGAAGGCGGCAATCGTCTCCGGCCTGGCGAAGGATGTCACCGAATATCTGGCGACCCTCGATCTCCCCTCGCATATGCCGAAGGGCATCACCGTCGCCTATCATTCCGCCTGCTCGATGCAGCACGGTCAGAAGATCACCATGGCGCCGAAGCAGCTTCTGAAGGCGGCGGGTTTCACGGTGCGTGATCCGGCCGAAGGCCACCTCTGCTGCGGCTCCGCCGGCACTTACAACATTATGCAGCCGGATATTTCGGCAGCGCTGAAGGCCCGTAAGGTGAAGAACATCGAGGCGACAAAGGCGGATGTGATCGCCACCGGCAATATCGGCTGCATCACCCAGATCGCCTCAGGCACGGCAATTCCAATTGTCCATACCGTAGAATTGCTCGATTGGGCTTACGGTGGTTCTGTACCTCAAAAATTAATAGATTTGCATATAGCCTGAATTCGGCCGGTTGTCGGCCGGTCACAGGATTCAGCGCTATGCGGCGTACACTTGTTTTGCTTTCTGTCTTTTTCGGTGCCGCAGGCACTGCGCATGCCGATAGCCGTTACTTCTGTTCCGCCGATGATGCCGCGGCCCGCTTCACCGTGGAGATCGGCTTCAAGGATGACGGCGGCCATGTGCTGAACCATTTCCGCGGCGGCCTGATGATCAAGGATGCCTCGGTTCCCGACCAGTTCAGGAAGCGTGTCTTCGATTCCAGCCGCCTGACCAACCGCTGGTCCAGCGGCGGCGAACTGCGCATGGAAATCTACGACGATAACGGCGACGACACCTCGGGCCAGGCGCTCAACATGGTGGTCATGGCCGAAGCCAAGGGCAAGGCCTTCAGCGGCACCTACGGCATGACTGTGACAGGTGGCGCCAAGCCGTTTACCGCAAGCGGCAAGGTCAGCTGCGGCTCGAAGTGAGCCGCTTCCTACCAGTGAAATGAAACGCCGAGATTGACGGCATTGGTGAAGATGTCCGTCTTCAGCCGGTCGCCGCTGTCGATCGGCACATCCACCTTCGAATAGGTGCCCTTGTATTCCACAAAGGTCGACCAGCGCTCGGTGACGCGGAAATCGACACCGGCCTGCGCCTGCAGCGTCACGCCGCCGAATTCGTAGCCGAAGGTCTTGCCGGATGGCCTGGTCACCTCGACATGCGGAATGTTGACGCCGGCGCCGGCGCCGAGATAGGGCGTCCAGCGCCCGCCATCCTGCGGAAAGCGGTAGAGCGCATTGGCCGTCACGAGGTTCAGCCCGTCGGTGAACTCGAAATGCGACCAGCCCGAAGTCGCCAGCGTCTTGCTGTCGGCATAGACCTTGTCATGGGTATAGTCGATCGACAGGCCGAGATTGGGATGCCCGAGATCCTGCAGCCACCATGTCACGCGCGCACCGTAATAAGGCGGCGAAGCAAAGGATTTTCCTTCCCATCCCGCGGTAAAATGCGTCCCGTCGGAAACATCGACCCCGCTATGCGGCGCCGTCTGGTAACCGCCATAGACGGAAAACTGCAGGTCTTCGGCAAGGGCAGGCGAGGCGAGACAGGCAAGGGCGGCAAGCCCCAAGGCCGGCAGGAAGGCGCGATGCATGAGGGATCCCCGAATGGCAATGCCACCCATCTATCCCGCGTTGTGTAACAGGCTTATTGCACCGCCTCTATTCCGAGCCTTCACGCCGCTTTTCTTGAGACATGAGTTTCACGATTGCGCTCGCTGGAAGCGCATCGCCCGCGTAGGTAAAGGTGCCGTTGGTTCTGACCTCTTCGGCGGCCCGCATCAAGGCGCCGAGTGCGGCTCGCGCAAATGATCCTCCGACACTGATACGACGCACACCTGCATTCGACAATTCGCCGACGGAGACGTTCAGCTTGTTCAAGCCCATGACGACGTTGACCGGTTTGTCCACGGAGGCGCAGACGGTGCGGATTGCTTCCAGGTCGGGCAGGCCCGGTGCATAAAGAACGTCCGCTCCCGCAGCCGAGAAGGCTTGCAGTCTCCGGATCGTGTCATCGAGATCGCGCCTGCCGCACAGAAAGTTTTCTGATCTCGCAGTCAGCAAGAAGGGCAGGTTACTGGCCGCCTCCGCTGCGGCCTGAACGCGTTCGACGGACTGGGAGAGGTCATAAATGGGGTTGGCACTGTCGCCGGTCGCATCCTCGATCGATCCTCCAACCAACCCGGCTTTGCAGGCGAGGCGGATCGTTTCGGCGCAGGTCTCCGGGGCCGCCCCGAAGCCGTCCTCCAAGTCGGCTGTTACCGGCAGATCCGTTGCTGCAACAATCTCGCTTGCGTTGCCAAGGATCTCGCTCCGTTCAAGGCCTGCAAACGAGTCCAGCTTTCCCTTTGAGAAGGCGTATCCGGCGCTGGTAGTGGCCAATGCTTCGAAGCCAAGGCTTGCAAGCAGGCGCGCCGAACCGGCATCCCACGGATTGGGTATCACGAAGGCCTGCGTGCCCGCATGCAATGCCCTGAACCGTTCAAATTTCTGCTGCTGATCTGACATGCCATATCCCGCGATATCGATGACATGGGTAATCTGAACATAACGGGAACAAATGTGCAAGCGTTGCTTGCGTCGCATCTGATTTGCGGGGCGGGGCGTGAATGCCGCCGCTCGATCAATTCCCGCCGCGCTTATGGCTTCGCGGCGGGCAAAATTGAGAGGCGGCTTGCCCCTCTCACCGCTCAACCGCCAAACAGCGTCCTGAGCACGTCGATGCCGCGGTCCTGGAAGGCGACGTTGCCCTGCTTGTTGCCGGGGCCGACGACGATGACCTTGGTGCCGACGGGGACGCGCTCGTAGAGATCCTGCACGTCGTTATTGACCATGCGGATGCAGCCGGAAGACAGGTTCAGGCCGATCGTCCAGGGCTGGTTGGTGCCGTGGATGCGGAAAGCCGTGTCGCGGCCGCCCTGGTAGAGATACATGGCGCGGGCGCCGAGCGGATTGTCCGGGCCGCCGGGCTGGAAGGCTGGCAGCTTGTGACCGGCCTTGGCTTCGCGAGCGCGCATTTCCGGCGGCGGGGTCCAGCCCGGCCACTCAGCCTTGCGGCCGACCTTCACGACGCCGGACCAGCCGAAGCCTTCGCGGCCGACGCCGATGCCGTAGCGGGTGGCGCGGTTGTTGCCTTCGACGAGATAAAGATACTTGTTCGTCGTATCGACGATGACGGTGCCGGGGGCTTCATCGGTGACGAGGCGTACGACGCGCTTCTTGAATTGCGGCTTGACCGTCTTCACCTGCTTGACGCCGCGCACGGCGTCGGTTGCGGTCAGCTGAGGCTCGGCATGGGCAAGGCTCAACGTGCTGGCCAGTGCGATCGCAGTGGCTGCCGCAAGCCGGACAATATGCTTCATTCTCTATTCCCCTCTATTCAGGATCACGGCCAAGCTAGCCAATTTGCCCTGGATTTCAAGCTTGAGAGGGGTTTGCGCGGTTTTTTGTGCTGCGGCGCGCCGTTCTTGCAACGGCCCGCCGCAGCCTTGCGGCATTCAGATCACGATGACGCGGGTGCCAACGTTGACGCGCTCGTAAAGGTCAGTCACGTCCTCGTTGCGCATCCGGATGCAGCCGGAGGAGACGGCGCTGCCGATCGTCCAGGGCGCATTGGTGCCGTGGATGCGGTAGAGCGTCGAGCCGAGATACATGGCGCGGGCGCCGAGCGGATTTTCCGGGCCGCCATCCATGCGGGCAGGCAGGTAATGGCCCTTGGCGGCTTCGCGGCTGACCATTTCGGAAGGCGGCGTCCAGTCCGGCCACTCGGCCTTGCGGGTGATCTTGTGCTCGCCGGCCCATTCGAAGCCCGGCTTGCCGACGCCCACACCGTAGCGGCGCGCCTTGCCGTTCGCCATGACGAGGTAGAGGAAGCGGTTGTTGGTATCGATGACGATCGTACCCGGCCGTTCCTTGGTGTCGTAGTCGACCATCTGCGGCAGGAACTGCGGGTCGAACCGCTCGCGGATCACCGGAATGCCATCCGGGCGCACGACGGCAGCCTGCTGCACGGCGGCCGGAGCCTGGCGCATCACGCGCGGCTGGTACTGGAACAGTCCGCGCGGCTGCTGGCGGATGACCGGGCGCTGATAGGCGACCGGGCGCACATTGCTGCCGCCGAGCTGGTTGATCCAGGGCGCGGTCAGGTCGGGGCTGAGAACGACGGGCGGGCGGCTCGCATAGCGGTCGTCGCCAAGCGCGGGCGAGGCCAGCAGGCCGATCAGGCCGGCTGTAATCAAAACGGATTTCATCATCGGACGGAACTCTCTACAAATGACCGAAAATGCTGGGGCGGGCACTTCCGCCTGGCGGGATGCTGCCACCGCTCCGGCCAGCGAATGGTAAAGATCGATTCATTAAACTGCGAAGCACCGGATAAACTTTTCGTCAGGGTTACTATCCGGTTTGGAAACGGGGTTTCTAAATGGTAAAGCCGCAATTGAAGCGTAAAATCAGTGGGGAAGCATGAGCGATACGGGCACCATTGCCGGCGATGACGGAAAGAGCCGGTGCCACTGGCACGCCAACCTTCCTGATTACATGCGCTACCACGACGAGGAGTGGGGGCGGCCTGTCACCGATGATGTCCGCCTCTTCGAAAAGATCTGCCTCGAAGGTTTCCAGTCCGGTCTCTCCTGGCTGACGATCCTGCGCAAGCGCGAGAATTTCCGCGCTGCCTTCGCCGGTTTCGATTTCGAGAAGGTCGCGTTGTTCGATGAGACCGATATCGAGCGCTGCGTCGCCGATGCCGGCATCATCCGCCATCGCGGCAAGATCGTCTCGACGATCAACAATGCGAAACGCGCCATCGAGCTCAAAAAGGAATTCGGCTCGCTCGCTCGCTATTTCTGGAGCTTCGAGCCGGGTGCTGCCGACCGCCCCGGTGCCGTCGACCGCGCCTATATCGCCGCCAATCCGACGACGCCGGTTTCCGTCCGCATCTCCAAGGATTTGAAGAAGCGCGGCTGGACCTTTGTCGGCCCGACCACAGTTTATGCCTTCATGCAGGCCATGGGTCTTGTTAATGATCACGTCGAGGGCTGCTTCTGCCGCTCCGAAGTTGAATCCATGCGGAAAGCACTGGTACGTCCATGAGGAAATTGCTTGCGACAGCCGTTCTGATCGCCTTTGCCGCAGCGCCTGCCTTGGCGCAGGCGCCGCAGCTCGATCCCGGCGAGAAGCTGGAAAAGCTTCAGTTCCCCGCCGTGACCATGCAGATCAAGGGCTGGACGAAGTTCGGCAACAGCCACGTCTTCACGCTGCCGGTCAAGGCCGGGCAGCACGTGAAGATCAGCTTCGAGACCCGCAGCCAGTTTGCCTTTCTCGCCATCTTCGATCTGTCAAAAGCCGACGACGAGGCCTTCTTCGGCACGGATGAGGATGGATCGGCGCTCGATACCGTCGTCAAGGACGATACGACCTGGCTGCTCAGGCCCTATTATTCCAAGGTCTCGCCGCGCCGCGGTCTTGGCGCGCCCTATACACTGATGATCGAGCCGCAGGCTCCGGGCACCGCCCCGCCCGCCGCCAAGCCGGAGACACCGCAGCGGCCGACGCTGTTCCCGCCGAAGTCCGACGCGGGCGGAGAGGAATAGGGATCAGCCGAGCCCATCCAGCAGATCCCGCAACTCGCCGAGATGCGGGATCTTGCGGAAGCGCGGCGCATCGGCCGGCTCGTCGACATGCTCCAGCACCCAGGTGAGCTCGTGCGGCACGAAGACGCCGTAGCTGCCTGCGGCAATCGCCGGCACGATATCCGACTTCAGCGAATTGCCGACCATCATCGCCCGCTCCGGCCCATCGCCAACCTTGGAAAAGATCCGCCGGTAGGTGACCGCCGTCTTGTCGGAGACGATCTCCACCGCATCGAAGAAATCCCCGAGCCCCGATTGCGCCAGCTTGCGCTCCTGGTCGAACAGGTCGCCCTTGGTGATCAGGACCAGCAGGTAGTTGCCGGCCAGCATCTCCAGCGTTTCCTGCACATGCGGCATGGTCTCGACCGGATGCGACAGCAGATCGCGGCCGGTATCGAGGATCTGGGCGATCACGCTCGCCGGCACCTTGCCCTCGGTGATCTCGATTGCCGTCTCGATCATCGACAGCGTGAAGCCTTTGATGCCGAAGCCGTAATGCGCGAGGTTGCGCTTCTCCGCCTCCAGCAGCCGCTCGGATATCTTCGGCCCCTCGGCGAAATCGGAAAGCAGCTCGGTGAACTGCGCTTCGGTCAGCCGGTAATATTGCTCGTTCTGCCAGAGCGTATCATCAGCATCGAAGCCGATCGTCGTCAGCGCGTGCTTGCTCATCGGATGCTCCTGCAATTCCCTCAAGGCGAATCTATCGGCGGCGGCCGCTGAGACAAGGGCTTTGTTTTTTGCCGGTCAGGTTGCCGCATGCAGTTGAAAAGCCGAAACACGCACTTACGTACATCATGCCTCATCAGCAGCCAGCCCCGGCTGTGCCTGTCCCGCAGGCCAATAATCAAAAACATTGCATTCCGCAGCCCGCAGGCACCCCCGCCTGTGGCAGTCACAAGGAAATTTCCGCATGAAATACAATCAGCTTGGAAATACGGGCCTCTTCGTCTCGGAGATCTGCCTGGGCACGATGACCTTCGGCGAAGCGCATGATGGCAACTTCTGGGGCGCCATCGCCGATGTCGATCAGGCCGCCGCCGACAAGATCGTCGAGCGCTCGCTGGCAGCTGGTGTCAACTTCATCGACACGGCCGACGTCTATTCCTTCGGCGAATCCGAAAGGCTTCTCGGGCAGGCGTTGAAGAACCTCAACGTTCCGCGCAAGGACGTGGTCATCGCCACCAAGGTCTATAGTGTCATGGGCGACAAGCCGAACGATCGCGGCGCCTCGCGCGGTCACATCATGGATTCGGTCGAAGCCAGCCTGAAGCGTCTGCAGACCGATCATATCGACCTCTACCAGATCCATGCGACCGATACGGTGACGCCGATCGACGAAACACTGCGCGCCTTCGACGATCTCGTCTCCCAGGGCAAGGTGCGCTACGTCGGCGTTTCCAACTGGCAGGCCTGGCGCGTCGCCAAGGCTCTCGGCGTCTCCGAACGCCGCGGCTTCGCCCGCTTCGAAACCATCCAGGCTTACTACTCGATCGCCGGGCGTGATCTCGAGCGCGAGATCGTGCCGCTGATGAACGAGGAAAAGCTCGGCCTGATGGTCTGGTCGCCGCTGGCCGGCGGTCTGCTTTCCGGCAAGTATGGCCCAGGCGCGCCCGGCAATGGCGAGGGCCGCCGCGCCAATTTCGACTTCCCGCCTGTCGACAAGGACAAGGCATGGGAATGCGTCGCGGTGATGCGCGAAGTTGCCGAGAAGCATGGCTCCAGTGTCGCAACCGTGGCGCTCGCCTATGTGCTGGCCAAGCCCTTCGTCACGTCGGTCATCATCGGCGCCAAGCGCATCGAGCAGCTCGACCAGAACCTCGCCGCCACGCAGCTGAAGCTCGATGCCGACGATATGAAGAAGCTGGATGACGTCAGCGCGCTACCGCCGGAATATCCGGGCTGGATGCTTTCCCGCCAGGGTGCTGCCCGCCGCCCGGAACCCTTTGAACCGAAGGCCTGAGAACAGACGAGGCGCCGGCCCGCCCGGCGCCTCAGTTGAACGCGACCGCGCTGATGAAGCGCGGCCGCGTGAAGGCGCGCTCGGCGAATGTCATTTGTCCGAAGCCGAGGATGCTCGATAGCATCGTGTAGGTCGTGGCGCCCTCGACATAGATGACGGAATCGCCATCGGTGATTTGCGGCAGCGTCGAACTGTCGAGCACCTGCGCCTTCAGCAGGCTGACCGTGCCGCTCTCCTTCTTCCAGTCGAGCTTGTAGACCCCACCGGTTTTCTTGATGCTCGAGATCCTGAGCGCGCTCGGCGCCGTGCTGTTCTGTTGCAGATTGGTGAAGACGCCGTAGATGTTCGAGACGAAGGTGGCGTCGATCGACGTCTGCCTGGAGATCACATCCGCCACCACGCCATTGGCTTCGACGATGTTCTGGTAGGTGCGGAACATGTCGAAGACGGCGACGCTGGCGATGAAGAAGAAGATCATCACCGGCGCGACGAAGGAAAATTCGATCGCCGATGCGCCCGAGCGGCTTTTCAGAAACTCTTTCAGAATGCGGATCATCAGCCTGGCTCGTTCACGAAGGCAAAGCGCGAGGTCAGGCGCACGCCGCCGGTATTGTCTTTGGGAAGCGCCAGTCCGTAACCCAGCCCCGGCACCAGCGGATCGACGACATAGCAGGCGCGGGCAAAGACGATCTGCGAGCGCTGGCCGCCGGTATAGGTCGTCACCGGATCGATGTTGACGCTGCGGTCGACGCAGGAGGTTTCCGATGTCGGAAAGTCGGTCGACTTGCTGATCGGCGTGAATTCGATGCGGATCGACTTGATGCAGTTCGTCAGGATGATCGCTTCGTCGCAGACCTTCTTCTTGAAATCGTCATAGGTGAAGTTCGAGCCGGCCACCTGCAGCGCACGCGACCCGCGGCTGACGGCGCGGTCGAGCATGATCGACTGCGTCATGATCCAGCCTGCCTCGAACGTGGAGAAGACGAGCGAGAAGACGATCGGTGCGAGGATGGCGAATTCGATACCAGCAGCCCCGGCGCGGTCCCGCCGGAGGCGTTTCAGAATGCCGGTCATTGCGTCAGCCTCAGCTTCTTGATGGATGTCGAGATCGACTTGAAGGCATCGCCGATGCCGGATCCGGAGGCGGGATAGTAGTGGCCGGGGCTGGTTGCGCAGTTGGTCATCTGCGTCTGCGCATTGCCGCTGACTTCGAAGCCGAGCGTGAAGACGGTGATGCCGCTCGATTTCGCCGCCGTGCAGACCGAGGAGAGCATCTTGGCCGTATCGGTGGAGTTGATGATCTGCTTGTTGTCAGGCGCTTGGCTGACCGGGCGGCTGTAATCCTTCGGCCGGTACTGTTCGGTGATCGCGCCGTCGGTCATGAGCACGATGACCTTCATCGTATCGGGATCGCCGAAGGCCGCCGGACGGTTCGCGAATTTCGCATCCATCAGCTTGGCATCGACCGCCGCATTGACGACGGTCTTTGCCGCCGGGTTCAGCAGCATGTAGCCCCATTGCATCGCATTCTGCGTGCCGGTGCCGTCATGCAGTTCGAGCTGCGTGATGCGGTTCTTCAGATAGGTGGCGTCATTGGAGAAATAGGTGATCGCCGTCGATTCCACCGGGCACCACCAGGGCTTCAGATCGGTGCGCCCATAGTTCCACTGTGTGAAATGCGGAACTTGCGCCGCATTCTTGAAGCTCGGCACGCTGCCGCCAAAGCCCGATGTGCTCAGCTCGATGCAGGACGAATTGGAGTGATCGCGCTTGGCCCCGAGCCTGTCGAAAATCGCCGAGCCGACATTCACATGACCGGCATAGGGCACGATGGTGATCGTCGTGTAATCCTTGGTCTCGTCGGTCAGAACCTGATCGATGAACTGCTGGGCGGCCTTCTTCAGGTTCTTGATGCGGTTGCCGTTCATCGAACCCGACATGTCGAGCATCAGCGACATCTCGATATTCTGCTTGGCTTCCTCCGCCGTCGAGACGGCGGCGACGCTGAGCTGGCGAACGCCAACGAGGTGGATGAAGGTCGTGTCCATCACATAGGCGGCGCTAGCGCTGATCTTCCGCGAGTTCAGCCCCTTCGTCTCGGTGAAGCTGACGGCCACATCCTGAGCATAGGAGAGGTTCTTCATGAAGCTGCGGAGCGTATCCTCGGGCTTCTCCTTCTGGGAGAGCGAGGCGGCGGCCAACACGCCGCGGTCGAGACCATCCTGCAGTTCGACACGGATCGCCTCATAGCGTGCGAGATCGATCCCCGCGCCACCCGCTGCAATCAGCGGCACCAGCAGCAGCGCAAAAACCATGGCGACATTGCCCTTGGTCTCGCAGGCAAGCATTCGCGCTTTCGAAAGAAGATGTCTCATCGCTTTTCCTAAGTTGATGAGACCGTTTGTATTTTAGATAAATTAGAATTTCGTAATCAAAACATTACTAAGTCGTTGTAAATAAAACGCAAAAATAGAATGCTAATTTATTCAGTATCGAAATACGAGTAATCTGGGCAAGGAAGCGCCAGCTTTTCACTGGCGCCTCCAGTCATGATTGATTACTTGGCGTTCTTACTCAACCATGCGTTCATCTCGGCAATTTCCGCTTCCTGAGCCTTGATCACGGCTTCGGCGAGTTTGCGGATCTCGGGATCCTTGCCGTATTTGAGCTCGATCTTCGCCATGTCGATCGCGCCCTGGTGATGCGGGATCATGCCGCGAACGAAATCGACATCGGCATTGCCGGTCATCTTGACCATCATGTCCTTGTGCATCTTGGCATTGGCTTCGGCAAAGGCATGGCTGGAGGGGCTGTGATCGCCCATCGGTTTGCTCATATCCATCTGCATGTCCTCGGCAAATGCCGGGGCAGCGAAAGCGAGGGTGGAAATGAGGGCGATGATTTTCATGGACATGCGAGGTCCTTCCTCTGTCTGACAAAAGAGAATGCACGATTACTGTCGTGCAGGCGTAATCGAGGTGTCAGACGAGGCGAGGAGGAGGGGCCTGCGGCGCCGGGCGCAGATCGGCAAGCACCCTGCCGGCAGCCGGTGCCGGATAGGCGAAAACAGGCTTTCCGCCATCGACGATCACCACAGCCGCGGGTGTCACCAGACAGTAGGAGCAGGTCGTCATGTGGCCGGGATTGCCGGGCGAACACGGATCCTTCGCCGCGTCCTGCCCATGATCCATCGCCATATGGTGGGGCGTACCCATTTCTGGCATGTCATGCTGCATGCCGGAAGCGGCCGGCTGGCTCATCGACGCACACATCGGACAGCCCGCCCAGGCGGACGCGCTGAAGGTCAGCCACCCCAATATCATCGCCATGATCGCAACGAGACGCATGAGCCGAAGATAGGTGAGGGCGCCTGGTTCGCCAAGAGGCACGTCAGAGCTTGGCGGCTTTTCTCAGGACCTCGTTGATCCGCCCCTGCCAACCCTTGCCGGTCGCCTTGAAGGCATCGATCACATCAGGATCGAGCCGCAGCGAAATCTGCCGCTTCGGCTTCTCGACCGCAGGCCTGCCCCGCGCACGGCGAATGCTCTCGGCCAGCTCCGGGAAGACCTCCGCGAAGGGCCGGGCATTCTTGAAGTCTTCCTCGGTCCATTCGGGATTGTCGGGGTCTTCAGCGATGCCACGCTGAATCCGCGCCTCTTCCTCGTCAGTGAGGGCGGGAATGATCCGCCTGGATTTGCTCATAGAGTTTCCTCTCTTTCCGGCTCGCGGGCCGCATCGAGATGATCGAAATGCCCTCGCTCCCCAAGGTCGCGAAGACGACGGCAAGAATATCCCCGATGGCAAAGCCGATCGCCTTCAGCCGCCTATCCCGCGCATCGATGATCACAGCATCCGCAAAGAATTCGAGATCGAGCTCGCGAAAGTCGAGGCCGTGCTTCGCCAGATTTCGAAACCGCTTCGGCTCATCCCAAACGATCTTCACCGCAATGATATCCGATATTAAAAGTGATACAATAAATTCTGGATTGCAACCAGAATAATATGCATCTCAATAGTCGGCAATCACCTGATGGACGATCTGGTAGTCGCGGCTTTCCTCGCCGAGCGGCGCCACCGGCCAGCTCCAGGATGCCTTTATGTCCTGCGGCACCGACACGCCCTGCAGCAGGTCGGCCGTCTCGTGCGTCTTTCCCGTCCGGTCGATGACGGCATAGGAGATATCGGTGACGAGGCAGTTGGCGCAGGGCAGGGCCCGCAGCTCCTCGATATGCGCGGCGATCAATCGCTGCACGGTATCATCAGGCATTGCGCTGCCTTGCTCCGCCTCGAAACGCCGCTTGACCCCGCGCCCGATCTGCGACAGCAGATTTGCCGAGATCACCAGATCGAGATAGGGCACGCCGCGCAGGAAGCCGAGCGGCTCCGCATTGCCCGTCTGTCGCAACTCGTCATAGCCGGAGAGATCGCGCTCGATCAGCCGGACGTTCCGGTATCCCTTTGCCCTCAGCCAGAGCCGTACCGAGGCGAGATGCACGAGATCGACCAGCACGACCGTATCGAAGGCCTTCGCCAGCGCCTCGATCGGCACGTCACGCAAAAGCCCGGATCCGAGCACGACAACAGTCCGCTTCTGTCGGAGACCGGAAGCCGCCGTTAGCATCGCCGCCCGGCTCTTCTCCTCATGCACCGCCCATGAACTGCTGCAGCGCCGGGCGCGCGACCAGAGATTGACGGAATAGCAGATATAGCCGGGGTGGGCCCTGGTCGTCACGGGAACTGTGGCGGCATACTGGAGGATTTCGGCGATCATGGAATTCTACGTGCACATTCCCGGCAATATAAACTGTGTGCGTTGCTGACAGCGGCTAATCGGTCAGGCCGAGGCGCCGCCGCAAGAAATCGTCGATGGTATCGGCCGATTCCCCGCTTTCGATCCTGTCCAGCTCGGCTTCAGCCTCCTCAAGGTCCTGCGCGTCCTCGACATATTGCTGGATGACCTGGAAGACATAATCCTCGACAGACATCTCAGCCTCGGCGGCGTGCTCGGCGATGATTGCGTGCATTTCATCGGGCATTTCGATGGTCATGATCTTGGTCATCGCCGGGCTCCTTTTCGCGGCAAATCTATAGCAGCGGGCGGCGCTGTTCGCCAGCCGTTGCCCTTGCCGCCCCCGGCTCGTTCCTCTAAGAGAACCCTTCATTCAGCAGTTTGGAAAATCTGGCCAGTGACCCTATGAACGACAAGCAGAAGAAACCGCAAAAGCTCAAGGCCCGCCTGCCGCGCGGCTTCGTTGACCGCTCGGCTGCCGATATCCGCGCCGTCAACGAAATGACCGCGAAGATCCGTGAGGTCTACGAGCATTATGGTTTCGATCCTGTCGAAACGCCGCTCTTCGAATATACGGATGCGCTCGGCAAGTTCCTGCCGGATGCCGACCGTCCGAACGAGGGCGTCTTCTCGCTTCAGGATGATGACGAGCAGTGGATGAGTCTGCGCTACGACCTGACGGCGCCGCTCGCCCGTCATGTCGCCGAGAATTTCAACGATATCCAGCTGCCGTACCGCACCTATCGCGCCGGCTATGTGTTCCGCAACGAGAAGCCCGGCCCCGGCCGCTTCCGCCAGTTCATGCAGTTCGATGCCGATACGGTTGGCGCGCCCGGCGTCCAGGCCGATGCCGAAATGTGCATGATGATGGCCGATACGCTCGAAGCCCTGGGCATCAAGCGCGGCGACTACGTCATCCGCGTCAACAACCGCAAGGTCCTCGACGGCGTTCTCGAAGCGATCGGCCTCGGCGGTGACGACAAGGCCGCCCAGCGCCTCAACGTGCTGCGCGCCATCGACAAGCTCGACAAGTTCGGCCCCGAGGGCGTCGCACTGCTACTCGGCCCCGGCCGCAAGGATGAGTCCGGCGACTTCACCAAGGGTGCCGGTCTCGACCAGAGCCAGATCGACAAGGTCCTCTTCTTCGTCGGCATCAAGAATTATGCCGAAAGCGCTGATGAGCTCGCCGAGCTGGTGGCTGGCACGTCCAAGGGCGGCGAAGGCGTCGAGGAACTGAATTTCATCGGCAGCCTGGTCACCAGCGGCGGTTACGACAGCACCCGCATCAAGATCGACCCCTCCGTCGTCCGCGGCCTCGAATATTACACCGGCCCGGTCTACGAAGCCGAGCTCCTCTTCGACGTCACCAACGAGAAGGGCGAAAAGGTCGTCTTCGGTTCGGTCGGCGGCGGTGGCCGTTACGATGGCCTCGTCTCCCGCTTCATGGGCCAGCCGGTTCCCGCGACCGGCTTCTCGATCGGCGTCTCGCGCCTGATGACGGCGCTGAAGAACCTCGGCAAGCTTGGCCAGAGCGAGGTCATCGAGCCCGTTCTCGTTACCGTCATGGATGGCGATGTCGAGGCGATGGGCCGCTACCAGCGCCTGACGCAGGAGCTGCGCGCCGCCGGTATCCGCGCCGAGATGTTCCAGGGCAACTGGAAAAAGTTCGGCAACCAGCTGAAATATGCCGACCGCCGCGGCTGCCCCGTCGCCATCATCCAGGGTGGTGACGAGCGGGCCACCGGTGTGGTGCAGATCAAGGACCTGATCGAGGGCAAGCGCCTTTCCGGCGAGATCGAAGACAATGCCAGCTGGCGCGAAGCGCGCGTCGCGCAGGAAACCGTGCCGGAAGCCGACCTCGTTGCCAAGGTGAAGGAAATTCTGGCGGCTCAGGCGGAAGACCGGAAGCGGGCGTCGAATGCGTGACCTTCCCCTCCCCAACCCCTCCCCACAAGGGGGAGGGGCTTCACGCGGCGCTGTCTCGCGCAATGCCGCAACTGAGAGATTTCCGGCCTCGCTCGGCGAGTGCCGCGGGTTAGTCACTCCCCCTTGTGGGGAGGGGTTGGGGAGGGGACTTTGATCAATCTTCCCAACTTCGCCACCGACCTCCTCACCGAGTTCGCCACCCGCAAGACGGAGCGCATCGACACGCCCGTCATCCAGCCGGCCGAACCCTTCCTGGATATCGCCGGCGAAGACCTTCGCCGCCGTATCTTCATGACGGAGAGCGAGACCGGCGCCAGCCTTTGCCTGCGCCCGGAATTCACCATTCCGGTCTGCCTGCGCCACATCGAGACCGCGACCGGCACGCCGAAGCGCTATTCCTATCTCGGCGAAGTCTTTCGTCAGCGCCGTGATGGCGGCAACGAGTTCTATCAGGCGGGGATCGAAGATCTCGGCGAGACCGATACGGCGAGCGCCGATGCGCGTGCCATCGGCGATGCCGTCGCCATCCTGCAGCAGCTGATCCCCGGCAAGACCTTCTCGACCGTTCTCGGCGACCAGGCGGTCTTCGAAGCCGTCGTCCAGGCGCTTGGCCTGCCGCTCGGCTGGCAGAAGCGGCTGATCCACGCCTTCGGCAACATGACGCAGATCGAGGCGCTGCTTGCGAGCCTCGTCAGCCCGCAATTCGTCACCGGTCTCGACGATGAGATCGCCAGGCTCGTGGCAGCAGACAACGACCAGGCTCTGATCGCCCATATCGACCAGACGATGGAAGCGACCGGCTATTCCACCAATGCCAGCCGTTCGCCCGCCGATATCGCCCGCCGTCTCAAGGAAAAGCTGGTGCTCTCCGAGACCCGGCTCGATGACGATGCCTTCCGGGTGCTGGAAGAGTTTCTGTCGCTGAATGTGCCGCTGGCCGATGCATCCTCGGCGCTCGCAGGCTTTGCCGATGCCGCCGGCCTGAAGATCGGCACCGCGCTATCGCATTTCGATAGCCGCCTGGCTGCGCTCTCCAATGCCGGTCTCGATCTCTCATCGATGGATTACCGCGCCGCCTTCGGCCGCCCGCTGGATTACTATACCGGCCTCGTCTTCGAGGTCAGCGTCGAGGGTTCGTCGGCGGTTCTCGCCGGTGGCGGCCGCTTCGACAGGCTGTTGAACTTCCTCGGCGCCCGCGAGCGTATCCCGGCCGTCGGCTTCTCGCTCTGGCTCGACCGCATCGAAACGGAAAGGGCAGCGGCATGACCGTTACCATCGCACTGCCGTCCAAGGGCCGGATGAAGGACGATGCCTCGGCGATCTTCGAGCGCGCCGGCATGAAGATCACTGCCGTCGGCAACGACCGCTCCTATCGCGGTCGCGTCGAAGGCTGGGATGATGTCGAGGTCGCCTTCCTGTCGGCTTCGGAAATCTCCCGCGAGCTCGGCAACGGCTCGATCGATTTCGGCGTCACCGGCGAGGATCTGGTGCGCGAAGGTCTGGCAGAGACCGACAAGCGCGTCGAATTCTGCGCCCGCCTCGGCTTCGGCCATGCCGATGTCGTTGTGGCGGTTCCGGAGATCTGGCTCGATGTCGATACGATGGCCGATCTCGGCGATGTCGCCGCCGACTTCCGCGCCCGCCACGGCCGCCGCCTGACCATCGCCACCAAATACTGGCGCCTGACGCAGCAGTTCTTTTCCAGCCAGCACGGCATCCAGCTCTATCGTATCGTCGAGAGCCTGGGCGCCACCGAGGGTGCGCCAGCCTCCGGCTCGGCCGATATCATCGTCGATATCACCTCCACCGGCTCGACGCTGCGGGCAAACCACCTGCGCGTCCTCAACGACGGCGTCATCCTGCGCTCGGAGGCCTGCCTGGTGCGCGCCCGCAAGGAAAGCCACGCGGCAGAACCCGTCGTGGCGAAGATCGTTGCCGCCGTCCGCGGCGCTCTCTGATTTTTCCAGGATGCTGAAAAACGCAAAAACCCGCCGTCGCGAGACGGCGGGTTTCTTTATGCTTGGGAGGCTTCGGCTTAGGCCGTAAGAGCCGATACACCGCGGCGGGCGTCGATCGAGTAGGCACCGGCACCGACAGTTGCGAGCAGGATGTAGGCACCAGCCAGCGTGAAGTTCTTCATGACCATGATCTGGTTCAGGATGTTCACGAGTTCAGCACCGCTTGCATAGGGCAGGTGGAAGACGACGGCGGTGAACACACAGAAGGCAGCGAGCAGCCAGCCGACGATGCGAACCTGGAAGCCGACGAGAACGGCAAGGCCGGTCAGCAGTTCGAAGAGGCCTGCGAGATAGGTCAGCGCGGTTGCGGCCGGAAGGCCAGCACCGGCGATCATGCCGGCAGTGCCAGCCGGGTCGGTGATCTTGCCGAAGCCGGCGAGGATGAACATGAACGACAGCAGGATGCGGGCAAGCACGAGAAGAAGGCTAGAGGTATTCGACATGGACGTAATCTCCGTTTGAATGACTGTGAGATCCGCTGATCTCGTTGGCCACACTTGTCGCGCATTTTGTCGCAGCTGGAAAGATAAACGAACGGGGACGGTTCGTTCAGTATTTTGAAACGGTCGTCTCTTGAAGGCGGCTTGTCTTCCCGGCGGTCGCTCTCTTATGGTCGGCCACCAACCCCCACGGAGATTTCAATGGCAGACCTTTCGAGCTTCCCGATCACCGAGCGCTGGCCGGCAAAGAACCCGGATGTCATCCAGCTCTATTCGCTGCAGACGCCGAATGGCGTGAAGATATCGATCGCGCTGGAAGAGCTCGGTCTGCCCTATGAGCCGCATTATGTCGGCTTCGCTCAGAACGACCAGAAATCCGCGGAATTCGTCTCGCTCAATCCGAACGGCCGCATACCCTCGATCATCGATCCCAATGGTCCGGATGGCAAACCGATCGGCCTCTTCGAATCCGGCGCCATCTTGCTCTATCTCGCCGAGAAGACCGGCAAGCTGATCCCTGCCGATGCCGCCGGCCGTTACGAGACCATCCAGTGGGTCTTCTTCCAGATGGCCGGCATTGGCCCGATGTTCGGGCAGTTTGGCCATTTCTACAAGGCGGCAGCCGATAAGGTCGCCAACAACAGCTATCCGATGGAGCGCTACCGCGATGAGGCCAAGCGCCTGCTGAGCGTGCTGGAGAGCCGCCTGCAGGGCCGCCAGTGGATCATGGGCGATGAATACACCATCGCCGACATCACCACCTTCCCGTGGATCCGTGGCGCCGACATCTTCTATGGCGGCCGCGAGGTGCTGGAATACGCGAAATTCCCGGCAGTGATGGCCTGGCTGGAGCGCTGCATCGCCCGCCCGGCAAGCGCCAAGGGGCTGAACATCCCGGTCAAGCCGGTGTAAGCCAAACAGCAAAGGCCGGTCGAAGGACCGGCCTTTTTTCAATTCTGTGCCTGCGCAGTGACGCTTACTGGCGGCTCGCCATCTGGTTGGCGTTGTCGAGCTTGAAGCGCGGGAAGATGAAGACGCCGACCATGCTGCCGCTGTACTTCTCTTCCAGTCCGGCAGACTCGCCCATGCAGAACAGCGGCTGGCGGAAGCCGTTCGGCATGACGATGGTCGTCGAGAAGCAGAAGGACGAGGAGAGCGTCGCGGCCTGCTCGAAAAGCGCCAGGATATGGGCGCGATCCTTCACGTCGTAACAGCGCATCAGGCTGAGCAGCCCGCATTCCCGGCCGGCGAGACCATGGAGCATCGAGCTCCATTCGCCAAGCTGGATGACGCCGCTGGAGAAATCGCCGTTCCACGCTTCAGAGACGGAAAACTGCGCGAGCATTTCCTGGTTGTGATGGGTCAGATCAAAGGAGCCAGGCGTAAGAGGGGCTGCAACATTGGCTTTGGCGATCTTGAACAAATGGGGTTCCCCGTGTCGTGCGCAGTTCTATGCAGCGCTCGTGCGGTGTGACGAAAACATCTTCATGCGACACCGGTCATCATGTCCGGGCGTGAGCAAAATACGGCGCCGCCGATGCGGAACCCTTCTCATGCTCTTTTCAAAATTCTGGCGCGGAATGCTCTGCAGCCGGCGTCATTTGCAAAATACGGTCTTCCGCTGGCGGGCGGAAAAATATCGTCATGCACTGCAATTTGCAGCGCGGATTTATAGGCAGTTTTTAGAGGCGGCAAATGCTTTTTCGGGGGTAATCCGCAACGCGAAGGATGCGATATATTGCATGCTTCTATAAAAGGTAGAAGAAATCAAAGTAAAAAGTTGCCCGTTTTATGAGATGTAAACGGTTACGCTTCGCAAAAATTTCACATTGCAGCGGTGAAACCAATTTCACTGAGAGTATTTCACCTGATGACAAAAAACGCGGCTTGGTAAGTCTCGCGAAAGCTTCGGAGTCCGATTTTCGCACAAAATAGACGCTTAAACGTTTTACCAGTTCGGTTCCTGTGGCCTCGAAAATTGGTAAGGCCGAATCGGTTCTCCGCAAACGAAAAGGGCGGCCCGAAGACCGCCCTTCCGTAACTGAACCGGATGGCCCAGATGTTAGACCCGAAGGTCTTACATCATGTCCATACCGCCCATGCCGCCCATGCCGCCAGGCATGCCAGCCGGAGCGTCCTTCTTCGGCAGCTCGGCGATCATGGCTTCCGTGGTGATCAGCAGCGAAGCAACCGAAGCTGCGTTCTGCAGAGCCGTACGGACGACCTTGACCGGGTCGACGATGCCCATGGCGATCATGTCGCCATATTCGGACGTCTGGGCGTTGTAGCCGTAGTTGTCCTGATCCTTGTCGAGAACCTTGCCGACAACGATCGAAGCTTCGTCACCAGCGTTTTCTGCGATCTGGCGAACCAGAGCCTGCAGAGCGCGGCGGATGATGTTGATGCCAGCTTCCTGGTCGTCGTTCTCACCCTTGGACTTGATCTTCGTGGAAGAGCGCAGCAGAGCGATACCACCGCCCGGTACGATGCCTTCCTGAACAGCAGCGCGCGTCGCGTTCAGAGCGTCGTCGATGCGGTCCTTCTTTTCCTTGACTTCGACTTCCGTCGAACCGCCAACGCGGATAACGGCAACGCCGCCAGCGAGCTTGGCAAGACGTTCCTGCAGCTTTTCGCGGTCGTAGTCGGAAGAGGTTTCTTCGATCTGAGCCTTGATCTGGGCAACGCGGCCTTCGATGTCGGACTTGGCGCCAGCGCCGTCGACGATCGTGGTGTTTTCCTTCGAGATCGAAACCTTCTTGGTACGGCCGAGCATGTCGAGCGTAACGGATTCGAGCTTGATGCCGAGGTCTTCGGAGATGACAGTGCCGCCCGTCAGGATGGCGATGTCTTCGAGCATGGCCTTGCGGCGGTCGCCGAAGCCAGGAGCCTTGACGGCAGCGATCTTGAGGCCGCCGCGCAGCTTGTTGACGACGAGCGTAGCAAGAGCTTCGCCCTCGACGTCTTCAGCGATGATGAGGAGCGGCTTGCCGGTCTGAACGACAGCTTCGAGAACCGGGAGCATAGACTGCAGGTTCGAGAGCTTCTTCTCGTGGAGGAGAATGAAGGCGTCTTCGAGGTCAGCAACCATCTTTTCCGGGTTGGTGACGAAGTACGGGCTCAGGTAGCCGCGGTCGAACTGCATGCCTTCGACGACTTCGAGTTCGGTTTCAGCGGTCTTGGCTTCTTCGACGGTGATAACACCTTCGTTGCCGACCTTCTGCATGGCTTCAGCAATATCGAGACCGATCTGCTTTTCGCCGTTTGCGGAGATCGTGCCGACCTGGGCAACTTCTTCCGAAGTGTTGATCTTCTTGGCCTTGGCCTGGAGATCCTTGACGACTTCGGCAACAGCGAGGTCGATACCGCGCTTCAGGTCCATCGGGTTCATGCCGGCTGCAACAGCCTTGGCGCCTTCGCGAACGATAGCGCGGGCGAGAACCGTTGCCGTCGTCGTGCCGTCGCCGGCGATGTCGTTGGTCTTCGAAGCAACTTCGCGGACCATCTGGGCGCCCATGTTTTCGAACTTGTCTTCAAGTTCGATTTCCTTGGCGACCGATACGCCGTCCTTGGTGATGCGCGGAGCGCCGAAGGACTTGTCGATAACGACGTTACGGCCCTTCGGACCGAGGGTGACCTGCACTGCGTCAGCGAGGATGTCGACGCCGCGCAGCATCTTTTCGCGCGCAGAGCGGCCGAACTTTACTTCTTTAGCTGCCATTTTGATAACTCCTGAAAAGGGGTGTCAGCGATAAGCGGAACGGGATGACCGGCTGATCAGCCGATGATGCCCATGATGTCGGCTTCCTTCATGATGAGAAGGTCTTCGCCGTTGATCTTGACTTCGGTGCCCGACCACTTGCCGAACAGAACGCGGTCGCCAGCCTTGACGTCGAGAGCGACGACCTTGCCGGACTCGTCACGAGCGCCGGAACCGACAGCGACGATTTCGCCTTCCTGCGGCTTTTCCTTAGCGGTGTCCGGGATGATGATGCCACCCTTGGTCTTTTCTTCGGACTCAACGCGGCGAACAACGACGCGGTCGTGAAGGGGGCGGAAATTGGTGCTTGCCATTGTCTAATCCCTCGATCAAATGACATTCGCGGACCGGGGTGGCCCACATGGATGAGTGTTAGCACTCTCCAATGAGGAGTGCTAGACGCCGTGCATTTAGGGATGGCTCCAGAAAGAGTCAAGGAAAGCCTTCGCGGATTTTTGCGCCGGAATTGTGGAGAGGGCCCGAATTAGCGAGAGGGCCCTAATGGCTAGAGGGTAGGGGATTTGTCTGACGTGGTTGCCGAACCCATGCCGCGGCCTGCTTTTTCCGAAGCCTTCGCCGTCTGGGCCCGCATCGGCTGTCTGAGCTTCGGCGGCCCCGCCGGTCAGATCGCCCTGATGCACAAGACGGTGGTCGAGGAAAAGCGCTGGATCTCCGAAGACCGTTTCCTGCACGCCCTGAATTACTGCATGCTTCTGCCCGGCCCGGAGGCTCAGCAGCTCGCCACCTATATCGGCTGGCTGATGCATGGCGTTCGCGGCGGCATCGCTGCCGGCCTGCTCTTCATCATGCCGGGCTTTCTCGTCATCCTCGTGCTTTCCGGTCTCTATGCCTATTTCCAGAATGCCGAATGGCTGCTGGCGCTGTTCTTCGGCCTGAAGGCCGCCGTGCTCGCCATCGTCATCGAGGCGCTGATGCGGGTCGCCGGCCGGGCGCTGAAATCGCGCTTTCATTATTATGTTGCGGCTGCCTCTTTCGTGGCGCTCTTCCTGCTCAATCTGCCATTCCCGCTCGTGGTCCTCGCAGCCGGCATCGCCGGCTTCGTCGTCGAGCGGCGCAGGCGAAAGGCGGAGGGTGTGGCACCCGTCAAGGCTCCGGCGTCCTCGGGCATGCTGTCGGGATTGACCAGCCGCCATATCGCCAGGCCGTTCCTCATTCTCGCCTTCTGGGTTCTCGTCTGGCAGTTCCCGCTGCTAATCGTTCGGGGATTGCACGCGCCGTCCGATCTCATCGCCGAGGCGCTGAGCGGCGAGACCAACGTCTTTGCCGCCGTCTTCGTCTTCTTCTCGAAGATGGCCGTCGTCACCTTCGGCGGCGCCTATGCCGTGCTCTCCTATGTCGCGCAGATAGCGGTCGAGCATTATGCCTGGCTGCGTCCCGGCGAGATGCTGGACGGGCTGGCGCTGGCCGAGACGACGCCCGGGCCGCTGGTCCTCGTCCTCTGTTTCGTCGGCTTCATGGCCGGGTTCCGCAATGCGCTCGGCATCGACCCGCTGTTCGGCGGCGTGATCGGCGCCAGCCTCGCGGCATGGGCTACCTTCGTGCCGAGCTTCGTCTGGATCTTCGCCGGGGCGCCCTTCGTCGAGAAGCTCCGCCAGAACAAGATCTTGTCGGCAGCGCTCTCGGCGATTACCGCCGCCGTTGTCGGCGTCATCCTCAACCTGGCGCTCTGGTTCGGCCTGCACGTGCTCTTTGCCGATGTCGGCAATATCGCGTTGCTGTCGCGCGCCACCGGCCTTCCGCTCGTCAGCCTCGCCTGGCCGGTCTGGAGCTCGCTGAATATCGCCGCTGCTCTGATTTTCGTTGCCGCCTGCGTCATGCTCTTCCGCTTCAAGCTCGGCATGGTCAGCATCCTCGGCTTTGCCGCCGCCGCCGGTCTCGCCGTGCGCGGCGTCGAGCTGCTTCTCTAGCGGCGCGCTCCTGTTTTTGCGCCGCGAGGCCGAAAAAACCTTGCCATCCCGCCGGGCCTTTGCAATGTCACGCCTGACTGAAAAGCAAACGGGATATCGGAATGGCCAAGCGCATCGGAAGTTTTGCGGAAATCACCAGCCAGTATGACGCGGTGTTCTGCGATGTCTGGGGCGTGCTCCACAATGGCGTCGATCCCTTTCCGAAGGCCGCCGCCGCGCTGGAAGCCGCCCGCGGCGAGGGGCTGACGGTCGTCCTCATCACCAATTCCCCGCGCATCGCCCCGCTGGTCGTCGATCAGCTTCGCCATATCGGCATCCAGGACGGCGCTTACGATCGCATCATCACCTCCGGTGACGTCACCCGCGGCCTGATCGCCGAAGGCCCGAAGAAGGTCTTCCTGCTCGGCCCCGAGCGCGACATCGCCATCATCGAAGGCCTCGGTGTCGAGCGCGTCGATGCCAATGAAGCAGAGTCAGTCGTCTGCACCGGCTTCTTCGATGACGAGAAGGAAGTGCCGGAAGATTATACGGAGATGCTCAAGGAATTTCAGTCGCGCGACGTGCCGATGATCTGCGCCAATCCTGATCTGGTCGTCGAGCGCGGTCACAAGATGATCCCCTGCGCCGGTGCCATGGCTGCCTATTACAACCAGCTCGGCGGCGCGACCCGCATTGCCGGCAAGCCGCACACGCCGATCTATGACGCCGTGCTTGAGACCGCCAAGGAGCTGCGCGGCGATTTCCCGAAGAGCCGTATCCTCGCAATCGGCGACGGAATGCCGACGGATGTGCGTGGCGCCCTCGATTACGGCCTCGACCTTCTCTATATCAGCGGCGGTATCCACGCGAAGGAATACACGCTGAACGGCGAAACGGATGAAGCCATCCTGCACGCCTATCTGGAGCGTGAGAAGGCCGCGCCGAAGTGGTGGATACCACGCCTCGCATAAGAAGAAGCCCTGCCGATGACCGTCTTTCACCGCAATGAAACCCGCGAACCGCTGCCATCCCATCTGAGAGGCGGCGTCATTGCCATCGGCAATTTCGACGGCGTCCATCGCGGCCACCAGTCGGTTCTGACGCGGGCGCTGGAGATCGCCAGGGCACGCGGCGTCCCGGCGCTGGTGCTCACCTTCGAGCCGCATCCGCGCACGGTCTTCCGGCCGGATAGCCCGGTTTTCCGCATCACGCCGGCACCTTTGAAGGCCCGCATCCTCGAAGCCCTCGGCTTCGGCGCCGTCATCGAATATCCCTTCGACCGCGAATTCTCGCAGCGCTCGCCTGACGATTTCATCCACGGCATTCTCAAGGATTGGCTCGGCGCTTCCGAGGTCGTCACCGGCGTCGATTTCCATTTCGGCAAGGGCCGCGAAGGCGGACCGGCCTTCCTGATGGATGCCGGCCAGAAATACGGCTTCGGCGTCACCCTGATCGATGCCTTCCGCGACGAGAATGCCGATGTCGTCTCCTCGAGCCGCATCCGCGCGCTGCTGAAGGATGGCGATGTCAGCGAGGCTGCTGCCCTGCTCGGCTATCACTATACGGTCGAGGCCGAGATCATCGGCGGCGAAAAGCTCGGCCGCCAGCTCGGCTTCCCGACAGCCAACATGCAGCTGCCGCCCGAGGCCGAACTCGCCTCCGGCATCTATGCGGTCCGCTTCCGGCTGCAGAACGGCACGCTTCACGATGCGGTCGCCAGCTATGGCCGCCGCCCGACAGTGACCGAAAACGGCGCGCCGCTCTTGGAAACCTACGTCTTCGATTTCAGCGGCGATCTCTACGGCCAGATCTGTTCGGTCTCCTTCTTCGGATACCTCCGGCCGGAACTGAAATTCGACGGCCTCGACCCGCTCGTCGCCCAGATCAAGCGCGACGAGGAAGAGGCGAGGGCACTGCTCTCAGGCGTGCAGCCACTCGGCGAACTCGACCGGCTGATCTGCTTCGGCTGACACCTTACCGTGTAGCCCCCTCATCTGCCTGCCGGCATCTTCTCCCCGCGGGGGAGAAGAGAGGAGACCGCGACGCCCCCACCTCTTCCCTTCTCCCCGGCGGGGAGAAGGTGCCCGCAGGGCGGATGAGGGGGCCAAGTCCTCCACATCTGCTTAGGCCATCCCGACTGCCGGCGCCTGCTTCCCGCGCGGCAGCGGCGGAAACGCGAGCGCGATGGCCGCCGCACCGAGTCCCACCAGCGCCGACCCGATGAACAGCCACGAATAGTTCTGGTAGGTATCGAAGATCCAGCCACCGATCAGCGGCCCGAAGGCCATGCCGATGCTCGAGAGCATCGTCGCGGCCCCGAACACCGTGCCGATCACCTTCGGTCCGAAATATTCGCGCGCCAGCACCGCATAGAGCGGCATGACCCCGCCATAGGCGCTGCCGAAGATCACCGCGAGCGCGTAGAACTGTCCGAGTTCGCTGACCGCCAGATAGGTCGCCAGCGCCGCCGCTTGCACCAGAAGCCCCGCAACCAGCACCGGCTTGACGCCGAACTTGTCCGCCAGGCTGCCGTAGAGCAGGCGACCGCCGAGACCGGCAAGCCCCTCGACGCTGTAGATGCTGACCGCCGCCATCGGCGCCACGCCGCAGATCGTCGCGTAGCTCACCATATGGAAGATCGGTCCGGAATGGGCCGCGCAGCAGGCAAAGAACGTGCCGCCGAGCACCAGGAACTGCGGCGAGCGGAAGATCTTGCCGAGCGCCGGGCGCTCGCCGCCTGCTGCTTCCACCATGCCTTGGTCGCTTGCCGGAGAGGGCGCGCGGCGTACGAGCAAAGCGGCCGGGATCAGCAGGACCCAGGCGCCGATGCCGATGATCAGCATCGCTGTGCGCCAGTCATAGGCCGATATCAGCGCCCGGGCGAGCGGCGAGATCGTCATCGGCGCAACGCCCATGCCCGCCGAAACCAGCGACACCGCCAGCCCGCGGTTTTCCTCGAACCACTCGGTCGTCGAGGCGATCATTGGCGCGAAGAAGGCGCTCGCCGAAATCCCGACGAGGACGCCGTAGGTCAGTTGGAACTGCATCAGCGATCCCGCCCGGCTGGCGAGAACCAGTGCCAGCCCGAGAAGTAGCGCCCCGATCAGCACGACGGGGCGGGGGCCGAAGCGGTCGCTCAGCGCACCCCACATGAAGCCGCCGACGCCCATGACGATGAAGTTCAGCGTCATGGCGCTGGCAATGCCGGTATGCGACCAGCCGGTATCGGTGGCGATCGGCTGCTGGAAGATGGCGAGAGAGAACATTGCGCCGAGCGCAACGCATGTCATCAGGGCGCCGGCGGCGACGATGACCCAACGATAGGAACTGCTCATATCCACTTCACTCCCTGTGGATCGAATGGAATGCAGGCGCGGCAAGACCCGTGCTGCACTCCAAGGACGTGCGAGCCGTCGGCATTTCGACAGTGCCACGATAATTTTTGCTTGTCGCCGCCCTCCGCCAAAAATGGCGGTTTCATGGCAAATACGCTTGTCCCGATGCCTGAGGGGTATATGTCTGAACTGTCATATGACGCGGATTCGCTGCGCCCCCACAGCAATGAAAGGCAATCTCAACATGGATAAAAGGTTTGGAACAGCGGCCTGCTGGCTGCTTGTCATTCCCTATATCGGGCTCCTCTGGGTGCCCTTCTACAATTTCCGTGAGCCGGCTCTCTTCGGCTTTCCGTTTTTCTACTGGTACCAGCTCGCATGGGTGCCGATCACCGCTTTCCTGACCTGGATCGCCTATCGGAGCATGCGCAATGACGACTGAGATCAACGGTACGGCGCTCAGCGTCTTCATCTTCTTCTTCATCCTCGTCACCGTCATGGGCTTTGTCGCAGCCCGTTGGCGCAAGCCGGAAACCCTTGCCCATATCGACGAATGGGGTCTCGGCGGCCGCTCCTTCGGCACCTGGATCACCTGGTTCCTGGTCGGCGGGGATTTCTACACCGCCTACACGGTCATCGCCGTTCCCGCCCTCGTCTATACGGTCGGCGCCTACGGCTTCTTCGCGCTGCCCTACACGATCGTCGTCTATCCCTTCGTCTTCATGGTGATGCCGGTTCTCTGGAAGCGTGCCAAGGACTTCGGCTATGTGACGGCGGGTGACGTCGTTCACGGCCAGTATGGCTCGCGCGGCCTGGAGCTCGCGGTTGCCGCGACAGGCGTCATCGCCACCATGCCCTATATCGCCCTGCAGCTCGTCGGCATGACCGCGGTCTTGAAGGCGCTCGGCCTGCATGGCGAACTGCCGCTCGCCATCGCCTTCATCGTGCTGGCGCTCTACACCTATTCGGCGGGCCTGCGCGCCCCGGCGCTGATCGCCTTCGTCAAGGACATCATGATCTATGTCGTGGTGATCGCGGCCGTTGCGTTGATCCCCTCGAAGCTCGGCGGCTATGCCAATGTCTTCGCCTCGGCGGATGCCGCCTTCCAGGCGAAGGGTTCCGGCAACCTGCTGCTCGGCGGCAACCAGTATGTCGCCTATGCGACGCTGGCGCTCGGTTCGGCGCTCGCGGCCTTCATGTATCCGCACACGCTGACCGGCATCTTCGCCTCCAACAGCGGCAATACCATCCGCAAGAACGCAGTGCTGCTGCCGGCCTATACGCTGCTCCTCGGCCTGCTCGCGCTGCTCGGCTATATGGGCCACGCCGCAAACCTGCAGCTGGAAAGCCCGAACGACGTCGTCCCGGTGCTGTTCGAGACGCTGTTTTCCAGCTGGTTCGCAGGCTTTGCCTTCGCGGCGATCGCCATCGGTGCCCTCGTGCCTGCGGCCGTCATGAGCATCGGCGCCGCCAACCTCTTCACCCGCAATTTCTGGAAGGCCTATGTCAATCCAGAGGTCAGCGATGCGGGCGAGGCGAAGGTCGCCAAGATCACCTCGCTGATCGTCAAGATCGGCGCGCTGCTCGTCATCCTCTTCCTGCCGACGCAGTTCGCCCTCGACCTGCAGCTCCTCGGCGGCATCTGGATCCTGCAGACGCTCCCGGCGCTGGTTTTCGGCCTCTACACCAACTGGTTCCGCGCCCCCGGCCTGCTCGCCGGCTGGTTCGTCGGCTTCTTCGGCGGCACGTTCCTCGTCTGGATCAACGGTCTGAAACCACTCCAGCCGATCACGCTCGGAGAGACCTCCTTCACCATCTATATCGGCTTGCTGGCCCTGGTGGCGAATATCCTGGTCGCTGTCGTGGTGAACGTGGTGACGCCTGCGAGGGCGGTTGTGAGAGCTTGAACAATCGATGCAGGCGGTCTCGTGCCGCCTGCTATCGCAGAAGGCGACTGTCGAAGGGATAATCGAAGGTCGCCTCGATGGCGATGCCGCCGGCAGCCGGATGTTTCGGGTTGATCAGGACATTGCGTGCCTGCGGCATGATCACGCTCGGAACCTCGATCAGACAGGCATTTCCTGCCTCCAGCAGCGAGGTGCCCAGCGCCTGCGTCGCCGCGAGATCGGCGGTATCAACGTCATTGTCGCCGATACGCATCGACGGCAGCCCGTCCGGACAGGCAATCTTCAGCAGCTTGTAATGTGACGGCAGATCTTCCAGGTCCACGTGAACGAGGATTTCCAGCAGAGCCGTTGACGGATGATCGGCGCAATTAACAACCGGATGTCCTGCCTTGTGCCACCGGCCGGAAGCCACCAGCCCACCGCGCCCGCTAAGATCCACATGATTGGAGATCCGCCAGAGATACACGGTCAGATATAAATCCCGTGGTCGATGCGCAGAATTGCTTCTTCTACGAGCCGTGCACCCGTTTCCGATTCAAGAAGATCGATCGGCACGACGCCGTTCAGCGAGCGGTTGGCCTTGCGCAGCCAGCGCTGAGCTTTCTCGTGTTCGCCGAAGACCTTGTCGGCCAGCTCGCTGATGCGGAGGATACGCTGGGCACTGTCGTTTTCCGCCAGCGTCAGCGGCTCGCCCTTCTCGACCCGGCGCGCAAGCGTGCGGCGAGGGGCAACGAAGCGGTAGATCTCGTCCATCGAGAAGCCGCGCTCCTTCAGCCTTTCCACCGAGCGGCCGTCAAACCGCGGCAAGGTTCCGCCGGCCGCCGTCTGCACGAGAGCCTGCGCAGAATGATCTTTCGATGGTGAAGAGATGCTGGCCATGATACTGCTCCGCGCCAAGTGCCCTCAAATATATGCGCACTTGGCCAAAACTTCAATCGCGCCATCCGGCCTCTTCCTTTTCCCCGCAAAAGCGCCTATGAACCGGCCCGATGAGTAAATTCCGGCTGGCGATTGCGATACGAATTATCGGCCCGGCCTTCCGCGCGCGCTGAGCGGCCGGAAGGTCCGGGTTTTTGGCGCTTGTCGAGCAAGCGCTTCCGTCACCAACAATTCCACATCCGTTGCGCCCTTTGAGGCCGCCAGAAACGATTGCCAGACATGACCGACACAGCCGAAAAGATCGACTACTCGAAGACCCTCTATCTGCCCGAAACCGACTTCCCGATGCGCGCCGGTCTGCCGCAGAAGGAGCCGGAAATCGTTGCCAAGTGGCAGCAGATGAACCTCTACAAGAAGCTGCGTGCTTCCGCCGCCGGCCGCGAGAAGTTCGTGCTCCACGACGGCCCGCCCTATGCCAACGGCAACATCCATATCGGCCACGCGCTGAACAAGATCCTCAAGGACGTCATCACCCGCTCGTTCCAGATGCGCGGCTTCGACTCCAACTATGTTCCGGGCTGGGACTGCCACGGCCTGCCGATCGAGTGGAAGATCGAGGAAGAGAACTACCGCGCCAAGGGCAAGGCCAAGCCTGACCTGACAGAGCCGGCTGCGATGATCGAGTTCCGCCGCGAATGCCGTGCCTATGCCGAAAAGTGGATCGGCATCCAGGGCAGCGAGTTCCAGCGCCTCGGCATCATCGGCGACTTCGAAAACCCCTACCTGACGATGAACTTTCACGCGGAAAGCCGCATCGCCGGCGAGCTGCTGAAGATCGCCAAGTCGGGCCAGCTCTACCGCGGCTCCAAGCCGATCATGTGGTCGGTCGTCGAGCGCACGGCGCTGGCGGAAGCCGAAGTCGAGTATCACGACTACGAAAGCGACACGATCTGGGTGAAGTTCCCGGTCGTGAAGGGTCCGGCTGCGCTTGACGGCGCCTTCGTCGTCATCTGGACGACCACGCCCTGGACGATCCCCGGCAACCGGGCGATCGCCTATTCGGCGCGCGTCTCCTACGGCCTTTACGAAGTCACCGCTGCCGAGAACGATTTCGGACCGCAGCCGGGCGAAAAGCTCGTCTTTGCCGACAAGCTCGCAGAGGAATCCTTCGCCAAGGCAAAGCTGCAGTACAAGCGCCTTTCGGATGTGACGGCTGCCGATCTCGCAGGCATCACCTGCGCCCATCCGCTGAAAGGCCAGGGCGGCGGCTACGAATTCGGTGTCCCGCTTCTCGATGGCGACCACGTCACCGACGATGCCGGTACCGGTTTCGTCCACACCGCGCCGTCCCACGGCCGCGAAGACTTTGACGTCTGGACCTCGTCGGTCCGCGAGCTCGATGCCCGCGGCATCGATACCCGGATCCCGTTCCCGGTCGATGATGGCGGCTTCTACACCGCCGATGCGCCCGGCTTCGAAGGCGCCCGCGTCATCGACGACAACGGCAAGAAGGGCGATGCCAACGACCGCGTCATCAAGGCGCTGATCGAGCGCAGCGCGCTGTTTGCCCGCGGCCGCCTGAAGCACCAGTATCCGCATTCCTGGCGCTCCAAGAAGCCGGTCATCTTCCGCAACACGCCGCAGTGGTTCGTCTATATGGACAAGGACCTGAAGGACGGCACGACGCTGCGCACCCGCGCCCTGAAGGCGATTGACGACACCCGCTTCGTTCCCGCCGCCGGCCAGAACCGCCTGCGCGCCATGATCGAGCAGCGCCCGGATTGGGTCCTGTCGCGTCAGCGCGCTTGGGGCGTTCCGATCTGCGTCTTCGTCGACGAGCAGGGCGAAGTGCTGAAGGACGATGCCGTCAACCAGCGCATCCTCGATGCTTTCGATGCGGAAGGCGCCGATGCCTGGTTCGCCGAAGGCGCCAAGGAGCGTTTCCTCGGCAATGAGCATGATCCGGCCCAGTGGAAGCAGGTCATGGACATTCTCGACGTCTGGTTCGACTCGGGCTCGACCCACACCTTCACGCTGGAAGACCGTCCGGACCTGAAGTGGCCGGCCGATCTCTATCTCGAAGGCTCCGACCAGCATCGCGGCTGGTTCCATTCCTCGCTGCTGGAATCCGCTGCCACCCGCGGCCGCGCGCCCTATAACGCCGTCCTCACCCATGGCTTCACCATGGACGAGAAGGGCGAGAAGATGTCGAAGTCGAAGGGCAACGTGACCTCCCCGCAGGAAGTCATGAAGGATGCCGGCGCCGATATCCTGCGCCTCTGGGTCATGACGTCGGACTATGCAGACGACCTGCGCGTCGGCAAGACCATCATCCAGACCAACGTCGATGCCTACAGAAAGCTGCGCAACACCATCCGCTGGATGCTCGGCACGCTGGCGCACGACAAGGGCGAGACGATCGCGCTTGCCGATCTGCCGGAGCTGGAACAGCTGATGCTGCATCGACTGGCCGAGCTCGACCAGGTCGTCCGCGAAAACTACGATGCCTTCGATTTCAAGAAGATCGCCCGCGCGCTGATCGACTTCTCGAATGTCGAGCTCTCGGCCTTCTACTTCGACATCCGCAAGGACGCGCTCTATTGCGACGCGCCGTCGAGCCTGCGCCGCCGTTCGGCACTCTATGTCATCCGCATGATCTTCGATTGCATGGTGACATGGCTGGCGCCGATGCTGCCGTTCACGACGGAAGAGGCCTGGCTGTCGCGCAATCCGTCGGCCGTCTCGGTCCACCTCGAACAGTTCCCGGCAATCTCGGCAGACTGGAAGAACGAGGCGCTAGCCGAGAAGTGGAAGAAGGTCCGCGCCATCCGCTCGGTCGTCACCGGCGCCCTCGAAATCGAGCGCAAGGACAAGCGCATCGGTTCGTCGCTCGAAGCTGCCCCGGCCGTTCATATCGCCGATGCGGAGCTGAAGGCTGCGCTCGAAGGTCTGGATTTCTCGGAAATCTGCATCACCTCCGACATCGCGATCGATGGCGGCGAAGGTTCTGCCGATGCCTTCCGTCTGCCCGAAGTTCCGGGCGTTTCGGTCGAACCGAAGCTGGCAGAGGGCGTCAAGTGCGCCCGTTCCTGGCGCATCACCAAGGATGTCGGCTCGGATGAGAAGTATCCGGATGTCTCCGCCCGTGATGCCGCTGCGCTTCGCGAGCTTGGACTGTAAAGCCTGAAGAAAATTGCCGGGTGAATTGCTCTTTGGCGGTTCATCCGGTAAAAGCTGCCTGAAAATGGCCGGATTTTTACGTCAGGGGGACGGATGTCCGGTTGGGCGATGATTGCACCGGCATGGCTGGAAGGGTTTTCATGTTAGCGACGCGTTGGTTCCGTGTAGGCGCCTGCCTCACGGTTGTTATGGCGGCAGGCTCGATGGCTACCGGCTGCACGAGCCCCACTTACGGCACCGGCACGAGCGCAATGGCGCAGCTTGGTGACGATATCGGCCAGTCCGTATCGCTCGCTCCGCAGGAGCCGAAGAACAAGGGCGTCAAGTATCAGCCGCGCCCGACGCTGGTCATGCCCGCACAGGCTTCCAAGGAAACCCTTGTCGAGCCGCAGGCGACGATCGCCACCAAGGACAATCCGCAGTGGCCGGAATCCCCTGAGGAAACCCGCGCCCGTCTCGTCAAGGAAGCTGACGCGAATTCCGACAGTTCGACCTATGTCTCGCCGCTTGCCAAGAACGGCATCGAAGGCGGCCGGAAAACCGCAGCCGAACAGGCCCAGGCATTCCGCGAAGCCCGCGCCGCCCAGAAGGGCGGCGGCGCCGTGACTGAGCGCCGCTCCATCTCCGATCCGCCGACCGAATACCGTCAGGCTGATGACCCGTCCAAGCTCGACGATCTCGGCGAACCGGAAGCCAAGAAGGAAAAGAAGCGCAAGAAGGATGCGGCTGTCGCCGGCACCGGCAAGCAGTGGTGGAACCTGCTGCAGTAAGCGGATGCTTACATCTGCCGCGCCGCTGCCCAGCGGCGCACAAGCAGAATGTGGACGATCTGGCAGATCAGAAGAACTGAGCCGGTGATCGCGGACAGCGCGATCATCCCGTTGGCCGCAAAGATCGCGCAGATGGCGATCGAAAGCCCCGGCACGAAGGCGAAAGCGGCCGCCCGCGGCGCCGACCAGTTGACCTCTCCCCGCAAGGACCATTGCATCGGAATGGCGCTCGTACCTGGCGCGATGCGCAGATAGGCGAAGCCGCCGATCGCGATCATGACGGCGAGAATGACAAGGCTCATGGCGTCTCCCGTTTTCCAGCAAAGAACGTCCTGAGGATATCCGCAGCCTCCGTTTCGTTCAAACCTGAATAGACCTCCGGTGCATGATGGCAGGTCGGTTGCGCATAGAAGCGTACACCGTTGTCGACCGCGCCGCCCTTCGGATCCTCTGCGCCGTAATAGAGGCGCCGGATGCGGGCAAAGGAGATCGCCGCCGCGCACATCGTGCAGGGCTCCAGCGAGACATAGAGATCGGCTCCGGTCAGTCGCTCCTGTCCGAGCTTCTCACAGGCCATGCGGATTGCCGCAATTTCGGCATGGGCGGTGACGTCGTTGCGCTCGCGGGTGCGGTTTCCGGAGCGGCCAACGACGGCGCCATCAAGCACCACGACGGCGCCGATCGGCACCTCGCCACGCCCGCCGGCAGCGCGCGCTTCCTCGAGCGCCATCTCCATAAACCGATTTGTCTTCACGATCCGGCAAATTCCCACTTAACCGCAGGGGCACGACCTGATAGAGAAGCCCCAAAAGGCAGGCAAACAACAAATGACATTCAAAGACAAGCCAAAACGGCCGGGTGGCAAGCCCGCAGCGCGTGATACGCGTCCGAAAACCGAAGGCAAGCCGGCACGCAGTGCCGCGCCGAAGGCAGAGGCTGCGGCAACCGAAGGCGACGCCAAGGCCGAACGCATTTCCAAGGTCATGGCGCGCGCAGGCGTTGCCTCGCGCCGCGATATCGAGCGCATGATCATGGAAGGCCGCGTCACGCTGAACGGCAAGCTGCTCGAAACGCCCGTCGTCAACGTCACGCTGACGGACAAGATCGAAGTCGACGGCATCCCGATCCGCGGCATCGAGCGCACGCGCCTCTGGCTCTATCACAAGCCGGCTGGCCTGGTGACCACCAATTCCGATCCGGAAGGGCGCCCCACCGTATTCGACAATCTGCCGGATGAACTTCCGCGCGTCATGTCGATCGGCCGCCTCGATATCAATACCGAAGGCCTGCTGCTGCTGACGAACGATGGCGGTCTCGCCCGTTCGCTCGAGCTGCCGACGACCGGCTGGCTGCGCCGCTACCGCGTGCGCGCCCACGGCGAGATCGATCAGGACGCGCTCGACAAGCTCAAGGAAGGCATCGCCGTCGATGGCGTGCTCTATGGCTCGATCGACGCGACGCTCGACCGCACCCAGGGTTCCAACGTCTGGATCACCATGGGCCTGCGCGAGGGCAAGAACCGCGAAATCAAGAACGTCCTCGGCGCGCTCGGTCTCGACGTCAACCGCCTGATCCGCATCTCCTACGGTCCGTTCCAGCTCGGCGATCTGCCGGAAGGCCATGTGATCGAAGTGCGCGGACGCACGCTGCGCGATCAGCTCGGCCCGCGTCTGATCGAAGACGCCAAGGCTAATTTCGACGCGCCGCTCTACAACAACAGCCCCGCTGTTGCCGAAGAAGAGGAAGAGGCGCCCGCCAAGCCGGAACGCCGCGAGCGCACCTGGAAGCCCGAGGACAAGCGCGAGCGCGCGCTGAGCCGCCTCGATACCAAGCGTGACGATCGCCGTGACGACCGCCGCGATGATCGTCGTGACGGTGGCCGCGAAGGCGGACGCAAGGATGACGACCGTCCGAAGCGCCCGGCGCTCGGAAGCCGCCGCAACGCCAATGTCTGGATGGCGCCCGGCGCCCGTCCGCTCGGCGAGAAGGCTGCGGCCAAGGCTGCCAAGAACGAAAAGACCGCCCGCCGCCGTGGCGAGGGGCCCGATGCCGGCAAGCCGCAGGCATCGAGCTACGACAACGACCGTCCGCGCACGGTGATCAACCGCGCTCACGACGAAGAGGGCGAATGGATCCGCTCGAGCGAAACCCCGGCTGGTGGCAAGGATGATCGCGAAGGCTTCGGCCGCAAGCGCTCCTTCGGCGACCGTCCCGATCGTGGTTTCGGCGACCGTCCGGCGCGTGGTGATCGCCCGGCCCGCGGTGAGCGCTTGGAACGCGGTGAACGCCCCGCCGGTGATCGTCCTGCCCGTGGTGACCGTCCCGCTCGCGGTGACCGTCCTGCTCGCGGCGACCGTCCGTTCGGCGACAAGCCGCGTGGCGACCGAAAGCCCCGTGAAGATGGCGAGCGTACGCGCTCTTACGGCGACCGTCCGGCCCGCAGCGACAGGCCCTATGGCGATCGTCCGGCTCGCGGCGAGCGTCCTGCCGGTGACCGTCCCGCTCGTGGCGACCGTCCTTTCGGCGGCAAGCCGCGCGGCGACCGCCGTCCGCGCGAAGAGGGTGACGAGCGTCCCCGGTCCTTCGGTGACCGTCCGCGTCCCGCCCGCAGCGCTTCCGGCGAAGCCCGCTCGGAGCGTCCCCGCGGCGATCGTCCGTTCGGCGACAAGCCGCAGGGTGACCGCCCCCAGGGTGACAAGCCGCGCGGCAAGAGCTTCGGTGCGAAGCCGGGTGGCGCAAAGAATTTCTCCGGCAAGCCGAAAGGCGACCGGCCCGGCGGCGGCAAGCCTTCGGGCGGCCCGTCGCGTGGTGGACCAAAAGGAAAGGGAATGACGCGCGGTGCGGATCGTCGGCGGTGAGTTTCGCGGACGGTCGCTCGCCGTACCTAAATCCAACGACATCCGGCCGACTGCCGACCGGACGCGTGAGAGCCTTTTCAATATTCTGAGCCATGCCTATCCGGAATGCGTCGATGGCACCCGGATCCTCGATCTCTTTGCCGGTACCGGCGCCGTCGGTCTCGAAGCCGTCTCGCGCGGCTGCCGTCATGCGCTGTTCGTCGAAAACAGCGTCGAGGGCAGGGGACTGCTCTGGGAAAATATCGACGCGCTCGGCCTGCACGGCCGCACGCGTATCCTGCGGCGTGATGCCACGGACCTCGGCACGGTCGGCAATCTCGAGCCCTTCAACATGCTCTTCGCCGACCCGCCCTATGGCAAGGGTCTGGGTGAAAAGGCCATGGAAGCGGCCGCCAAGGGCGGCTGGCTGGTGCCGGGCGCCATCGCCGTTCTCGAAGAACGCTCCGATGTTGCCGTTTCGGTCGATCCTTCCTATGTCTTCCTCGAAGACAGGATCTTTGGCGACACCAAGGTCCATTTCTTCCGCTACCAGCCGCTTTAGGCCGGGCGGAAAACCGGGAGCGTTCAGTGCAGCAGGCAGGTATTGTGAATAGCGTGATACCTGCCACGGATGGCCTGACGCCCGTCAGCGCCATGCCGACCGTCGCAGTCGCTTTCGGCGGCGGCGGTGCCCGCGGCCTCGCCCATATCCATGTCATCGAAACGCTGGATGAGCTCGGCATTCGCCCCGTGGCGATCTCGGGCTCGTCGATCGGCGCCATCATGGGCGCCGGCATGGCGGCCGGGATGACCGGCGAGGCGATCCGCGAACACGCGCTGATGACCGTCGGCAACAAGACCGCGGTCGTCAGCCGCATCTGGGGCCTGCGCCCGCAGACGGTGCGCGATGCCGTCGCCAAGGGCATCCGCATCGGCCAGTTCAATCTGGAGCGCATCCTCAAGGCTTTCCTGCCCGCAGACCTGCCGGATCGCTTCGAAGACCTGCTCGTGCCCATGCAGGTGATCACCACCGATTATTACGGCCAGAGCGAAGTCATCATCGACCACGGCCAGCTCTTCCCCGCACTTGCCGCGTCCTCTTCGATCCCCGCGGTCTTCATGCCCGTGCGCATGAACGACCGCGTCATGATCGACGGCGGCATCAGCAATCCCGTTCCCTATGAATGCCTGATGGATGTCGCCGATATCGTCATCGGCATCGATGTCGTCGGCGCCCCCGAAGGCGACGGCACCCATATCCCGAACCGCATGGAGAGCATCTTCGGCTCCGGCCAGCTGATGATGCAGACGGCGATCACGCTGAAGCTGAAGATCCAGCCGCCGCACATCTTCCTGCGCCCCACGGTCGGCCGCACCGGCGTCATGGATTTCCTCAAGGCCCGCGAAGTGCTCGCCATGTCCGCGGGCGTCAAAGACGACCTGAAACGCGAACTCGACCGTCAGTTCGAAGCGCGTTTGAAAGCTTAGCTAAGCGTCGGCAGTAACATCGGCCGGCCCCGCCAAGGGGTCCTCGTCCATCTCCATCGAGCGCTTCGGCTTGACCAGCGGTTCCGGCCGGACGGGGTGCGAAAACAGCATGTCGCGACCCGCCTGCAGGCCTTCCGAGACTTGCAGCACCAGCCGCTCCTCGTCGCGGCGGCGAATATCCTCGCCGATCTCATAGGCTTCCGCTTCGCCGACACCGAGAGCCTCCAGCGTCCGGCGGCCGAAGAGCAGACCGGATTCCAGCGTTTCGCGCAGCTCGTAATCGACATTCTGATTGCGCAGCGCGATCGAGTGGATGCGGTCATAGGAGCGCACGAAGAGTTTTGCGTGCGGATAATCGGCCTGCACGAGCTCCACCACCTTGTCGGTAATCTCCCGCTTCTGCGTACAGACGACGACGATCTTCGCTTTGTCGATGCCCGCCGAGCGCAGCACATCCTTGCGCGTCCCGTCGCCGAAATAGATGCGGAAGCCGAAGGACGATGCCTGGCGGATACGGTCGGCGGAGAAGTCGATGACCGTCACGTCGCGGCCACCGGCAAGCAGGATCTGCGCGGCGATCTGGCCGAAACGCGAGAAGCCGACCATCAGCACGTCGGCCCCGGCGCCGACGAAGTCCTCGTCCAGCTCTTCATGCTCGTCGCCCTTCAACAGCCGCCTCGAAAGCGCCGAGCCGATCGGCGTCAGCGCCATCGTCAGCGTCACGATGGCGACCAGAAGCGAGGCAGTGCTCGATGGCATCAGGCCCGCGGTCGCCGCGGCGGTAAACAGCACGAAGCCAAACTCGCCGCCCTGCGGCAGCAGGAAGGCGATGCGGATCGCGTCGTTGTGCTGCGATCCCGTAGCGCGGCAAAGCCCATAAATGACCGCGGCCTTCACCGCCATGATCACAGGCACGGCGGCGACGATGAACAGCGCATTGTCGACCAGCACCTCAAGCTCCAGCGAGAGCCCGACGGCGATGAAAAAGATAGCGAGAAGCACGCCGCGGAACGGTTCGATATCCGCCTCCAGCTCATGCCGGTAGGAGGATTCCGCCAGCATGATACCGGACAGGAATGCGCCCATCGCCATCGACAAGCCGGCAAACTGCATCAGTGTCGCCGAACCCATGACGACGAAGAGCGCGGCGGCGATCATCGCTTCGCGGGCGCCGGTGCGGGCAATCACCTGGAACAGCGGCGTCAGCAGATAGCGTCCCATGACGATCATCGCCACGACCGCGCCGATTGCGATCCCGAAATCGAGGAACGGCTGATCCCCACCCTCGCTGCCGCCGCCGCCGAGCACGGTGATCAGCGCCAGCAGCGGCACGATCGCCAGATCCTGCAGCAGGAGCACCGAGAACGAGCGCTGCCCGTATTTCGTGTTCAATTCGCCGGTACCCTCGAGGATCTGCATGGCGAAGGCGGTGGAGGAGAGCGCCAGCCCGAAGCCGGCAACGATGCTGCCACGCCATTCGAGCACGCCGGAGACATAGGCAAGCGCCGTCAGCGCCAGTCCCGTCAGCAGCACCTGTGCGGTACCGAGGCCGAAAATGTCGCGGCGCATCTGCCAGAGGCGCGAAGGCTTCAGCTCCAGGCCGATGATGAACAGCAGGAAGACGACGCCGAGTTCGGCGACGCCAAGGATCTGCTCGCCATCGGTAATGCCGTGGAAAACCGGCCCGATCACCACGCCGGCGGCGAGATAGCCAAGCACGGTGCCGAGCCCGAGCTTCTTGAAGATCGGGGCCGCGACGACGGCGCCGCCGAGCAGCAGGATGGTTTCGGAGAAAAAGGCATTAGGGGCAGACATGCGTCGGAAACTCGTTCGGTGATGGGGCGGGAAAAAGAATCGGCGGCCGCGGCCTTGATGCTTTCCGAACTGCACAATAAATGGAACCGGAAGGAAAGGCCAAATCATGTCCTCAGAAATCGATTCCTCGACACTTCTTTCCCGTGCCAGCCAGCTGATCGATCTTGCCAAGAAAGCCGGTGCCGATGCCGCAGACGCGGTGGTCGTCCGCTCGCGGTCGCAATCCGTCAGCGTCCGGCTCGGCAAGGTGGAGGGCATGGAGTCTTCCGAGAGCGACGACTTCTCGCTGCGCGTCTTCGTCGGCAAGAAGGTTGCCAGCGTTTCCGCCAATCCCGGTTTCGACCTGACGGCACTCGCCGAGCGGGCCGTCGCCATGGCCAAGGTATCGCCCGAAGACCCCTTCGCCTGCCTGGCAGACGAGAAGAACCTCGCCAAGTCCTATCCCGATTTGCAGCTGCTCGACCGCACCGAAGTGACGTCGGACATGCTGCGCGAAGCGGCGCTGGCGACGGAAGCGGCCGCACTTGCCGTCAAGGGCGTCAGCAATTCCTCCGGCGGCGGTGCCTCCGGCGGCATGGGCGGCATGGTTCTCGTCACCTCGCATGGCTTCGAAGGCAGCTATATGGGCTCGCGCTTCGGCCGCTCGGTCAGCGTCATCGCCGGTGAAGGCACCGGCATGGAGCGCGATTACGATTTCGACAGCCGCATCTATTACGCCGAGCTCGACGCCCCCGAAGAGATCGGCCGCCGCGCCGGTGAGCGCACGGTCAAGCGCATCAACCCGCGCCAGGTGCCGACAGGCAAGGACGTCACCGTCATCTTCGACCCGCGCATCGCCCGCGGCTTCGTCGGCCATATCGCCGGTGCCATCAACGGCGCCTCGGTTGCCCGCAAGACCAGCTTCCTGCGCGACAAGATGGGCCAGCAGGTCCTCAAATCCGGCCTGTCGATCACCGACGATCCGCTGATCGTCCGCGGCCCGGCCTCGCGCCCCTTCGACGGCGAGGGGATCTCGGGCGAAAAGCTGGTGATGATCGAGAACGGCGTTCTGAACCACTGGTTCCTGTCGACGTCGACCGGCCGCGAGATCGGCATGGAAACCAACGGCCGCGGCGTGCGCGGCGGAAATTCGGTGACGCCGGCTTCCACCAACCTGGCGCTCGAACCCGGCGATATCTCGCCCGAGGAGCTGATCCGCAGCGTCGGCAATGGCTTCTACGTGACCGAGCTGATCGGCCAGGGCGTCAACATGATCACCGGCGAATACAGCCGCGGCGCCACCGGCTTCTGGATCGAGAATGGCGAGCTGACCTTTGCGGTCTCCGAGGTGACGATCGCCTCGAACCTCAAGGAGATGTTCATGCGCGTCACCCCCGCAAACGATATCGATCGCAAATATGGCGTCGCAGCCCCGACGCTCGCCATCGAGGGCATGACGCTCGCCGGGCGCTGAAGATTGGAAGACAGATGACTGACGCCGTAAACGCCCGCTGGCAGAGCGATCTCGCGCTGATCGCCGATGCCGCAAAGCAGGCGGGTGAAGTGGCGCTCGGCTATTTCAATCAGTCGCCCGAGGTCTGGTGGAAGAACGAGGGCCGCTCGCCGGTCAGCGCCGCCGATTTCGCCGCCAACGAGACCCTTGAGAAGATCCTGCGTGCTGCCCGCCCAACTTACGGCTGGCTCTCAGAGGAGACCGAGGACAGCGCCGCGCGTCTCGCCAGCGAAACTGTCTTCATCATCGACCCGATCGACGGCACCCGCGCCTTCCTCGGCGGTCAGGCTCTTTGGTGCGTCAGCGTTGCCGTCGTTCATCGCGGCCGCCCGGTCGCCGGTGTCCTCTATGCCCCGGCGCTCGACGAATTGTTCGAAGCCGTCGAAGGCGGCCCGGCGCTGAAGAATGGCGAGCCGATCTCAGTCTCCGCCCGCGGACCGGAAACGGTCAGCCGCTTTGCCGTCGGCGAGGATCTGCTGAAGGCCTTCCCGGCGCCCTTCCGCAGCCGCATCGAGCGCGTCCGGCATGTGCCCTCGCTCGCCTATCGCATCGCCATGGTCGCCGATGGCCGCCTCGAAGGCACCTTCGTCAAACCGACTTCGCATGACTGGGATCTCGCCGCCGCCGACCTCATCCTCGCGCGCGCCGGCGGCGAGCTCACCGGCCTCGACGGCGTGCCCGTGTGCTACAATCGCGCCGAGGTCAGCCATGGGGCGCTTTGCGGCGCGGCGGCCCCGCGCATGGCAGAGTTTCTGGAAGGACTGGCTTCGATACGAAGCAGTTGACGTTTTCGTCAAAATCCCGCAGATGAAAGCGCGGAGGAGACCAGAAAAGAAAGAGAAGAAAATGACGGAATCCGGCGGTAAGAAGCAGCTCCTGCACCTCGTTTTTGGCGGCGAATTGGAAAGCCTGACGGACGTTCAGTTCCGCGATCTCAAGGATCTCGATATCGTTGGCATTTTCCCGGATTACGCATCCGCGCTGACCGCGTGGAAGGCCAAGGCACAGTCGACCGTGGACAACGCACATATGCGTTACTTCATCGTCCACATGCACCGCCTGCTCGATCCGCAGGACAAGGCCGGCAGCAACTGATTTTATAGGCTTTTCAGCATGGTAGCCGCCCTCGCGGCGGCGCCGTTTCATGCCCGCGTATTGCGCCCGCTGCCGTCGAATGACGCATTCTGAACAAATTAATCGGCCATTGCGGCCGCAACAATAATTGGGGAATGGGTTTGATGTCGATCATTGCTGATCGGAGGCATTTTACATGAGTTCGCCGGGAGCGCGTTTCGCGCTGGGCGTCTACAGGACCGCGGGTGTCATGGCGACGCCTTTGGTCGGCGCCTATCTCGCCTACCGCACTGCCAAGGGCAAGGAAGAGCGCGCGCGCCGGACGGAACGCTTCGGCTATGCGAGCGCCAACCGGCCTCAGGGCCCGCTCGTCTGGTTCCATGCCGCAAGCGTCGGCGAAACCAATGCCGTCATTCCGCTGATCCGCGAAATCCGCCGCCGCGATATCCACGTCATCCTGACGACGGGAACGATCACCTCGGCCAAGGTTGCCGCCGATCGTCTCGGCGGTGATGCGATCCACCAATATGTGCCGCTCGACCTGAAGCCGGCCGTCAGCCGTTTCCTCGAATATTGGCAGCCCGATTGCGCCATCATCGCCGAGTCCGAAATCTGGCCGGCGACGATGATGGAGCTCGGCCGCCGCCGCATTCCGCAGATCCTCGTCAATGCCCGCATGTCGGACCGCTCCTTCGCCCGCTGGCAGCGCCGCCCGTCGATCGCCGAGGCGCTGTTCGAGAACCTGGCGCTGGTCATTGCCCAGTCCGACGTCGATTCCGAACGCTTCCGCGATCTCGGCGCCCGGCATGTGATGACCTCGGGCAACCTCAAGGTCGATACCGACGCGCCGCCCTATGACGCCAATCTCTTTGCCCGCTACAAGCAGCAGATCGGCGATCGCAAGACCTGGGCCGCCGTCTCCACCTTCGATGGCGAGGAAAATGCCGCAGCCGTCGTCCACCGCACGCTGAAGGACCGCAACAACCAGCTGACGATCATCGTGCCGCGCCATCCCGAGCGCTCCGACGAGATCGAGCAGATGCTGGTCGCCCAGGGCCTGAAAGTCGCGCGCCGCACCCGCAACGACGTTATCTCGCCCGATGTCGATATCTTCCTCGGCGATACGATCGGCGAGATGGGGCTGTATCTCCGGCTCACCGAAGTGGTCTTCGTCGGCCGCTCGCTCTATGCCGAAGGCGGCCAGAACCCGCTGGAACCGGCCATGCTCGGATGCGCCGTTCTCTCCGGCAGCAACGTCCAGAATTTCCGCGAGGCCTACCAGAAGCTCGCCCGCCGCGGCAGCGCCCGCATGGTGCGCGATACCGAGATGCTGGCCAAGGGCGTGCATTATCTGCTCATCAACGACGAAGCGCGCCGCAATATGATCGAGGCCGGCATCGCGGCCGTGCAAGAAATGCGCGGAGCACTGACGGCAACGGTGAAGGCGCTCGAGCCCTACATCAATCCGCTGACGGTGAAGGCAAGGCTGCTGCCGAAATCGGCGCAAGGCTGAGGGATACAAGGCTGAGGGATACGATGGCACTCGACGGTATCAGGGGCATTCTCTTCGACAAGGACGGCACGCTCCTCGATTACGACGAGAGCTGGCTGCCGGTGAACCGCGAGCTTGCCCGCATCGCCTCGCAGGACGATGCCGCGCTCGCCGATCACCTGCTGCGCGAAACCGGCATGGATCCCGTCAGCGGCCATATCGTCCCCGACAGCCTGCTTGCCGCCGGCAACACCCGCCAGATCGCCGAAGGCCTCGTCGCTGCCGGCTCCAGGGTCGAGGTCACCGAGCTCACCATCAAGCTCGACACGCTGTTTTCCAACGCCGCCGAGTTTTCGGTTCCGGTCACCGATCTCGCCGGCTTCTTCGCCCGCCTTCATGCCCGCGGCTTCAAGCTCGGCATCGCCTCCAGCGACAACGAACGCTCGATCCGCCAGACGGCCCAGCGCTTCGGCTTCGCCCAGTATGTCGATTATATCGCCGGCTACGACAGCGGCTTCGGCAGCAAGCCGGAAGCCGGAATGGTCCTCGGCTTCTGCAAGGCAACCGGTCTCGCCCCCTCCGAAATCGCCGTCGTCGGCGACAACAACCACGACCTGCACATGGGCCACAACGCCAATGCCGGCCTCAAGGTCGCCGTGCTGACAGGCACCGGCTCCCGCGAATCCCTCTCCGCCGCATCCGACTACTGCCTCAACGATATCACCGAGCTCGAAACCCTGCTGCCCGGCCTCCAGCCGGCCTAGTCCAGGCCCGAACTATATGACATTCGATCCCCGATCAGCGATGAAGCCGACCTTGCGTGGTGAGCGCCTGACGCTTGTTCCGTTGGAGAAGCAGCATAGGGCCGTGCTCCTGGCCGCAGCCGCTGACGGCAATCTCTGGGACCTGAAGGTCACCGCCGTCCCGAGCGCCGAGACGATCGACACCTATATCGACACCGCGATTGCGGGCCGTGAAGCCGGGACGATCATTCCTTTCGTGACGGTCGCCGGGGATCAGGTCGTCGGCAGCACGCGCTTCTGGAAGCTCGACCGCGTCAACCGCAATGTCGAGATCGGGCATACCTGGATCGGCGCCTCATGGCAGCGCAGCTTCGTCAATACCGAGGCGAAGTTCCTGATGCTGGAATATGCGTTCGAGGTGCTGGACTGCATCCGGGTCCAATTCACCACCGATGAATTGAACGAGCGATCGCGCAGGGCGATCGTCAGGCTCGGCGCGGTCGAGGAAGGCATCATCCGCAACGAGCGCATCATGCCTGATGGTCGCAAGCGCAACTCGGTGCGCTTCAGCATCATCGATACGGAATGGCCGCAGGTGAAGGATCAGCTGAAGGCGCGGCTCGCTTCCGCCTGAGACGGGAGGCTGCGTTCAAGGCTCGTGCTTTCCCGCCGACCCGATCACCCGCGCCACCATGCCCGCTTGACCCGCCGCATTACGCGTCGCTACATGACTCCATGCAAAAGATCGACGGACTGAACGGGCGAGTCGCCGACGCGCCTTCGGACAATTGGGTTTACCGGATCCTGCCGCCCTGGCTCTGGCCCTATGCGCAGCTGGCGCGCTGGGACCGGCCGATCGGCTGGCAGCTTCTGATGTGGCCGTGCTTCTGGTCGGTGGCGCTGGCCGCCAATGCCGCGGCGGCCGCGGGCAGCTTTTCCGGCGGGCAGACGATCTATCATCTGATCCTCTATTTCCTGGGATCCGTTGCCATGCGCGGCGCCGGCTGCGCCTATAACGATCTCGTCGATCACAAGATCGATATGGAAGTGGCGCGCACCCGCTCACGCCCGCTGCCCTCCGGCCGCGTCACCCGCACGCAGACGAAGATCTTCATCGTTCTCCAGGCGCTCGTCGGCCTCGCCGTGCTTCTGCAGTTCAACTGGTTCGCCGTCATTCTCGGCATCCTGTCGCTGGCGATCGTGGCGCTTTATCCCTTCGCCAAACGCTTCACCGATTGGCCGCAATTCTTCCTCGGGCTTGCCTTCTCCTGGGGCGCGCTGATGGGCTGGGCCGGAACCTTCGGCACGCTGTCCTTCGCCGCTGTCTCGCTCTACATCGCCTCGGTCGTCTGGACGATCGGTTACGACACGATCTATGCGCATCAGGACAAGGAAGACGACGAGTTGATCGGCGTTCGCTCCACCGCGCGCCTCTTCGGCGACCGCACCCGCCAGTGGCTGATCGGGCTCTATGGCCTGACGCTCGCCCTGATGCTGCTCGCCTTCGTGCTCGCGGGCGTCGGCCCGCTCGCCTATCTCGGCCTGCTCATCGCTGCCGGCATGTTTGCCTGGCAGATCGTCAAGCTCGATATCAACGATGGCGACCAGTGCCTTTACCTTTTCAAGTCTAACAACCGCGTCGGTCTGATCATCTTTGGCGGCCTGTTCGTCTCGCTGCTCGTCACACTTCCCTGACCGAAACGAAAAAACCCGGCGCAAGGCCGGGTTTCAGTTTGACGCATCTCGCCACAATCCCAGTTGTTGGCTCAGTTGCGGGCGATAATTTCCTTGCCTTCGATCTTCATCGAAACGCCAAGCTTGCCGGTGGTGCGGCGCACCAGGAAGCGCGGGCGGCGGTTGGCGAAATAGGAGTGGCGGCGGCGCGGCTTCATGTGGCTGGTGCGCAATTCGCCGAGATGTTCTTCGAGCGGGCGGGCAACGCCATCGGCTTCCACCATCAGCATCGGAATGCGGAAGGCTTCCGACCAGCCGCGCCAGTCGGCGGCGATGTCGCCGAGGTCATGGGCAACGAGCAGCGGAACGCAGAGATCGGGATCTTCGTGATGAAGCTCGAGAGTGACGGTGACTTCGCCATTGCCATGGTCGATCGCCCGGGCTGCAACGCCCTTGAAGGCACGTTTCGGCAGGGCGATGGAGAGCGGCAGGCCGCTGGAGGGGAGAACTTTGCGCAGGATCGCGCCACGTTCGTCGATCGTTATGCTGACGTCGCCAGCGGCGTCATGGATCGCGTAGCTCACCTGCTGGGGAAAGCGCGACGGATCGAGGCGCAGAGTCGTACCGGCCCATGCGGGCTTCATAACGGTGTTGTTCATGTTCATTTCTACCCTTGTCTTACCTGAGAGCCGGTTTCCGGTCTTCTCCTCGGGGCTTTTCGCCCTCTATGGCTCGACAATAGGCGCCGGCTCTTCCGGACCGCTTAAAATTTGCGGTTAAGAAAACGCTGCCTTTCCTGATGGTTATCAAAATCGAATGTGGCAGGGTTTCTGGAATATGAACGTTGTCTCACAAGCACATGTGCCATTCCGGCACCCGCAGCGGTAAGCCTCGGGTAAGCTTTAAGTGGCAAAATCGGCACAGGATATCCTGTTATTCTTTTAGATATTTTCCCGCAAAGGGTCGCCCGGATGATTTCATCTTCTGTTGCTTACGCGATGTTGTCGAAAGACATGAAGACGAGCCTCGATCGCGTCTCGTCCCAGGCGACCGTCAAGCAGAACGCTGACTATTACGCGGAAAACATCAATAAAGTCAAAGATGTAGACGATTTTCTCGGCAACTATAAGCTCTATAGCTATGCGATGACGGCCTATGGCCTCAGCGACATGACCTATGCCAAGGCCTTCATGAAGAAGGTGCTGGAAAGCGATCTGACCGATCCGAACAGCTTTGCCAACAAGCTTGCCGATTCCCGCTACAAGACATTCGCCGCCGCCTATAACTTTCACACGCCGGCCCCGCAGGCCCAGACATCGGCGCAGGAAGACGACACGATCGGCCTCTACACGTCGTCCTACGAGGATAGCGGGCAGGATACGGCCGCGGAATCCAATTATTTCAAGTCCGCGATGCGCGATGTCGACAATGTCACCGACCTCGTCGCCGATCCGCGCCTCAAGGCTTTCGTGCTGACGACCTTCGGCATCGACGGCACATATGTGTCGAGCAGCTTCCTGAAGAGCGTTCTGACCAGCGACGTCAACGACCCCAACAGCTTCGTGAATACGCAGGCCAATGCCAAATATCAGGACATGGCCAAGTATTTCAATTTTGCCGCCGATGGCACGACCGGCAGCACGCCGCCGCAGCCGCCGCAGAGCGCGGCGCAGCAGGCCGATCTCGTCGATCGCGCGAACGCCAACGGCAAGGACTATTTCGCTTCGACGATCGGCACCGTCGCCAATGTCGACGACCTCCTGTCCGACCAGAAGCTGAACAACTTCGTCCGCGTCGTCTATAATGTCAGCAACACCGTTTCCGACGCCGACCTCAAGACCTACCTGACAGATCCGGCGACGGCAGCCTCGAGCGGCTACAAGACGCTGAACTCCGCCTTCGGCTTCAATGCCGACGGCAGTGTCAGCGGCAGCGCGCAGACCGCGGACCAGACCGCCGCCACGACCGCGCGCTTCGATCAGTCGACGGCCTATTATAAGCGGATCATGGAAACCGTCACCGGCGCCGACGATATCGTCGCCGATCCCGCGCTGTCGTCTTACGTCAAGATCGCCTTCGGCGTGCCGCTGACCATGTCGGATGACGACGTCACGAAGATGCTGACCGACCCTACCTTCGCGGCGTCCGTCGGCGCTCCGGATGCTCCGTCGGATTTCAATTTCAACGCCGATGGCTCGATGGTGGGCTCGGCCCAGACGACCGACCAGAAGAACGGCATCGTCGAGAAATACACGCTGAATTCGCTGCAGAAGGTGGTCGACTACGACGACGTGCCGGGCGAGCCCGACGACGTCTACTACGTCACGCCGGCGGCGGCCGATTTCAACAAGGCCTATTTCGAAAAGACCATTAAGACGATCACCAGCGTCGATCAGCTGATGGCCGATGACCGCCTGACTTCCTATATCAAGGCCGCCTACAGCCTTGGAAAGCATGGTTACGGCAGCGGTCTCGTCGACGGCCTCGATAATACCGGCTTGCGCCAGGTGCTCGTCAACGGCGGCCTCGCCACGCAGCTCGGCCTGAAGGATCTTCACGATGCCTTCAATTTCAATGCGGATGGAACTGTTACGTCGCCCGATGGCGCCCAGAGCGCAGCCAATACCGCGCAGGTCTCGAAGCAGTACATGGCGCGCTACGACGATGAGGCGAAGGACTTCATCGACGATATCACCTCCAACTATAAGAAGTTGATCACCTCGAGCGTCGGCACCGGCACATTCTCGGATATCAAGGATATCAACGACTTCCTTCGCGACAACAAGCAGATCGACTTCGACAAGAAGAACGATGACCTGCCGGACCTCTACCATGTCGCGCTGCAGGCCTACGGCCTGACGGAAGCCGATCTTCCGAAGTCGATGGCCCGCAAGGTGCTGACAAGCGATGCCTACGATCCGAAGGGCTATGTCGCCTCGCTGAAGGACGATCGCATCACCAATTTCGCCCGCGCCTTCAACTTCGGCGCTGACGGCAAGATCGGCCCCTCTCTGGCGCCGCTGTCGGACGCTTCGATGGCCAAGTACGCCACGAACTACAAGTCGCATGCGACCATGTACATGGCCGACGGCCCGCTCAAGGACAAGGCATCCAAGGACGCAACGACGGATGTCGACAACTTCGCCAAGGGCATGGCCGATGTGAAGTCGCTTGACGACTTCCTCGGCAACAGCAAGCTCACCGACTTCATCCTGAAGTCCGTCGGCCTCGATCCGAAGGACTACGACAAGGATACGCTGAAGAAGATCTTCACCTCGGATCCCGAGGACAAGAAGAGCTATCTGAACACCAAGGCCGACAGCAAGTTCAAGGACATCGTCGCCGACTTCAACTTCGACAAGGACGGCAACATGACCCGGTCGAAGCTCGGCACGGTCCAGGACGCGGGCGCGCTCGACCGCACTCAGTCGGCCTATGTCGCGCAGCAGCTGGAAACCCAGCAGGGTCAGAGCAACGACGGCACCCGCCTGGCGCTCTACTTTGCCCGTCAGGCTCCCAACATCACCTCGCTCTACACGATCCTTGGCGACAAGGCGCTGTTCCAGGTCGTCCAGACGGCTTTCAGCCTGCCGACACAGATGTCCAGCATGGATGTCGACAAGCAGGTGTCGATGCTGCAGAAATTCATCGATCTCAAGGATCTCGGCGATCCCACGAAGGTCGACAAGCTCGTCAAGCGCTTCACGGCGATGTACGACATCCAGAACAGCACGACGCAGGCGCCGGCCCTCCAGATCCTCGCCGGCGGCGGCTCGAGCTAGCCTGCCGGAACTCTCGGTTAATCGACGCTGATCACCTTGCCGGGGTTCATGATCCCGGCGGGGTCGAAAGCGTGCTTGATGCGGCGCATCAGGTCCATCTCGATATCGGAACGGATAGAAGCGAGCTCGTCGCGCTTCAGCTGACCGATGCCATGCTCAGCCGAAATAGAGCCGCCATGGGCGCGCACCAGGCCGTGAACGATCGCGTTCATCTCGCGCCAGCGGCCGATGAAGGCGGCCTTGTCGGCGCCGACGGGCTGCGAGATGTTGTAGTGAATATTCCCGTCGCCCATGTGCCCGAAGGCGCAGATGCGCGCGCCCGGCATCGCCGCCAGCACCGCCTCGCTCGCCTCCGCCATGAAATGCGGGATTTTCGACACCGGCACCGAGACATCGTGCTTGATCGAGCCGCCTTCCGGCTTCTGCGCATCCGACATGCTCTCGCGCATGTGCCACAGCGCCTGCTGCTGGGCGACCGACGCGGCGATGGTGGCGTCCTGCACCAGCCCTTCCTCGAAGCCTTTCTCCAGGAGCGCATTCATCATCCGCTCCGCGGTCTCGGCTGAATCCGAGGTTGAGATGTCGATCAGCACATACCAGGGATGCGGGCTCTCCAGCGGATCGCGCACGCCCTCGATATGCTTGCTGGTGATCTCGACGCCAAAGCGCGGCATCAGCTCGAAGCCGGTTAGCGATGTGCCGCAGAGGCTGCCTGCGAGATTGAAGAAGGCGAGCGCATCCTCGACGCTCTGAAGTCCGGCAAAGGCCACCTGCCTGCCGAGCGGCTGCGGAAAGAGCTTCAGCACGGCGCCAGTGATGATCCCGAGCGTGCCTTCGGCGCCGATGAAGAGGTCGCGCAGGTCGTAGCCGGTATTGTCCTTCTTCAGGCGACGCAGGCCATCCCAGATCTCGCCGGTCGGCAGCACCACTTCGAGGCCGAGGCAGAGCTGACGCATGTTGCCATAGGCAAGCACGGCGGTGCCGCCCGCATTGGTGGAGAGATTGCCGCCGATGCGGCAGGACCCTTCCGAGCCGAGCGACAGCGGAAAGAGCCTGCCATGCGCTTCTGCCGCCTTCTGCACCTCAGCCAGAATCGCGCCGCCATCGGCAACCAGAATATTGGCGACTGGATCGACGTCGCGGATCCTGTTCATCCGCTCGAGCGAAATGATGATATCGGACTTGCTCTCGCGCGGCGTCTGCCCGCCGACGAGCCCGGTATTGCCGGTCTGTGGCACGACGGCCGTGCCGGTCTCGCTCGCAAGCTTCATGATCGCCGAGACTTCCTCGACATTGCCGGGCTTCAAAAGAAGAGGGGAGGAGCCGTGATAGAGGCCGCGGTTCTCGATCAGGTGCGGCGCCAGGTCGGCTTCGCTGCGCAGCGCATGCTTCTCGCCGACAATGGCGGTAAAGCGGTCGAGCAGTTCGGCAGAAACGGCAGCACTCATTGGCCCTGATCCTTGTTGGTCATTCGCGCGGGGCGGCGGCCCGCCTCAGCCGGTCATTGATCGCTTCGCCCAGCCCCTCGTCGGGGATCGGCGCAAAGGCGATCGTCGCCGCGCCACTGGCGTCGGCCTTCTTCATATAGTCGAAAAGATTGGCAGCGGCCTCGGCAAGGTCGCCTGCCGGGCTGAGGTTCAGCCGGATCGCTGCCTTATCCATGCCTTCGATGTCCCGCGGCCCGAACAGGATCGCCGCCTCGCCTGCAGCGATCGTGCTGGCGTCCAGGCGCACGGCGGCGACCGGCGCATAATGCGAGGCCAGCATACCCGGCGCCTCGATCGCGGCGGATGCCTTCTTCTGGCGGCGCAGCCGCTTGCCGGCGACGCGCTCGATTTCGGCAGCGGCGAGACCGCCCGGGCGAAGCAGCGTCAGTTCGCCATTCTCGACCTTCACGATCGTCGACTCGACGCCGACCTTGCTGGCGCCGGCATCAAGGATCAGCCGGATCTTGCCGCCGAGGTCGTCATCGACATGCGCGGCGCTCGTGGCGCTGATCTTGCCCGAGGTATTGGCGCTCGGCGCGGCCAGCGGCCGGTCGAAGGCGCGGATCAGGTCACCGGCAAAACCCTTGGGAATGCGGATGCCGACAGTATCGAGACCGGCAGTCGCCAGCGCATGGATCCCGCTTTCGGGCTTCAGCGGCAACACCAGCGTGAGCGGCCCCGGCCAGAAAGCCTGGGCGAGCGCCCGCGACAGCGAATCGAACACCGCGTAACGCTCGGCCATGGCAAGATCGGCCATATGGCAGATCAGCGGATTGAACTGCGGCCGTCCCTTGGTCTCGTAGATGCGTGTGATGGCGGCAGGGTTGGTGGCGTCGGCCGCAAGGCCGTAGACCGTTTCCGTCGGGATTGCGACAGGATGACCATCGCCGAGAACGGCCGAGGCAGCGCTCAGCGCTTCCTCTTTATGCTCTGCAATGTCGATGATCCGTGCCATGGGCCGCCTTTGATGTCAGGCAGTCCATAGGCCCTTGAGCGTCTGCGATCAATATCAGAGCTGGCGAATGCGATCAGAGTGGACGAATGATCCCGATCAGAGCTGGCGAATGATCTCGCGCAGCTGCTCGTTGCGTGCGCCGAGCAGCAGCACGTTCTTGATCGCCACCTGCGGATCGTCGGTCCGGAACAGCACGCCGTTGCCGCGCACCGTGCGGTCGATCGTCATCTTCTCCGCGGTATGTTCGCCCGGCTTGATCGCCACGGCGAAATACATGCGCGAATACTGCATGTTGATCTTGTGGAAGAAATTGTCGTTATCGCCGATATCGGCGTAGAAATTGGCGATGTAGAAGGCCCAGCTGACCTCCTCGTAGCGGGCGAATTTCGTCCGCGACGCCGTCACATGGCAATAGCCGAGATGCGGGCTGTCGGCCAGCGTGCGGTGAAACACCATCTTCGGAAACTGGATCGCCCGGTGGAAGCCGTTGATCTGCTGATGCGCCTGGGTACCGGCCGATTGCAGCTTGCGGCCGGTCTTTTCGGCGACTTCCTGATGCGAGAGATAGCGGCGCTCTTCGGCCAGCCAGTGTGCCCGCTCCCGGGTGATCTTCCCGGTGCGCAGAAATTCGGAATGCGGCGCCGCTGGCGGCTCCTCCGGTTTGGTCTCGTCCCTGACGTCGAAATAGCGAAGTTTCGCCATGGCGCGTATTCCGTAAGCGTTTGTCCCTTGGCCCAAGAATAGGAGTTCATGCTTAATGTGCTCTTAAGGCCGCAAGCCGCGCCAACCCCTGAAAACTTGCAGTACCCCGGTGTCGTATTTGGGATAATGTCGAGAGAAGGCAAGCGGAGCACGGGTCTGCGCCGTGGCTTTCGCAATGTCGCAATCGAAGGAAAAGAGTGGAAAATCCGTCAGGGCCTCGATTTTCGCAGCCACGCGTCATCCTGTCGTCAATTTCGAAGCCGATGTCGCTTTACAACCAAGACCCGGGGATGCCCGGTGCTTAAATGCCCCCATGACCAATGCTCCCGAAAGGGAGGGAAGCCAGACGCTTCCGAAAGCCATGCCTTTGATGGCTGAGCCGATTGCACGAGGATATGCAAATGGACATTCGCAGCAACGTTTTGCGGCAGCTCAAAAACCGGCGCGAAGGCTTCAGCCTTGAGCAGCCCTTCTATATCGACGAGGACTATTTCAAGCTCGATATGGAAATGATCTACTACCGCGACTGGCTCTTCATGGGTCACGATTGCGAACTGCCGAAGGCGGGCGCCTATTTCACCGTGCAGATCGGTCAGTATCCCGTCGTCATCGTCCGCGGCCGCGACAATGTCATCCGCGCCTTCCACAATTCCTGCCGTCACCGCGGCTCGCGCGTCTGCACCAAGGAGCACGGCTCGTCGGTGCGTCTCGTCTGTCCCTATCACCAGTGGGCCTACGATCTCGACGGCAAGCTCGCCTTCGCCCGCCACATGGGCGACGATTTCGACAAGAGCGGCTTCGGCCTGAAGCCGGTCCATTGCGAAAGCTTCGGCGGCTACATCTTCATCTGCCTTGCCGACAAGGCGCCGGACTTCCAGCCGGTTCGCGACATGGTCACTCCCTACATGCTGCCGCATCGCCTGGCCGAAGGTAAGATCGCCTTCCAGAGCACGATCATCGAAAAGGGCAACTGGAAGCTCGTCTGGGAAAACAATCGCGAGTGCTACCACTGCGCCGCAAACCACCCGGAACTCTGCCGCACCTATCCGGAAGCCCCGAGCGTCACCGGCACCGATGGCGGCGCCGATGATCCGGAGATCGCCGGCCACTGGGCGCGCTGCGAGGCCGCCGGCCTGCCGAGCAAGTTCCAGATCTCGCCGGACGGCCAGTTCCGCGCCGCCCGCATGCCGCTGATCGAAGATGCCGAGAGCTACACCATGTCCGGCCGCCCGGCCGTCAAGCGCAAGCTGTCGGAAGACGTCACCATCGACCGCATCGGCACCATGTTGCTCTTCCACTACCCGACGACCTGGAACCACCTGCTCGGCGATCACGCGATCTCCTTCCGTGTCATCCCGCTCAGCGCCAACGAGACGGCCGTCACCACCAAGTGGATCGTTCACAAGGATGCCGTCGAAGGCGTCGACTACGATCTCGAAGAACTGACACATGTCTGGACCGAGACCAACGATCAGGACCGCCGCATCGTCGAAGAGAATGCCTTCGGCATCCATTCGCCGGCCTACGAGCCCGGTCCGTATTCGATGCTCCACGAAGGCGGCGTCATGCAGTTCCTCGAGTGGTACACCAACTTTATGGTCAACCGCCTGCAGGGCGATCAGGCGAAGCTTTCCGTCGTCGCCTGACATTCGCGTGATCTGACGAGCGCCGATGACCCGGTTAATCTCCGGTTCATCGGCGCTTTCGTAACTTCAACCCATGCTTGAAGAAGACGCGGATGGGAACAATTTCCTGTCCCGTGCGTTTGCTGACAGGCAAATTCTGCGCTTGGGATTGGAGAACTACGATGATTGGCCTCAGTAAGAAGATTTCGGCCGCTGTCTTGTCCGCCGCCGTGGTGCTGACAAGCTTCCTGCCGTCTGAAGCAATGCCGCTGCCGGCAGCGCCTGTCGCGACACAGCAGGAGCAGCAGGCATCCAACATTCAGGATGTCCAGTATCGCCGCTACTATCCGCGCCGTGGTGCGGGCTGGTATGGCGGTTATCGCGGCTATCCGTACTACCGCCGTGGCTACCGTCACTATAACGGCTACTGGTATCCGCTGGCTGCCTTCGGCGCCGGTGCGATCATCGGTGGTGCGATCGCCTCGCAGCCGCGCTATTACGCCCCGCCGCCAGCCTATGCGCCGCGCCTGACGGCCGCGCATGTCCGCTGGTGCGAAAATCGCTACCGTTCGTATCGCGTCTACGACAACACCTTCCAGCCTTATGGCGGCCCGCGTCAGCAGTGCTATTCGCCCTACTGATATCGAGCGATTGGAATGACAAAAGCCCGGCAGAGATGCCGGGCTTTTTGCTGTCAGAGAATGTTGACCCGCTTCAAGAGCCACCAGGCAAACAGGATGGAGGCGAGGATCAGCGCCACCGCATATTCCGTGCCCCCCGTACCCTGCGCGAAGGGCAGGTTGGCGGTGTTCATGCCGAAGAAGCCGGTCACCAGCGTCGGCGGCAGCAGGAAGGCGGTCATGATCGACAGGATGTAGAGATGCCGGTTGGTCTCGGAGGAGAGCTTCGAGTCGATTTCTTCGTGCAGCAGGCGGGCGCGCTCCTGCAGGGCGTAGATGTCGTGATCGACTGCTTCCAGCCGGCTCGTCAGCCGCCCGGCGATATCCTCGAAGCCGAAGGGCATCTCGTCCTCGTCTGAAGCCGAGGCGCGGCGCATCAGCGTCAGCACGTTTCTCAGATGCCGGTGAAGGCGCACGATCGTCCGGCGCACCGGCGCCAGCCGCCGCCGCTCGTCGCGCGGCGTGTTGTCGTAGACGAAATCCTCGATCAGGTTGAGCTCGTCCGTCAGGTCCATGACGACTGAGATCAGCGTGCGCTGGAACTCGATGACCAGGAGCTCGAAGATATCGGCCGGATGATCGAACTTCGCCGGGTTCTTCTCGATCATGATCCGCGCGCGATCGACGCTGCGCAGCGGCTGCAGCCGCGTGGTGATGATGAACTTGCCCGAGATCGCAAAATGCAGCCAGCCGAGATCGGCGGTGTCCTGATCGAATTCGCGCTGGCAGTCGACCAGCGTTCCATAGAGCATCTGCTCGTCGACGGTGAGCGCCGCATGCGTATCGCGCGTGGTCAGCGCCGCCCGCGCGTCTTCGTTCAGCCCGGCAAGCTGCTCCAGCAGCGCCGGCACGCGGGCATCGACGAGATTGAGATGCAGCCAGTAGAAACCGTCCTGCGCGGTGAGCTCGGCCGCCTGCGCGCTGTTTTCCAGCCGGATCGCCGTCTTTGATCCTGCCGGAAATCGATAGGCCCAGATCAAGCCGGGAATATTGGCGGGCAATGTATCCATCGGCGGGGGATCCTCTTCGATGCGGGCATTCTCTTTTTGGCAATCCGCTCTAGAGATTCTCCATGACACCAGTTTGTGCAAGGGCTCGAATAAACTTGAGCCGGGACATCATGGCGCAGATTGGAAAACAAAATTGACGTTTACGTAAAAATCAATTAGCTCTGGCGGCGGAGGATGGCTTTTGCCACGGGCAGGGCCGAGATGCGAGGAGACAAGATGTACAAGGCGCCCGTCGAGGATATCGCTTTCACCCTGAAGCATGTCGCTGGTCTGAAGGATGCGCTGGATAGCGGCATCTTCGGCGATCTCGGCGAAGACCTCGTCGATGCGATCCTCAACGAAGCCGGCCGCTTCGCGACGGAAGAAGTCGCCCCGCTTGCCGAGATCGGCGACAGGCAGGGCTCCCGCCTTATCGATGGCGAGGTGAAGACCCCCGATGGCTGGGCGAAGCTTTATCAGGAATGGATCGCCGGCGGCTGGAACAGCCTGACCGGGCCGGAGGAATTCGGCGGGCAGGGGCTGCCCGTCCTTCTCAATGTCGCGGCCCTCGAAATGTGGAATTCCGGCGCCACCGCCTTCGCGCTCTGCCCGACGCTGACGATGGGCGCCGTCGAGGCGCTCAGCGCCCATGGCTCGCCTGAATTGCAGAATGCCTATTTGCCGAAGCTGGTCTCCGGCGAATGGACCGGCACCATGAACCTCACCGAGCCGCATGCCGGTTCGGATGTGGGAGCGCTGAAAAGCCGCGCCGAACGCCGCGATGACGGCACCTATCGCATCTTCGGCCAGAAGATCTTCATCACCTGGGGCGAACACGACGCCACCGACAACATCATCCACCTCGTCCTCGCCCGTCTGCCGGATGCGCCTGCCGGAACGCGCGGCATCTCGCTCTTCCTCGTGCCGAAATTCCTGGTGAACGCCGATGGTTCGCTCGGCGCCCGCAACGACGTCTTCGTCCACTCGCTCGAACACAAGATGGGCATCCACGGCTCGCCGACCTGCACGATGATCTATGGCGACGGCAAGTTCGGCGATGAGAAGGGCGCCATCGGCTGGCTGATCGGCGAGGAGAACAAGGGCCTCAACTGCATGTTCACGATGATGAACAATGCCCGCCTGACGGTCGGCATGCAGGGCGTGGCGATCGCTGAGGCGGCGACCCAGAAGGCGATCGCCTTCGCCAAAGAACGCACCCAGGGCAAGGCGCCCGGCTGGACCGGTTCCGGCATGAGCCCGATCATCGAGCATCCCGATGTCATCAGGATGCTGCTGACGATGAAGGCGTTGACGCAGGGCGCGCGCGCCATCTCCTATTCCTGCGCCCACGCCATCGACATGTCGCATCAGGGGAGCGGCGATACCAGGCACTGGCAGGAGCGCGCCGCCCTGCTGACCCCGATCGCCAAGTCCTTCGCCACCGACGCCGGTGTCGACGTCGCCTCGCTGGGCATCCAGGTGCACGGCGGCATGGGCTTCATCGAGGAAACTGGTGCCGCCCGTTTCCTGCGCGACGCCCGCATCGCCCCGATCTACGAGGGCACCAACGGCATCCAGGCGATCGACCTCGTCACCCGCAAGCTACTGCTCTCGAACGGGGAGCATGTGAAGGGCTTCATCGCCGAGCTCAGCGCCATCGCTGACGCCGTGCGCGGTTCGAACCTCGCTTCCTTCGGCGAAACCGCCGCCCGTCTCGATGCCGCGATCGCCGACCTGACGGAAGCCACGGATTGGCTGATGAAGGCGCAGGCCGATGGCAGGATCGCCGAAGCGCTCTCGGGTGCCACGCCCTACCAGCGCCTGTTCGGCCTGGTGTTGACGAGCGGCTACCTCGCCAAGGGCGGTCTCGCCAAGACCGGCGACGGCGCCGAAGAGGGCCGCATCGCGCTCTGCCGCTTCGCCGCCGAAAACCTGCTTTCCGAAACCGCTGCCCTGAAGGACCGCACCGTCAATGGTGCCGCGAGCCTTGCCGCAGCCCGCGCCATCCTAGCCTGAGGACATCATGACCGATCACATCATCGTCGAGCAATCCGTCGATCATCCCGGCGTCCAGATCATCCGCTTCAACCGCCCGGAAAAGAAGAACGCCATCACCCGCGCCATGTATGTGCGGGTGACCGAGGCGCTGAAGGCGGCCGATGCCGATGAGGCGATCCGCGCCACCGCCTTTCTCGGCACCGACGGCGCATTCTCTGCCGGCAACGATATCGCCGATTTCCTCGCTGCCGCGATGGGCGGCAGCCTCGGCCACGAGCTCCTCGATTTCCTCTATGCGCTGGTCAACTCCCGCAAGCCGCTGATCTCCGGTGTCGATGGCCTGGCGATCGGCATCGGCACGACGATGCACATGCATTGCGACCTGACCATCGCCTCCCTCCGCAGCCAGTTCCGCACCCCCTTCGTCGATCTGGCGCTGGTGCCCGAAGCTGCTTCCAGCCTGCTTGCTCCCCGCATCATGGGCCATCAACGCGCCTTCGCTCTCCTGGCCGCAGGCGAGGACTTCTCGGCGGCCGACGCGCGCGACGCCGGATTGATCTGGAAGGTCTGCGCCCCGGGTGAAGTCGAGCATCTGACGCTGGCGATCGCCGCCAAGCTCGCCGCCAAGCCCGCTTCCGCGCTGCGGATCGCCCGCGATCTCGTCCGCGGCCCGCGCGAAGAGATTATTACACGTATAGATGAAGAAGCGCGCCACTTCACCGCACAGTTGAAAAGCGATGAAGCAAGAAAAGCCTTCGAAGCCTTCATGCGGCGCTAATATAAAAACATAGGGTTTTAGCTAAATTTTAAGCGTGTTTTAATTCGAGCCTACTAATCAAAGGGTGACGAATTGCCCATTCGTCCGGGCGCATGACGCGCTTTGCTGAGCTTTGCCCAACCCCATTCGCCCGATCCGCGTTGCCGCGCAGTCCATCCGCGCAAACGAGACGGTGGAATACTTCGAAAGAACGCACTTGAAGAAGACGAATTTGATGACGCGCATCCTCGTCGCCGCGTCAGCCGTGGTTCTGGCGGCCTTTGCCGCCTTTTCCTATTACATCAACTCCGTTCAGCGCGACGTGACGACAGCCTCGATCGAGGCCAACATCCAGTCGTCTGGCGAGCAGGCTGCCCACAGCCTCGCCAACTGGATGAACGGCCGTGTGACGCTGACCGCCATGGTCGCCAACGCCATCGGCCGCGCCGCCGATCAGGCCGGAACGCTCAACGTCCTGCAGAACGATATCCTCACCAACCAGTTCGTCAGCACCTATTTCGGCGATGAGCAGGGCGTCTTCACCATGTGGCCGAAGCTGCCGATGCCCGATGGCTACGACCCGCGCAAGCGCCCGTGGTACCAGGATGCCGTCAAGGCCAATGCCAGCGTCATGACCGAGCCCTATGTCGATGCCTCCAGCGGCGACCTGATCATCAGCGCGGCCGTTCCGGTCCAGCGCGATGGCAAGCTCGCCGGCGTCGTCGGCAGCGACTTCTCGCTCGAAACCATGGTCAAGATGATCAAGGAGATCGATCTCGGCGGCCAGGGCACGGCCTTCCTCGTCAATAAGAGCGGCCAGATCCTCATCCACCCGGATGCCAAGCTGGTCACCAAGACGCTCGCCGATGCCTTCCCGGCGCAAACGCCGAAGATCGGCTCCGGCCTCGTCGCCACGGAATTCGGCGGCAAGCCGGTTCTCGTCAGCTTCATGCCGGTCACCGGCCTGCCGACCGTCGAATGGTATCTCGCCTTCGTCGTCGATAGCGACAAGGCTTTCGCTTCGCTCAACGAGTTCCGGATTGCCGCCACCATCGCAACGCTTCTCGCCGTCGGCCTGATGATCGCCGCCATGGCCTGGCTGCTGCACGGCCTCGTCGTTCAGCCGGTCACCGCCATGACCGCCGCGATGCAGAAGCTCGCCGCCGGTGATTTCTCGGTCGCCATTCCGGGCGAGGAGCGCCGCGACCAGATCGGCTCGATGGCCGAAGCCGTCGCGGTCTTCAAGGCCAACGCGATCGACCGCCAGCGTCTGGAAGGCGAGGCCGAAGAGGGCCGTTCGCTGACCGAGCGCGAGCGCCAGGACCGCGAACAGCAGAAGGCCCGCGAAGCCGCTGAAATCCGCACCGCCGTCGACGCCCTTGGCGGCGCTCTCGGTGCTCTCTCGGACGGCAATCTCGCCCACCGCATCGAGACGCCCTTCGCCGCCCATCTCGACCGCCTGCGCAACGACTACAACAGCGCTGTCGGCAAGCTGCATGGCGCTCTCCAGACGGTTGGCAGCAATGCCAATGCGATCGACGCCGGTGCCGCCGAAATCCGCACCGCCGCCGATGGTCTTGCCCGCCGCACCGAGCAGCAGGCAGCCTCTGTCGAGGAAACCGCAGCTGCGCTCGAAGAGATCACCACGACCGTCAAGGACACGGCCCGCCGTGCCGAGGAAGCCGGCAATCTGGTCGATCGCACCCGCAACGGTGCCGAGCAGTCAGGCGAGATCGTCCGCAAGGCCGTCGATGCTATGACCGGCATCGAGCACTCCTCGGAGCAGATCTCCAGCATCATCAGCGTCATCGACGACATCGCCTTCCAGACCAACCTGCTGGCTCTCAATGCAGGCGTCGAGGCAGCCCGTGCCGGTGAAGCCGGCAAGGGCTTCGCCGTCGTCGCCCAGGAAGTCCGCGAGCTCGCCCAGCGTTCTGCAAAGGCCGCCAAGGAGATCGAGGCGCTGATCACCGCATCGAACGCCCAGGTCCGCTCCGGCGTGACGCTGGTCGGCGAAACCGGCAAGTCGCTGGAAGCGATCGTCGCGCAGGTCCAGGAGATCAGCCGCCACGTCGGCGCGATCGTCACCGCCACCCGCGAACAGTCGACCGGTCTCCACGAGATCAACACGGCCGTCAACACCATGGACCAGGGCACGCAGCAGAACGCCGCCATGGTCGAGGAGCAGACGGCAGCCAGCCATGGTCTTGCGGCGGAAGCCGCCAAGCTGATGCAGCTGCTCTCGCAGTTCAATCTCGGCACCGGCCATGCCACCGCATCCGGCCACCGCCGCGTCGCCTGATACGGTCTGTGCCTGAATTGAAAATGCCCGCGGAGACGCGGGCATTTTTGTTTGCGCAAATAGCTAGGTATTTGCCTAACTATTATTGACAGGCAGCCGCGGATGCATATAGTTAGGTGTATGCCTAACCAATCGCATGCACTTGATCTGATGTTTCAGGCGCTGGCCGATCCGGCGCGGCGCAGCATGGTCGATCGCCTGTGCAAGGGGCCGGCCTCCGTCAAGGAACTGGCGGCGCCGCTCACCATGGCCCTGCCTTCGGTCCTGCAGCACCTGCAGATGCTGGAGGCGAGCGGCCTGGTGAAATCGGAAAAACTCGGCCGCGTGCGGACCTGCCGCATCGAGCCATCGGCGCTGCGCTCGGCCGAAAGCTGGATCAACGAGCGCCGCACCCATTGGGAGCGCAGCCTCGACAGGCTGGGAGAATACCTGAAAGCCAACCCGGAAATGCCAGAGGTAGAGGAGTAAGCGCATGTCTGAATACAGCACGGTCCATTCCACCTTCTCCGTCGAGCGCACCTACGAAGCCTCGCCCGCCCGCGTCTTCGCCGCATGGTCGGATCCGAAGGCCAGGCTGCAATGGGAAGCGATCGGCGACAACTTCACCACCACCTATACAGAGAACGACTTCCGCGTCGGCGGCCGCGATGTCAGCAAGTTCGATTTCGGCAAGAGCGACCAATACGTCGCCGACGCCCGCTACGAGGATATCGTCAAGGACCGCCGCATCGTCTACGCCTATACGATGTCCCACAACGAACGCCGCATCTCCTCGTCGCTGACGACGATCAGCCTGACACCGGTCGCCGATGGCACCCATGTTGTGCTCACCGAACAGATCACCATCCTCGACGGCGGCGACAAGGTCGAATACCGCCAGGCGGGGATCGCGGGCCAGCTCGACCAGCTCGGAGTATTCCTGGCGGGCCAGCCGGTCGCGTGATCGGTTTATACATGAGTTGAAGATGCCCGCGGGGAGGCGGGCATTTTTGTCTTCGATCCAGGCCGTTGCTGAAGATCTGCCGCGCCCGGAGCCCCCTCACCCTACCCTCTCCCCGGGGGGAGAGCGACTGTCTTCTGCGTCAAGCGTCTTGCCATGGTTTGTTGTCCCTGATGATGGCGTTGAGGATGGTGAGGAGCTTTCGCATGGTTGCGACG
>NZ_JBNWCF010000010.1:0-244100 GCF_053522545.1 Rhizobium sp. 21-4511-3d | reverse complement strand
CGCCGATTATCAGGCTGGAGCAGTTGCTTCCGTGGAATTGGACGCCGCCGACCGTCAACGCTCAAGCTGCCTGACCTGTGGTCTTCACCGGATGCTTACCATGCGCGCCCGACGAAGAGGCTCCATTTCCGTGAAAATGAATCGGCGCCTGTAAGCGCTGGGGCTTTCGGCAATGTAAAACGGCTTCATGCGCTCTTGTCCAAGGAACCATGGCTTCTTTAGGAAGCGTTCCGGCGCGTCGGTCCAAAGCGGAGCCGGTCCTAGCCTCCACCTACGGCAGAGGTGTTCCCCAATAGCTCTCACCAGCGCGTCAAAACGCTGGTCAACCGTTAAATCGGGTGTATCAACGAGCCGCTCTCGTCTCCGGCGACTTGAGGGATCAATGTAAAAACCGTCAAGAAAACTGGCAAGGTGGTATCGAAACTCGCTACCCGTCTCAAGGTGCGAGTGGACGGCCGCGGCCAGCGATCCAGGTCGGACTCGCTTGCATTGGCGCCATTGTATTCATCTACCAAACCCTTGATCTTCGTGCTCAATTGCTAGGAGACGGGGGGAACGACGATTCCCGGAATGTTAGGATAGCACTGCTCCATGAGTTCAACAATCTTCTCGTAGGTGTTGATCCCGGTGAGTTCCATCAGCGCCACAGCATCTGTCGCGTCTAGCGATCGCACGGCCGAGATCGTCTGCTGAGTCTCGCGCTTAAAATTCCCAAGTGACGGTCATCGTTGCTGGCTATCTCGGCAAAGGTAACTTGCATCGGAGCTTGTCGCCACTAGTTCCGACTTCAATATCATAAAGGCAAATGTTAATGTCAAAAATCGCTGTGATCGGAATGGGAGCTATGGGTAGCGCTGTCGCGGAAGCCCTTATGTCCTCCGGAGCGGAAATCAGTACCACCTTGGAAGGACGCAGTTCAGCGACACGGGATCGGGCTGCGGTTGCTGGCATCCGTGAGGAAGACCTGATGTCGTTGGTCGACGCCGATATCATCTTGTCGATTGTCCCGCCGTCTCAGGCTTTAGCGGTGGCCGACAAGGTCGCGACGGCGGTTCGCTCATCCAAATCTTCTACGACATTCGTTGACTGCAATGCCGTTTCTCCACAAACGATGGAAAAGGTCTCTGAAGTCTTTAAGGACACTGCTGCGACAGTTCTCGACGCCTGCATTATCGGTGGTCCGCCACAGGCAGGCAAACCCGGCCCCCGCTTCTATATCAGCGGAGATGCAAGAGAGACCGTAGCGGTTCTCACCGAATTCGGCTTGGATGCGCGTCTTCTTGAGCGCGATGTCGGTGCCGCATCGGCACTCAAGATGTGCTACGCCGGTATCAACAAAGGCCTGATTGGCCTCGGCACCGCGATGCTGTTGGCAGCCGCTCGGAATGGAGCTGACAAAGCCCTGATGGCGGAGCTATCCGAAAGTCAGCGGCAGCTGGTCGAGAAGCTCGGCCACGGCATTCCTGACATGTATCCCAAAGCGTACCGTTGGGTTGCGGAAATGAACGAAATTGGCGCGTTTCTGGGAGCGGATGAGCCAGCTGTCGAAATATTCGCTGGAATGGCAGGTGTCTTCCAGCAAGTTGCGGACGACCAGGCCGGCAACAACGGTCTAACGGCCGTTTTGAGCGGCATGTTAGCCCAGCGACCGGAAGGAAGCCTCAACCGATACGATGCCTTGAGCAATGGCAACTTTGATGAAGGCAGTAGAGGTCTGGAGCCGGTCCCAAGCGCTCGCGAAAGTCACGACGAAGTCGAATTGGAGGCCGAACTGGAGGAGGGGCTCGAGGATAGCTTCCCTGCCAGTGATCCGGTATCGGCGATCGTGACGAGCATACCGGGGACGACGAAGAGATAGAGGCTGCAGCTTTCGCCGGGCTGCGCCAGCTTGGTGCGTGTCCTGCTTCTAAGAACGCGGTTGGAACAAAGTAGTGGTCGGTAGATTTAACCTGCGCGGCTGCTGCGGGGGTCGCGTCCATGAAGTGGAGGGAATTTCGGAATGCATCTGGTGCGGACAAATGTTGCCAGGACGACAGAGGCGACTGTCACGGTGGAGTTTCATGGGGAGGGCAACGAGCTTGTGGCTGTCCGCATGTGAGCCGACAGCGTTTCCAGCGATGACGACGCTATAGCGTTCGCTGCGCAGATGTTGGAAGACTTGCGTATTGCTGCGACCACGCCCGGACCAGCAACGACCCGCGAGGGAGCAAGCATCGCTGAAATGCTTGCTGCCGAGGAAGCGATGAAGTCCAGCTGATTGCAGCGATGGAAGATCGCTCATCAGCATTTCACAATTTGTCCAGGAACCATGCTGCTGCAAGTGAGGGCCGCACCTCCGACAAAGCGGGGGCCTCAAAGTCTGCCTGCATGTGTTCTGAAGATATCTGCCTGTCTGCTACACGCTGTGGGTTCCCTGGCATGGGCTTACGAAGACGGGGGTCAGGACGGAGATCTGGCACTAGAATCTAGGGAAGCGCGGCTATGAGAGCCGGCCCGCTGGGGTAGCACTACCAGCGGACCACCATGTCCTGCCGAAGGCGTTATGCCTTATCGACGACCTTCTTTACTGCGTCCTTAGCCTGGCCTTTCGCCTGCTGAGCATCGCCCTTGGCTTCTTGCGCCATGCCCTTTGCCTTCATATCACGGTTATCGGTTGCATCGCCCACGCTTTGGCGGGCTTTGCCAGCCAGTTCATTGGCTTTACCGGAAACCTTGTCAGCTGTGCTTCCCATCGGAAAACTCCTCTCAAGAGACTTGATTGCCTCGAAGGGGTGAACCTCTGTCCGAAAAGTTCGTTCCGCCGCGACCGCCTGATTGCGCCTTGAGCGATATCGCTATCGGCGTCACGATTGGCAGGCCTGGCTTGACCTTTCGCAACCGGAGGCCGAGCTTATCAGACCGCTGCCGGCGGGCAGCCTCGCTGTAGAGCTGGTTCGTCAATGCCGTGACATGTTGGGGGCCACACACCTAGAGGCGCGGGCGCACAGCAAGCGTGTGCCCTCCCCAGATCCTCGAAGGACATTGCGCCACTTTACTGGGAATTGCCAAAGCGTCGAACCGCGCGATCAGGCATTGGCAAAGGAAAAAATCATCGCCAAAACTCTTTCAAGCCACCGGTCGCGCCAACGACCGGATCGTTGCCTGGTATTGAAAGCGACGAAATGATCGCAAGCAGCTCGGCGCTCGGTGCCTGCGTCTGGATATCTGCCTGCTGGCGCGGAGGGTAAGCTCCGACGATCTCGAAGTCGCTTGATGCCTCTATTTTCTTGTGGCCCGTTCCTGCTGGTAGGAGAAGGCAATCTCCCGTCGCGAGTTCGATGATTTCGCCACCAGGTCCGCCGAGTTGAAGCTTGGCTGTACCGCGCCCCACGCCCAACGCCTCATGCGCTCCCGAGTGGTAATGATGATAATCGAACACGCCATCGCGCCAGATACCGGTCCAGCCGTTCTCCTCGAATGCCTCCTCGAAATCCGACGAGGTGGCATGGAAAATTGCCTGGCGGTAGATCAGGACTGGCAACCGAGTGTTGTTTGGGACCCAGTCACTTGGTCTAAAAGATTTGTGCTCGATGTTCATAGGAGTTGGCCCGTTGAGGATAGGGCGGCGGCAACGGCCGTAGCCCGCATTCGACCAACCACCGAAAGCAGAAACAGTTCCGAAATTAAGTGCCCTTTCTGCGCTGCTCGGGAACAACTTCCTATCACGGAGCTTTTGATCTCTCCTTCATGAAAAAGGGTAGATGATCAATGGCTTCCGCCGACCAGTTTAATATGCAGAACCCGCTCACGCAGTATCCTCAGCCGAAATTTCCTGAGCAACCACAGCCAGTACCCGGCTTGGCGAGCAAGATGCAGCCTGTGCCCGATCACGGTGAAACATCCTATAAGGGTACCGGTCGACTGAACGGTCGCAAAGCACTCGTGACTGGTGGCGACTCCGGGATCGGCCGGGCAGCCGCGATTGCCTTCGCCCGTGAGGGAGCCGACGTCGTCATAAACTATCTGCCTGAAGAACAGAGCGACGCGGAGGAGGTGATCAAGCTCATTGAGGCGGAAGGCCGAAAGGCAGTCGCGATCCCTGGCGATCTCAAACGCGAAGCGTTCTGCAAAAAGCTTGTTGAGACAGCGAATAACGAGCTGGGCGGTCTCGATCTCCTGGTCAATGTGGCTGGTCGCCAGAAAGCCATCGCCGACATTTCGCAGCTGACAACCGAACAATTCGATGAAACCTTCAAGACGAATGTCTACGCCCTGTTCTGGATATGCAAGGCGGCTGTCCCGCTCATGCCTGAAGGCTCATCGATCATCAATACCGCTTCCATTCAAGCTTACCAGCCGTCTGCGACACTTCTCGACTACGCGCCGACGAAGTCGGCAATCGTCGCGTTCAGCAAGGCACTGTCCAAGCAGGTTCTGCCAAAGGGGATCCGCGTGAACATCGTGGCACCTGGTCCATTCTGGACGCCGCTGCAGACATCCGGAGGCCAAACGCAGGACGTCATCACGGCGTTCGGCAGCGAGGTCCCGATGAAACGTCCCGGTCAGCCAGCCGAATGTGCGCCAATCTACGTTTTCCTGGCCTCCCAGGAATCGAGCTACATCACGGGCGAGAGCTTTGGCGTGACCGGCGGCAATACGCTACCCTGATGCTGGGAACCCTCGTTCCAGTCAGGATTGACGGCTATCTCCCACTGGAGCACTACGCTGCAGTGGGAGATGGTCGCTCAGTTGCCCTTGTCGGCGCTGACGGCGCCATTGACTGGTGGTGCGCCCCCGACATGGACTGCCCGCCGCTGTTCAACCGTCTGCATGATCCAGCGGGCGGTCAATTCACCATCACGCCGACCGCAGAGTTTCACATCGAGCGGCAATACCGGCAAGACAGCAATGTTCTGGAAACGATCTTCATCACCGACACCGGGTCTGCCCGGTTGACCGAGTCCCTGAACAGCGGTGTCGCTGGACGGCTGCCGTGGTGCGAACTGGCTCGTCGAATTGAAGGTTTGAGGGGTTCTGTCGAATTCAAAATTACGCTGGAGCCGACATGCGCTGAGCGGCAGGTAAGGCGCGCCGATCATCCGAACGCAGCAATACGGTATATCGGGGATTTGACAACAACCTTCTGTCACGATGATAAGGTTGGTATCATCGTCGATGAGGATCAGCGAACACTTGCCTGCCACACGACGTCAGCCGGTTCATCGACATGTGTTGCTTTTCTCGTGGCCGATCAAGCTCCTCTTGCCATACCAAACCTCAAGGATATCGACCGTCGGATTGACCTCAGCGATGACGAGTGGCGAAGGTGGTCCAGCGAGTTGGCCTATGACGGCCCATTCAAAGGCGACCTTGTGCGCTGTGCGCTATCCCTGAAATTTCTCGTCTATTCCAAGACTGGGGCTATCGCTGCAGCCGCGACGTCTGGACTTCCTGAGCGGTTTGGCGGCGTCAAAAACTATGATTACCGATATGCGTGGGTGCGGGATGCTGCCTATACGATCAAGGCTTTGCTGCGTGCGGGATCACTTGAGGAGCCCATCGGTGCTTTTGGCTGGTTGGTCCGTACCATATCTGACGATGGGCCGGTACCGAAGGTCGTCTACACATTGACAGGCGAGGCAGTGCCTGACGAGCGAACGGTCGCCGTCCCCGGGTACAAGGCGTCATCGCCTGTCAGGGTGGGCAATAGGGCCAGAACACAGACACAGCTCAGCTGTTACGGCGATGTCCTGGAAACCGCAGCCCTGTTTGCAAAATGTGGCCATGTCCTTGATCCGCAGGCAGCCGGGCTTATGGCAGGCTTGGCGGATCAATGCCTGACACGGTGGCGCGAGCAGGACTGCGGTATTTGGGAGCTTGAGGACCAGCAACACTACACCTTTTCCAAAATTGGCTGCTGGCTGGCGCTGAAGAACGCGGCCTGGCTTGCCAGGGAAGGACATATCAGGGGCGACGCTGATCGCTGGCTTGGCGTGAGCGATCAAATACGCAAATGGATCGACGAGAACTGCTGGTCCAGCGAGAAGCAGGCATACACATTTTTTGCCGGGACCGATCGGCTCGACGCGGCGCTCTTGCTGACAACCCGCTTCGGTTTCGAGCACGACGACCGCCTCAAGAGTACGCGGGCCGCAATCGAACGAGAGCTGGCTGTCGGTCCGCTGGTTTACCGCTACAGCGGCGCTGCGAAGGAGGAGGGGACTTTTGTTGCCTGCTCATGCTGGCTTGTCGAAGCATATGCCTTCTTAGGTGAGGTCGATCATGCCGAGCAATTGCTCAAGCGCTTGCTCGAAAGGCTTGGAAATAATTTCGGCATTCTGAACGAAGAGATCGATCCGGCGACCGGCTCGGGGCTTGGAAACCTGCCTCAGGGCCTCAGCCACCTTGCACTGCTACATGCCATCTATTCCATTGAGGAAAATCGATGACCAATGGCAAGCCGGCTTTGCGGCGGAAAACTGTTGACTGCGGATCTGCTAGCATCAATGCTTCGATGACAGCCCGGGTTGTGGGCGACGCATCGAGCTTGCCACCGTTGATTTCCTCAACAGCCTGGTAAAAGCCACCAACCCATTTACCCGACAGGATAGCAAAGATCCGAAAAACACCTCGGATCTTCTGGGTCCTACCGCATCCGCAGGGGTCGCGTAACGTTCCTTGCCCTCAGCATGCACACCTTTCCACCGTGAAAATTGTTCCATTGGTGGCTTAAGCCAAAGGGCCTATGTGATTTCGCGCGCCTTCAATTGGATATTGACGGCGCACCAGGCGGCACTTGGGCAGCCTGGCAAGCGGAAGGTAACGGACCGGGTAGCTCATGGCATAGTCAGCAGAGCAGCGAGCAAACACCGGCTATCCCGCCTTGTTTAGCCGACGAGTTACATCATCGCGGCGGCAGGTATTCCTAAACGGTACACTATTTATGCCGCCTTAAGCCTGTCGTCGTCCGAGTGTGGAAGGGAAGGTTCCGGTTTTGAACGACTCATCAACTAGCTGCTTATTGGTTTGGCCGCATTGCGGTAGGAGCCCGCTGAACCCCCGCTTTCGAGCGCGGCGGGCTCCGCAACTGAAGCGCTTGTTCGGCGCAGATTACTGCCTGGGTCTGCCGGTGTCGCTCATCGCGACATATTCCCCAGGTAAAGGCTCGCGCCTTTCTTTCCGCACTTGCAGCGCATGGCTTTCGCGAGCGCTCCCATGGTGACATCCTTCCCGAACCTTCGCTGGATCTCCCAGCGGCTCACCGGCTTGCGGCGTTTGCATGCCAAGCACTGAGCAAAAATGGTGTTGTACTCTGCCAGCTCGCCGATCGTCCTATCATCATCGGCCTTCGGCTCTTCCTTCAGCAGGACTGTGCCGGCTCCAGCATACGAGAGCTTGCAGGTCTCATTGATCGGCGCGTTCGGTCCGCGCGTGCAGCCGAACCGCGAAGCCAGATGGTAACGAAGGCTCGGCATGCTCTGATCACCGGATTCGGCCAGAAGATCGTCTGCCGATGCCGCGCCGGCCCTTTCGCATTTGATGCAAAGGAACTCGACGGTCCGGCCGGCATATTCAGACAGCCAGTAGGCGCCATTACGAGGCACCGAGCCGCTCCAGGCGCCAGCCGCCGGCAGGGGGCTTTCCACCTCTCATCGCAACACGGTAGTCAGCTTCGATGATCGCTTCCTCTTTGGCTGCGGTAACGCTTTCGGCCCAGCGAGTGATCCGGAATTTGCCGACCCGGAATATGTACCGCTTCAGGTTTTTGCGTTTGCCAGCCGTGTAGCCCGCCTGGAAGATGGTCCAGGCTGCGTGGACGTCCGTGCGTTCCCTGAATTCGGGTGTCTGGGCGTTCCACCATTCGTCGAAAGCCTTGCGAAACTGCGTCTTAGGTTGCGGTTTGTCGAGCACGTCAATCCCCGTGCTCGCAGGCAGGCCCAGACAAGCGAGCAAAGCCCTTGCCCGTTGCGGCCCCCGCAAGGGTCGATTGAATGCGCAGATGCCAACAGTTATCGAGCAGCGCCTGGATAGCTGCTATTGCGTCGCCGTCAAGCCAAGCGTGAGCCGCGGCGGACTCGTCGGAAGCGGACGGCCTTGGCGGATTTTTTATAACATGAGACATCAAACAGGTTCCTGGTTGGCCTGATGCGCTCTGATCCGAACGTAGGCGCCGCCGATAGCGTCATCGATGTCGCCTTGCCACGGAAACCAAGCTGCCTTCGAGAACCGGTCCGGGTTATAAAGCCGGTGGCCGCCGCAAGCCTGCTTAGCCGCTTCGTCAATCGCCACTTCTATTTCGCCATACGGCCCAGCGTCGGGCATCGCATAGGCGCAAGCCACGGCAAAACGCAGACTGCTGATCGCACGCGTGCCAACCATCCGAATGAGGTCGGGGTGGACATCGGCTGCGCTCACCTCGCCAGCGGGTGTCATATACATATCGACACCGTTATCCTGTGCAGCGGCATGGTCTATCGATCGCGCAAACATGCTCGTTCTCCGTGGTTCGAATTGTGAGGTAGGCGGCCGCATCGCCAAGATTGTTCCTATTATGTTCCGATGGCGTCGAGAGTCAATATCGATCTCGTGCTCGACCTAAACAAAGCTTTGGCTGGCGATCTTGTGAGCCGAGACAACGGTTAAACTTTTGTCGAGGGTAGCAGGTGCGCTGCGCGAGCTTGACCTGGCGGTGTGGCACTTCGGGCAGGGAAGCCACGCAGATCGTCAGTTGGGATCGGGAAGGGTCACAGATTATCTGGGAGGATCGAAAGGCGATGTGGCAGTTCAGCAAGCGGGTGAACTCGATAGCAGGAGTGCGGCGCATCCCTGCCTCCTCACGCATATTGGCAGGGTGGCTGCCAGAACTCCGTGTCAAAGAGGATGAAAGACAGCGGGCCGAACAAAGTTCAACGGTTCGCGATGATGATCAAGCTACCTGCCTCGTCTCGATGAAGTAGTAAGTCCGGCTGTCGATGCCGACATGGCGTTCCCCGCTGAGGCACGCGAGGCCAGCCCTGCCGGTCTCCGCGGCAAGCATGCGGCATCGCGGTCGATCACACACCCTGAATTTGCACTTCCTCCTGCTCCAATCGCGGTTGTCACATCTAACCGCGGGTGTCGCTGGCCGTCGTCAGCGTAGGCTGCCGCATAGAGAGGAAGCTCTGGGTCACTTGCGCTTATCGTTTTGTGACGGGGATCTTCGCGGGCCGCGATCCAACTGAAAAGTAGACAACAAAAAGGCGCGCCGACTTGGCGCGCCTCTAAACGCTTCGAGCCTTCAAAATCAGGCGCGATCGACGATGTTCTTCACAGCATCCTTCGCCTGACCCTTCGCCTGCTGCGCATCGCCGTTGGCTTCCTGCGCAAGACCCTTGGCCTGCATTTCCCTGTCGTTGATGGCTTTTCCAACAGCCTGCTTGGCCTGGCCTGCCAGTTCGTTTGCCTTGCCAGAAATCTTGTCGCTGGTGCTACCCATTTGAAATTCTCCTCAGAGACATAAGCGTCTCGGCCAAGAAACGGCGCATGCGGTGTTTGGTTCCACGCTGCCAGAAACGCCACCAAACCCGCAAGCGCGCCGCAAGTTGCATTGGATCGGCTGATTGCTTGAGCCTTGAGGCGCCAGCGGTTGCCGGCAGTCGTTCGGAGCGTCACTGCGGCTGCGCTCCAGCAGGCGAAATGCAGCTATTTCGCTGCATTTCGACAGGCCGACCCCCAATCAGCTCTCAATGCATGGCTGCCAGCGATGTTGCCGTCTCACGATAGCCGTGCAGCGGTCGCCCGAGCATCGTTATCAGCCGCTCCACGTCACCTTGTTCAGGGATCATGCCGTGGCTCACGTAGCGTTCGGCCATAAGCCGCATTTCATAGGCGGTCCATTTCGGCATGAATGTTGCCATGGTCTGCTCGAAGCCGCTCGGGTCGTCGCCGCCGTAGACGATAGGCCGGCCGAGAACGTCGGACCAGATATCGGCAACACTTTGGCCGGTGAGCGTGTCCGGTCCGACCAGATTGATCGTCACCAGTGGAAGTTTGCCGGTGGCCATGTCGCGACGAATGAGTTCGATGGCTGCCACCTCGGCGATATCGCGCGCGTCGACCATCGCAACGCCCTTTGACCCGATCGGCATTGGATAGACGCTGTGGTTGATGACAACGTCCTTGATCATGATCTCATTGTCGATGAAGTAGCTCGGGCGCAGGATCGTCGCGCTGAAACCCATCTCTTTCAACATTTGCTCGGCGCCGGCCTTCACCGCGAAGTGCGGGACATTGACGGCGCGATGCGCGTCGAAGACCGACAAATAGACGACGCGTTCGACACCGGCTTCTCTGGCGATGTTCAGTGTGATGATCGCCTGGGTGAATTCGTCGCCTGTGACCGCGTTCAGGAGGAACAACGTTCGCACGCCCTTAAAAGCGTTGCGAAGAGCGTCGAGGTCGAGAATCTCGCCTTCTGCGACTTCGACCTCCATTGGAAAGTCGGCCTTTGACGCGTCACGGGTGAGAATCCTGACGGTGGCTTTGCGAGCCACGAGCTGATTGACGACATGCCGACCGACACGACCCGTTGCACCGATTACGAGGATTGTCATGGAAGTTCTCCTTGCGTTGTTGACAACCCGAATATGAATGGATCACTGATGACCCACTAGACGGGAATTTTGGACCAAATGTCTCGCAGGTGGAACAGCTGATGGATCTTCTCGGGCTTGCCGATTTCGTTCTTGTTGCCAGGCATGGCGGTTTTGGTCGCGCAGCGCGCGCGACCGGACGCCCCAAAGCAACGCTCTCGCGACGCGTCAGCGACCTCGAAGCCAGCCTCGGACTGCGCCTTGTTGAACGCGGTGCAAGGACGCTGAAGCTCACGGAGGAGGGGAGGGCACTGCACCACCGTGCCGGGGCACTTCTCATGGAATTGGACGAGACGGCGTCGGCAATTGCAGCTGGGGGCGAGCGACCGCGCGGGAGGCTGCGGATCAGCGCTCCGTTGCTGTTTTCCCAGATGGCGATGGGAAAGCTGGCATCGAGTTTTGCGCTGCAATATCCCGATGTGCGGCTCGACGTCACGACTGAAGACCGGGCAGTGGACATGGTTGAGGAGGGCTATGATCTGGTCATTCGGGTAAACCCGGACGCGGACAACGCCCTCGTCGGCAGGGCCTTCCTTCGCGACCGGCTTGTCATCGTCGCGCCGTTGTCGCTGCAAGCGCCACCGGAAGGCACCAACGTGCCTGTGGTCGTGCGCGGCCCGCCGGGGCCGCCTGATACTTGGCACGTGAACCGCAACGGTTCGGCATTTACGATAGGTGCGGAGCCGATCCTTGGACTGACGTCTTTGTTGAATGTGCGCGATGCTGTGCGAATGGGCGTGGGTGCTGCCCGCCTGCCGATTTCGCTGGTAAGTGGCGATATTGCCGCTGGGAGGCTCTCGTTATGGGGCGATGTGCAAGGATCGGATATCAGGCTTTGGGCTCTTTATCCTTCGAGACGACTGCTTAGCGCGCGCGTCTCAGCGTTCCTCGATCACCTGAGGGAAGCGTTTCCGGACGGATCACCGGAAGCGCTTTCGGCTTACATCGACTGCTGATCGACAAGGGTAAAGAGCGTTTCAGGAGCTCGGCGACCACCATATTGGCGAAAACGATGCGCGGCTCGTCTCGGTCGCAGAAGCCAGCCGGCTATCGCTATTGCGCCGAGCGGCTTTAACATTGGTCCGCGCCGGCGTATCCGACGAGGAAGAAGCGCGCCGATTTCCGGTTCGGGGAGATGGGCATGACGTAAACCCGTTCGGGATCGATCCGGACAGGCGGTACCACCAGTGCCCGAGCCGGCGGCTAGCGCTGCCGGCTCGGAGCTTTGCCCTATACAGCTTGGTCTGCTTCCATGGCCGCAGCCATGAGCTGATCGCGCTCGCGAAGTCCTTTGTTGAAAAGTCGGGCGACGGCAACCGTTAGCTTTGCAACGGCACCCGGGTCATTTGCGATGCCCTTTGCACGGACGACCTCCCTGACCACCCCGGCGCATAGACGTGCATCGTCTCTTGAAATCGGTTCTATCATGACAACCGCTCGCTAGTACCCGCCCCTGGGAAGGGGCGGGCTGGCCTTTGGAGACTAGAAATCCATGCCGCCACCGGCGGGCAGAGCAGGCGCGGCTTCCTTTCTGGGCTTTTCAGCGATCATCGCTTCTGTTGTTACCAGAAGTCCTGCAACCGAAGCCGCATCCTGGAGTGCGGTGCGAACAACCTTGGCGGGGTCGATGACACCTTGCGCGTAAAGGTCGCCATATTCGCCGGTTTGAGCGTTCCAACCGAACGACGGCTCGTTCTTTTCACGCAGCTTGCCAACCACGATCGAGCCTTCGGCACCGGCGTTTTCGGCTATCTGCCGTACGGGGGCCTCGATCGCCCGGCGAACGATGTCAATCCCGACCCGCTGATCGTCGTTGGCCGTGGGCAGACCCTCAAGCGCCTTTGCCGCGCGCAGCAGCGCAACGCCGCCGCCGGGCAGAATGCCTTCCTCGACCGCCGCGCGCGTTGCATGTAAGGCATCGTCCACTCGGTCCTTCTTTTCCTTCACCTCGACCTCCGTCGAGCCTCCGACACGGATGACAGCGACGCCACCCGCGAGTTTTGCCAGGCGCTCCTGCAGCTTTTCGCGGTCGTAATCGGATGTCGTCTCCTCGATCTGCGCGCGGATCTGGGCGACGCGGCCATCGATCTCGGACTTCGAGCCGACGCCATCGATGATGGTCGTGTTTTCCTTCTCGATCGCCACCTTCTTGGCTCGGCCGAGCATGTCGAGCGTGACGTTTTCAAGCTTGATGCCGAGGTCTTCGGAAATGACAGTGCCGCCTGTGAGGATGGCAATGTCTTCAAGCATCGCCTTGCGGCGATCGCCAAAGCCTGGCGCCTTGACGGCAGCAATTTTGAGCCCGCCACGCAGCTTGTTGACGACGAGTGTCGCAAGTGCCTCGCCTTCGACGTCTTCGGCAATGATCAGCAACGGTTTGCCGGACTGAACGACCGCTTCCAGGACTGGCAGGAGAGCCTGTAGATTCGAGAGCTTCTTCTCATGGATGAGGATATAGGGATCCTCCAGCTCGACGCGCATCTTGTCCTGATTGGTGACGAAATACGGGCTGAGGTAACCGCGATCGAACTGCATGCCTTCGACCACTTCGAGCTCGGTCTCGGCGGTCTTGGCCTCCTCGACGGTAATGACGCCCTCATTGCCGACTTTCTCCATCGCCTCGGCGAGGTACTGGCCGATCTCGGCGTCGCCGTTCGCAGAAATGGTGCCGACCTGAGCGATTTCGGAATTGCTGGTGATTTTGCGGGCGTTGACCTTCAGCTCCTTGACCACGGCGTCGACGGCAAGATCGATGCCGCGCTTGAGATCCATCGGGTTCAAACCCGACGCCACAGCCTTGGCGCCTTCCTTGACGATTGCCTGCGCAAGCACTGTTGCTGTGGTCGTGCCGTCGCCGGCCAGATCATTGGTCTTCGACGCCACCTCGCGCAACATCTGTGCGCCCATGTTCTCGAACTTGTCTTCGAGCTCGATTTCCTTGGCCACCGAAACGCCGTCCTTGGTAATGCGCGGGGCGCCGTAGGACTTGTCGATAACCACATTGCGACCTTTAGGGCCGAGCGTCACCTTGACGGCGTTGGCAAGAATATCGACCCCACGCAACATGCGCTCACGGGCATCGGTATTGAATTTGACTTCTTTCGCAGCCATGTCTTCACTCCTTCAATAGGCAGCTTTTTGACTGATATCGTTCGCCTGACAGCCAGCGGTCAGGCGGCTTTCTTCTGTTCGACCTCGGCCTCGATAACGCCAAGAACGTCGCTTTCCTTCATGATCAGCAGGTCTTCGCCGTTGATCTTGATCTCGGTACCCGACCATTTGCCAAACAGGATGCGATCACCCGCCTTGACGTCGAGCGCCTGAACCTCGCCCGCGTCATTGCGCGCGCCGCCGCCGACGGCAACAACCTCGCCCTCTTGGGGTTTTTCCTTGGCGGTATCGGGTATGATGATGCCGCCTTTGGTTTTTTCCTGGCTCTCGATGCGGCGCACGAGAATGCGATCATGAAGCGGTCGGAACGACATGTTTTCCTCCATTGAGCAAAAATAATGACGTTGAACCCGGACCGGACCGGATGACAGTCAGGGCGGGTGCGAACCTCAACCCGAGCGTTCGCGCGAAAAATTTATTTTCGAGATTTTTTGATTTCAAGTAGGTGGCGACAAAAAATTAGCACTCACCCCACGTGGCTGCTAACAAAATGAAATCTAACGATAAAATATGGATTATGGGTGAGGTGCGTTGATCGCGGCGCCGTTTTGCGCCACCATGATCACGCAGAAAAATGGAGCTTCGCTATGCAGTTTTCATCGGATCTGGACCGCCAGCTCAATGGTTACGGGCTAACCACCGCACACATCCTCTATCGTATCCCCGACTTTGTGTCCGTCCTGCAGACCTACGTCTGGCAAGACTATGATCAGGCTCCCGACTTTCCGGTGATGCGCAGGTTCCTTCATTTCTGGGAGGCATCGCTCGATGGAGCGCTGCATTCGGTCCGTTACAGCCATCAGAGGCTGGTCGGGCCAAACGAATGGCGGCGCGTTGATGGCGAGTTCAAGCTAAACTGACCCTGAAAGAGCTTTGCTGCTCATTCTAGCTCGTGTGCGACCCAACTGCAGGGCCCGCTAGCGATCGGTCGTTGCTTGGCTTTGGTCGTCCTGAAATCCTGTATGGAATGCGCGTCCCTGCTGGCAAACCTCGGTTCTTGTGGGCAGTTCAGAGACCATCGGCACCGCGGTGAATGCTCAGTGACGCCTCAAAGCCTGCCATCTTGACGCGCCCTGGCTTCCCTCGCACATCGAGCAGCGTGAAGAGCGGCTCGTACGCCAGGGCAACGATCAGGTCGATGTTTTGCCAATGCGGCGCAAGGCTCGCTCGACGCTACCATCCTTTAAAACAATCCGCACAAGGCCGCTTCAGTGCCGCAACGCTCTCTGACATTGGTCGTGACGGACACATCCGCGGCGCAGGGACGCACGCACAGAAACTATAAATTGCCGATGGTGGGCATTCCGGGAAAGAGCCAATCTCATGCGGAACCTTAAATCGCAAATTTTCTTTTTTGCCGGTCTTGAAACCGCAAATCTTGAAACCAAATCGTTTTGCGCCAGCTGCTGGAACGGAGCTGGCCTTGCTAGGGGCGCCACTTAGAGCGCTCCCGTACCCATGTTGCTTCAAGGAGGATATGGCTATGGCAACATCTTACGACTACGCACCGTTGTTCCGATCGACCGTCGGCTTTGACCGGCTTTTCGATCTTCTTGAAAACGCCCAGCGCGCCCGCTCGACGAGCGATTGGCCACCTTATGATATCGTCAAGACCGGCGATGACAGCTACCGTATCTCGATTGCGGTTGCCGCCTTTGCAGACGGCGATCTCGATATCACCTTCCAGTCAAATCTCCTGACGGTGACTGGCAAGAAGCAGGAAGGCTCTGGCGAAGCCTACCTTCATCGCGGGATCTCCGGCCGATCCTTTGAGCATCGTTTCGAGCTTGCTGACCATGTCAGGGTGGACGGCGCCGATTTGAGCAATGGTCTATTGTCGATTGATCTTGTTCGAGAAATCCCGGAGGCGCTGAAACCGCGCAAGATTGCAATCGAGAGTTCACCTGCTTCGAACACACGCGGCCGCCCTCAGATCGAAGGGCAGAAGGCGGCGTGATCAAGCCCGCTTGGAAAGCAGGCGCCACCGCGGTGGCGCCTCTCAACGCAAAGGGTTTGGAAGGAGACGAACAATGAAACCCGATATGTTTAGACAGCCGATCACGATCTTGGTCGGCTTGGGCTTTCCCGCCGAAATACGCGGCGCGATGGATGCTTACCGCTACCTTGCTGAGTGGCCCGCCTCGTTCAGAGATACGGCTCACTCCGTTGCTCTGAAGGCGTGTCAAGCGGTCCTTCGCGGTGAGATCGAGGCCGAGACCGCCCGTGGTCTGTTCACGGCATTTGCGGAGAAACATGATCTGATGGCGCCCGAAGCCTCGGCGATTGCAGCATTGCGCAGGCGCGGCGATCGCGATCCGCATGTTCAGTGAGGTGTTGCCGTGATGAACACAGTCTTGCAGCAGGCAGTCGACAATGTCGTGTCGATGGGACCGGCAGTATTGATGCAGGGCATGCAACTCGCCCGTCCGATGGATGTCGTAAGATCCCACTCGCTTTCGCTCGATGACAGGCGCACCATCCTTGCGGCCTGGGCCTCAGATCTCTACGCGGTGGTTTCGAAACCGGCTCTCCGGCACTTGCCCGGAACGCCTGAACCAGTATCGATCGACGAGATCCAGTCAGCGCTCAAGGAACTTGACCGCCAGGACGGATCATGAGGTGCAGTCAGCCGCGAAACGCGTCAAGCCGCTGACAGAGGGTTCATTCCCTCATTGCGACGCCCAGATCGCCACGTGTCGCGAAAGGCGTGCCACGGTGAGAGCGTCAAAGGTATACGAAAACAGCTGGCGCGGCATTGCGCCAGCCGGGTGTCTCCGAGATGGTCGGAACATGTTGTGTTTGCTGCCGGCAGGGGACGGTATCTTCTGCGATCGCGTTGCGCCGAACCTGCGGGACACATCCCGGGGGGCGCATTGTCATGATCCAGCCGCGCCAGTCTCAGGCGCCGCGATACGGCGATGGCCTTTCAAGCCCGCTTGCGTCTGAAGATCAGATGACGATTGGGCCACCACTGGATCGGGCGAATAAGCCCTGGGTAAGTCTTCCGCATGAAGGTCATGCTTGATCATCATCGCCGTACCGTCACACCTTGAACCGTCGAGCATCACTTGGCCAGGCCAAGCCAGCGGAATTGCGGACGCTCAAACGAACTGTCCCCCGGCCACGGCCCGCTCGCATGGCTGCCACGCATGCAATCTGAAGATGCAATGCAGTTAAATCGAGAACTAAACGTTGACGCGATGCGTTCCTTGCTCTATCTATTGGTTCATCGATCTTTTGCTTGCCGAGCTTTGTTCACCGCGCGATTTGCAACGCGCCCTAAGCGAACTTTTCTTTCAAAAATAGTCGGTTTTCACCTGCGCGGCATCGGCTTCGCAGTTCTTCACTCTATGCTTTGAAAGGGTTTATCATGACCACTGGCACCGTAAAATGGTTCAACACCACCAAAGGCTTCGGCTTCATCCAGCCTGACAATGGCGACGCTGACGCGTTCGTCCATATCTCGGCAGTCGAGCGCGCGGGAATGCGCGAGCTGGTCGAAGGCCAGAAGATCGGCTTCGAGCTGGAGCGCGACAGGAAGTCGGGCAAGATGTCGGCCGTCAATCTTCAGGCCGCGTGAATTGAAACATGCTTCCCTTTGACCACGGATGTACTGGCACTGCCGGAAGCTGTTTCGTTGAGGCCGGGCGTCACGCCTGGCCTTTTTATTTTCGGCGGAGCGCCGGATGATCGAGGTTCTAATGACAGAAACATACAGTAAGTCCCGCCAGCGCGCTGAAAATGCCTTTAGTGCCGTGCAGACGCAGGCCCAGTTCTTCGCCAAGAACCATGCGGCAGAGGAACTGGAAGCCGTCGCTCAGGCAAGGGACGCAAAGACGCAGAGGCTGAGAGAGGCCCGTCTTGCCAAAGAGTCTGAAGAGCGCATGGCGGCTACCGCGGTTAACACCGCAGGTGTGAAGTCGCGCTGATTTTCTACGAAGAGACATGAGACCAGAATGAAGAACGCCAAGAATACAGACATCGTCGATCGCCGGGCTGCATCCGCCGCCGCGAAGACAGATCTTCTCAATGCCTATCGCGCAGCCCAGGCTGCGGCAGCACCTTCCAAGCTCGAAAGGCAGGCCGAACGAATGGCTGTCGCGACTGCGCGCGAAGAGCGGCGCGTCGAACGGGAGCGCCTCAAGCTTGAGGAACAGGAGCGGACCAGGAACGAGATGGCAGCGCATCAGGCCGCACTCGAGGCTGCAGCTGTTGCCGAAAACCAGGCGAAAGAAGCCGCCGAAAACGCGCGCATCGCGCGGGTGATCGAAGACGAGGCCGCACGAAAGGCTGAGCGCGACCGGCGTTACGCCAACCGCAAGGCAAGGCAGGCCTAGTTTTCGGACCCGCCCGGACCATCAGCGCGCGGCGTCATGCTTGGCCCATCAACCGAAAGGCAACCTATGGCACCGGACACGAACGAACTTCAGGCAATCAACACCGCCTGGCAGATAGCTATTCAGGAGATCTTGCGGATGGTCATCCGCGATATGTACCGAGCCGGCGGCGAGTCCCACTTCAAGGAACAAATCGCGCGCATCGAAGAAGCCGCGGTCGACAGCATTCATACCGATCTCAGGCTGAGAGGAACGAATGAGTGGACGGAAGTTCTCGTCAAAGAACGGGCAAGCAATTTCGTGACCACACTGCTCACCTCATTTACTTACGACCGTGCCTGAACGTGGAGCAGAACCAGGCGATTTTTTTGTGCGGGCGCGATGCGTTGATTGAACTTTTTTATGGCTCGCGAGGTTGATCTGTCAGGCGACTGCCTAAATCACGGTAGCGCAATTCATAAAAGGTCATCGGTCGTCCATGGAAGAGCACAGCGCAGAACGCCTTGCAGCCATTGTAGAATCGTCGTTCGACGCCATCATCAGCAAGGATCTTTCAGGCATTATCGTAAGCTGGAACAAGGCTGCCGAAGGCATGTTCGGTTATACGGAAAGTGAGGCCATTGGAAAGCCGATTTATCTCATAATCCCCGATGACAGGCGCGATGAGGAAGCCGATATTCTGCGTCGGCTGAAGCTGGGGGAGCGGATAGAGCCCTTTCAAACGACGCGACGCTCCCGAGACGGACGGATCGTGCCGATTTCCATTACAATCTCGCCGATCAAAAGCCGCGACGGTATACTTGTCGGTGCATCGAGTATCGCGCGGGACATTTCAGAAACGCGCGAGACCGACCGGCGGCTTCGCCTGCTCATGCGGGAAATCAATCATCGCGTCAAAAATCAGTATGCCGTCGTTCTTGCTGTCATAAGGCAGACGGCGACACGCTCGCGGTCGATCGAAGATTTCGAGAAACGGGTTCGAGAGCGCATTATGGCGCTATCGCATTCTCATGACCTGCTCTCCCATGTTGACTGGGCTGGTGTCAGCCTTGCTGATCTCGTGACGCATCAGCTCAAGTCCTTTGAGGATCTGCAACCAGTCCAGGTGGCCGGGCCCGAGATAGTGCTGGACGCCAATGCCGTTCTCAATCTCGGCATGGCCTTTCACGAACTGATCATGAATGCGATGCGTTTCGGGGTAACGGATGCCGGAAGCATATCTGTGAGATGGTGCCTGATCGGTTCTGAAGGTGGGGATGTTCTCGAACTCGTTTGGTCCGAGCCGGCAGCGGCCTATGCTGATCTGCTCGCGCAAGAAGAGGGCTTCGGAGCTCTCGTTCTCGCCAAGCTGGTGCCCTCGGCTCTGTCTGGTCAGGCGGAATGGAGTTTCACCGACGGGCTGATTGTTTGGAAGCTTAAGGCGCCGCTGGCACGAATCCAGATTGGGCTGGGTTCGCCGGCACATCTGTAATGATCGTTGGCGCGATCGAGCGATGGTTCGTGCGGGACAGCTGGTGGTCTCGCAGACAGTCAACATAGTCGTCACGAGCCGATAGCGACGAAATCCGGATCCATCTTCAAAAAGGACGCGAACGGGGCTGCCGGGCTACACCGTGAGGTGAGCTTCTCTCATCCTCAGCGTTACCACGACACCCCCCTCTATCCAGTTGTAGTCGATCGAACCAGCAAGTTGACCGGAAATGGTTCGCTGCAGGAGCTTGCTGCCATATCCCTCTGCCGACACCGGTGTCGAGGTTCGATTAGCTCCGCTTTCCGTCCAGACGATTTCGACCTCGTCATCGTTGACGCGGCCGGATATGTCCAGCAAGCCGGCATCATTCGACAGCGCGCCGTATTTTAGGGAATTTGTTGCCAGCTCATGAACGACAAGGGCAAGGCTTGTCGCGGCCTTTTCCCCGATGCCCATGCGCGGGACAGCCACACGGATGCGTCCCGCAAAGGCACCGACATCGTCATAGGGCGCCAAGATTACGCTGAACAGATCCCCCAGCAGAGCCGCGTTGCCCTGCCCATTCGGCAGAGGCCGAACGAGCTCGTGGGCTCGGCCAAGCGCAGTCAGGCGTTGTGTCAGCTGCTTTGCCATCTCCTCCTTGGTCTCGGCGGACCGCGACGTAATGTTCGTCAGACCGGCTGCTAGGGCCAGCAAGTTCTTCACGCGATGGCTCATCTCGCCCGCGAGAAGCTCATGACCCTCCTCGGCCTGCTTGCGACCTGTCACGTCCAGAAAGATGCCAGTCATTTTCTTCGTGGCGGCATCGCCGTCGTTCCCCTGGCCCCTAGCGGAAATCCATCGGACATCGGATGCATCGGTCAGAATGCGGAAATCAATTTCAAAGGCACCGTCGATGGCACGGGTCGCTACGAAGGCAGCTCTGACCCGATCGCGGTCGGCGGGATGGACCTTGGCGGAAAGGTGTTCGAAGGTAAGTTGCTCTGTTGCAGCGATGTCCCAGAGCTCGTAGGCCTTGGCATCCATAACGAACGTGTCATCATCCACCATCCAGCTCCAGAGTGCGACGCCGGCCGACTTGATCGCCAGCCTGAGTTCATTCGCGCTCCATTCCGGCTGCGACCCTTCACCCATCTTAGATCTCTTCCTGCAAAAAAACGTGGCCTTCAGAACTAGCGGGCTGGACAAGCGTTATCAATGGCCTAAGTCGGTCCTGCAATAGTCTGCCGGGAAATGTGATGAATACACAAGCTCTTGACCGATACTCGGACATATTCGTCGGTGACGGCGAAATGGCGCGAATGATGCGCCAGCATGATTGGGCGAGTAGCTCGCTTGGACCGCCCGACCAATGGCCGGAAGCGCTGAAGGTCGCCTTGCGGTTATTGCTGACGTCGAAGTTCGAGATGTGGCTCGGCTGGGGACCTGAGATCGCATTCTTCTATAATGATGCCTACCGGCCAACGCTTGGAAACAAGCATCCCAATTCGCTTGCCGTCCCCACTAAAATTCTCTGGGCGGAGATCTGGGACGATATCAAAGGGCGCCTGGAGACCGTTTATGAGACCGGGCAGTCGACCTGGGACCGCGCTTTGTTGCTTCTGCTCGAACGCAGCGGTTATTCTGAAGAAACCTATCACACGTTCTCCTACAGCCCGTTAATTGGCGACAGCGGCAAGGTTGAGGGTGTGTTTTGCGCGGTGGCCGAGGAGACCGAGAGGGTCATCGGCGAAAGGCGTATCTCGACGATGCGAGCGCTGGCTTCGGGACTTGCAGCTGCCGACACTCAGCGAGAGGTCGTCGAAGCGTCCTTCTCCGCTCTCGCAGGAAATCTTCAGGATCTTCCGTTTAGTGCGCTTTACTTGTTCGATGAGCATGGCAACGCCAGACGGCAATGGATAAGTGGCGGGTCGGATGACAATCCTTTATTGCCCTGCATCGTCACGGGCAGTTCCGGGCTTTGGAATTTAAAACGCGCTTGGACAGATCAAGTGGTGGATCTGGTTGACCTGGCAGAAGCCGATAGTGTTCCATCCGGACCATGGCCAAGGGCGCCCGAGAAGGCGGCTATCGTCCCCCTGATCGGACAGGGCGGGGACAATCCCAAGGGCGTACTCATCAGCGGCCTCAACTATCACCGCGCGATCAGCGACGAGTATGTCGACTTCCTGAAGCTCATCGCGGGGCAGATTGCGTCTCGCCTGGCAAGCGCCGAAGCCTTCGAAACCGAGCGCCGGCGAGCGGAAGCTCTCAGCGAGGCAGCTCAGATGAGGGAGCAGGCGGCAATCGCTCTTGAGCTGCTTAATCGCCAGCTGTCGTCGGAAGTCGAGCTTCGCACCGCCGAGAGAGACCGGATGCGAGAGCTGTTCCAGCAGGCGCCAAGCTTCATGTGCATTTTAAGCGGAGCGGATCACGTCTTCGAACTTGTCAATGATGCTTACCTGCAATTGGTTGGCCCCCGGCAGCTTCTCGGCTTGAGTGTCAAAGACGCGCTTCCAGAGGTTGCTGGACAGGGCTTCATTGAGCTGCTGGATAGCGTGTTCCAGTCGGGCAAGCCCTATATCGGTCGGAACCTGCAGGTATTTTTGCAGCGAGAGGGCGACAAGGAGCCGGACGAACGTTTCATCAACCTGATCTATCAGCCGATTGTTGGGACGGATGGCCAGGTCACAGGGATATTTGTTGATGGCTTCGACGTAACGCACCAGAAGAGGGCGGAGGATCAGCTCCAGAGCCTCAACCATACTCTTGAACAGCGGGTTGAGCAGCGTACGCACGAACTTCGAACCGCACTGCTACAGCTTGAAAAAGAAACCGTGGAACGCGAAACTGCGCAGATGGCCTTGCGGCAGGCGCAAAAGATGGAGGCTCTTGGAAATCTCACGGGCGGTGTTGCGCACGACTTCAACAATCTCTTGCAGGTTGTAAGCGGAAACCTTCAGCTCCTCTCCAAGGATGTCGACGGAAACGCGAGGGCGCAGCAGCGTCTGGAAAACGCCTTGTCCGGCGTTGCCCGAGGCGCGAAATTGGCATCCCAACTCCTGGCATTCGGTCGCCGCCAGCCGCTTGAACCGAAGGTCATCAACTGCCGCAAGTTAATCCAGAACATGGACGACATGCTGCGGCGCGCGCTGGGCGAGGAGGTCGAGCTCGAGACCATCGTTTCTGGTGGCTTGTGGAACACCTTAATTGATCCGGGTCAGCTTGAGAACGCGATTCTCAATCTGGCAATCAATGCCAGGGATGCCATGGATGGGCGCGGACGCCTGACAATCGAAACAGCGAACGCGGTGCTTGATGACGATTACGCCCGTGCGCAGGAAGACGTCCGGCCCGGCCAATATGTACTGGTGGCGGTAACAGATACAGGATCGGGGATCGCCGATGATATCATCGACCATGTGCTTGAACCGTTCTTCAGCACAAAGTCAGAAGGCAAGGGAAGCGGCCTTGGATTATCCATGGTTTACGGCTTCCTGAAGCAATCTGGTGGCCATCTCAAGATTTACACCGAAGTCGGTCATGGTACGACGATCAAGCTCTATATGCCGCGAACGATGCAGGTCGAGGACGGCGTGGCGAACCTGAGTGCCATGCCGGTTGAGGGAGGCACCGAGACCATTCTTGTGGTCGAAGACGACGAGGCTGTGCGGGAGACTTCCGTCGCTCTTCTAACCGATCTCGGTTATCGCGTTCTCAAGGCGCATGACGCCCAGTCGGCGTTTGCCATCGTCAATAGCGGGATGCTGATCGATTTGCTGTTCACCGACGTCGTAATGCCGGGGCCAATGCGCAGCACAGAACTCGCCCGCAGGGCAAAGGCAATGTTGCCTGGTCTGGCAGTGCTTTACACCTCAGGATACACGGAAAATTCCATCGTCCACGGTGGCCGGCTGGATGCCGGCGTCGAACTTCTGTCAAAGCCCTACACCCGCGAGGCTCTTGCTCGGAAAATACGACATGTCCTTAGTAATGCCCGCCAGCACCTGATCGCTGTCGAGCGGATCGAACGGCTGGAGCAAACGCCTGTACACGGCGAACCGGATCAAGAGGCGGGAGCGACGAGGGTCCTTGTGGTCGAAGATGAGCCGCTGATCCTGATGGCGACCGTCGACATGATTAGCGAGCTCGGCCATACCGTTCATGAAGCCGGCTCGGCTGAAGATGCGCTCGCCGTTTTAGAAGAGGAACAGATCGATATTTTGGTGACTGATGTCGGGCTTCCCGGGATGGCAGGGACGGATCTGGCCAAACGTGTCCGAGAGCGATGGCCAACAGTGCGGATTGTCTTTGCGAGCGGCGACGACAGCGCCAGGGCGGCCTCCGGCATCGAGGATGCATTTCAGCTGGCGAAGCCATTCACGATCGATGGCTTGGCCCTCGTCCTGTCGAAATGTTTGGCCCTCCCGTGATGTCTCGACGACGGATGGTGGCGTCGTGAGGATCGGCGTCGGCGCGCGTGCATGGCCAAATGCATCGCGTATCGGCGCGCAAGATCGTCATGATGAGCGTCTGACAAGTGGACAGGACACCACCGGCAATCACCGCTGGTAACGTCAGCCCAGCGGATCCCGTGCGAGCATGCTCTGGCGACGAGTTGACGCCGCTTTCCCTGTGCTGGGTCAGAGACCGCGGCGGGCGAGATTTGTCCTGGAAAGGGCGCCGACATCTTTGAGAGCGCAGGTCATGTCTCGATCGCCGTCCGCGGCTTCGACGAGCGGCTCACTGCAAGCGTAGCTTATCCGACAGTCAAACCTCGAGACGTCTTGGTCTGGAGGAAAGATTGCCTGAGCGATCGCAGGGCGGTGGTCGTCCATCCCAAGCATCATTCAATCGGTGCGACCCACCCCGGACCTTGGTCTGACCGGCGACCGCATTTGGAACAAACAGTCGCCGATCGAATTATCTGTTGGCAGAAACAAGCCTAAGGCACTGGAATTTCAAGGGAATGCTGTGCTGGGTTATCGCTCAAGAGGAGGATTGGATATGGAAGATCGCGGGCCGACAGTTATTAACACAGGCGGTGGCAACGGTGGCTGGGCGGTTGCTGTTGTCCTTGCAGTTGTCGCCATCGGCGCTCTGCTGCTGTTCACCGGAGTAATCGATATTCACGGCGGAAAGGGTGGCGGCGGCACGAGCGTTACTGTCAATGCTCCTGCAGTCGAGGCGCCTGCCGCGGAGAAGCCCGCAGCCTCGCCGGAAAAGCCGGCCGCGCCTGCCGCTCAGTAACGCTGACGATCGACCGGTCCGGCGTCCTCTGGACCGGTCAAAACCTCGTGCGCGAGAATGATGGGACGGCTGACAATCACGGGACGTCGAAGTTTCTGGGACGCTCCATGCCCGTCACCGTAGGGAGCACATATGCAGCAGCGATCGCCGCCATAAGCACTGCGATGGCCGTGCACACCAACGATAGCTTCGTCTTCAGCTTCATAACAGCATTACAAACGAAGACGCCGCCGCCGGGTTCCTTCGTAAGACATCTTTGATTGGTTGCGACGCATAGCAGCCGCTCGCATGACAGATCAATTTCCGATCATGAGACGAAGGGACGTCAGGTCAGGCGTACCAACCGTCAAGTCAATAATTCTGTGTGGCTGGTCGATCCGCGCACTTTCCTTAACCGTATAGCGCATATCGAGAAGGCCTCCGTCGATGAGACCATCGAGCACCGCGAGACATCGGCGACCTTACATGCAGTGAGAGGGCAATCCGTGTTTTCCATGCGTTCGCTTCCCGAAGGATATGCTTCGATTGTCATAGGCGCTTCGGGAGGAATTGGTTCTGCAATTGCCGAAGCGATCCGTCAGGATCCGAGGGCTGGCGAAATCGTCAGGTTGTCTCGATCGGATGATGGGCTGGAAGTCGAGAAGGAGTGGACGGTAAAAGCGCATGCCGCCACCCTCGGCGCACGGACATTCCACCTGATGATCTGCGCCACAGGAGCTCTCACCATCGATGGCCACGGTCCGGAAAAGGCCATCCGGCAGATCGATCATGACATTATGGCAAAGCAGTTCTCGACCAACGCCATCGGGCCAGCCATTGTGCTCAAACACTTTATGCCGCTGCTGCCGCGAAAGGAACGCTCTCTCTTTGTCGTGCTCTCTGCGAGGGTCGGATCGATCGGCGACAACAGACTGGGCGGATGGATCTCTTACCGAAGCGCAAAGGCAGCCCTCAATCAGATAGTCAAAACCACGTCTATCGAACTGTCGCGGACGAAGCCACATGCCATCCTCGTCGCTATCCACCCCGGTACTGTCGCCACGACACTGACGGAGCCATTTTCGGGCGGCCACGCGCGACAAGCGCCGGATCGAGCCTCAAGGCTGATACTTCAGACCGCAGACGGTCTCACGTCTGCACAAAATGGTGGGTTCTTCGCCTATGACGGCAGCGCGATTGCCTGGTAGATGCTTTTGCGGCGATGCGATCCGGGAGGGTGATCTCACCGTAATAGCGGGGTAACTGAAACGGAGGGTTAGGATGGCCCAAGCCGAGGAACCGAAGGCACGTTTTCTGATCGTCGACGATGATAAGGTCTTCGCGCAGAGGCTTGCACTTGCTCTGTCCAACCGAGGCTTCCGTGCCGCGTCCGCTACGTGTCTCGATGCTGCTTACGCCGCCTTGTCCGCCCGTGATTTCGACGTCCTGATCACCGATTTGCGGATCGGTGATGAAAGCGGCCTCGACTTGGTCACGGCGATGCAAAGAGAATTCCCCTTCTCGAAAATCCTGGTCCTGACCGGTTATGGAAGTGTTCCGGCTGCCGTGACTGCCGTCAAGCTGGGCGCGACTGAATTTTTGAGCAAGCCGGCGGATGCCGATGAGATCCTCGAAGTTCTGGGTTTCACCAGACCGACTGCAGAGCGCACTGACGTCCCGCTGACCTCGCCGCAACTGATGCGCTGGGAACACATCAACAGTGTCTTCGAGGCGACGGGAAAAAACGTCTCGATGACCGCCAGGCAATTGAACATGCATCGCCGTACGCTGCAGCGCCTGCTGGCGAGAGGGCGGCCGCAGAACTGATCTAAGGACGATCTCGAACGTAACAGCAAAGTCCGCCGAGCCGCCAACGGCGGATACGCGCGTTTGCGCGATGCGTCGCTCGTGCTGCGACGCGGGACCGGCCGCTCCGCCCTCCTGCGGCCGGTCCCCCTTGCTGCCGCGAATGCAGGGGCCGTGTGGCGGAATCGATCCCTGGCAGTTTGCTTTTGATGGCACCCGCGCGCTCCCGGCTGGCTTTGCGATGCCGGCACATGCGGTTAAGCTTCGCTGCCTAAGGGACCTTCTTCAGTTTGCGAGAATATTTGGTGAGCTTGGTCAGGACGTTGCGTTGTTTTCGGTAGGGTGCTAGGTCGACGTCGCTGACGAGCCTCGCTCCGCCTTCCCGCTTCTCAAGCGTGATCTTACGGCTATGGAAGGCCTCCAGTTCGGCGCGGTGGGCAACGCTTACGATTGTTGCGTCCGGCAGCTCGTCGATCAGCATTTCCATGATCTTGTCCTGTGTCTTTTCGTCAAGCGCCGAGGTTGCCTCATCAAGCACGATAATGTCGGGGTCGTTGAGCAGCAGGCGCGCGAAGGCTAGCCGCTGCTTTTCGCCGCCGGACAAGGTGTGGTCCCACGGAGCATCTTCTTCGATTTTCTCGATCAAATGACCCAGTCCGACTTTCTCTAGAGCGGTTTGCAATTCGTCTTCCGTATGGCTGTCCGCGGGCTGCGGGTAGGATACGGCACGTCGGAGCGTGCCCGAGGGGATGTAAGGCCGCTGCGGCAACATGAATAGCTGCTTGCCGGGATGGAAATTGACGCTGCCTCCGCCCCACGGCCACAGGCCTGCGATCGCTCGCACCAGGGTGCTTTTTCCTGATCCCGACTCTCCGGCGACCAGCACGCGTTCACCCGGTCCGACTTCGACCTGCGTCTCTTTGACGACAGCGGTCCCGTCTCCGAGCGCGACCGAGACGTCGTTCAAGCTGAGCATGGTCTCGCCTTCTGTCTCGCCGCGCTTGATCCGATCCAGGGATTGGCTCTTTTCAGCGTTTTCCAACCCGTCCAGCGACATCATCAACGACGCCACGCGCCGGGCACTGGCGTTCCAGTCGGCAAGCCGCGGGTAGTTGTCGACCAGCCACCCAAACGCACTTTGGACGATGGTGAAGGCCGACGCTGCCTGCATGACCTGCCCAAGCGTCATGCTGCCATCGAGAAATTTGGGTGCACACAGCAGCACCGGGACCACCGGCGCGATCAGCATGGAGCCGTGCGAAACAAGCGTTGTGCGCATATGCTGATGGGCGAGCAGCCGCCACTGTTGGCGCACATTGGCGAATGTTTTGTCGAGATCGTTGCGCTCTTCTTCCTCGCCACCCAAAAGGGCTATACTCTCACCATTCTCGCGTACACGGGTCAGGGTATACCTAAATTCCGCTTCGACCTGATTTTTTGCTTCGGAGACACGAACGAACCGCCTTCCTATAAATGTGATCGAACCGGAAGTTACGAGCGCGTAGATAACCGCTGTCACGACGAGAAAGCCCGGAATCGTGATGGTCATCCCCGCAATAGGCAGGCGCAGGGCGCCGCCTATCGTCCATAGCACGACGATAAAGGTGGACGCCGAGACGAACGCAGCGATCACGCCGGCGACAAAGTCGACGGGGGATTCGGTAGCGATGCGCATATCTTCCGATAGCCGCGCTTCCGGGTTCTGGTGATCGCCGCCGATAAGATTGAGCTGGTAATAGCGCCCGTTTGCCAACCAGCGAGCAATCAGCGCTTTCGTAAGCCAGGATCGCCAGCGTCGCTGTATGAGCATGCGCACGTAAACCTGGATGGTGACGACTGCGACGCACCCCAGAACGAGCGGCGGAAACACCGCCCCAAGAAAGTAGACTGTCGACGCATTGCGCTGCTCAATGGCGTCGAAGAGGCCACGGTTCCAGACATTGATCCCATACTGGAAGGCAACGTTGATGGCTATGAGGAGGAGGAGACCAATCGATGAGGCCCAGGCCAGCCGGTCTCCGTTGCGACCCCAGTACTCGCGGCCACTGATCCAGAAACGCCGAAGCAGATACGCCTTGCGCGCGTCTTCCATCTGCTCGGGGGTCAAACGGGTTTCAGCCTCATGCGCTTCTTTGGCCGGCGTTTTATCCAATGTCGATCCCTCCCGTTTGGTCGATGCTCAGGCTCGGGTGCGGTCCGAGCCAGCTCCCTAGCGAAATGCACCGTCTGTCGTCGCTGCGACGTCCCGCAGCATATCAAAAGTGCGAAATGCCTGCATAAAGATGTGGTTGTATTAGGCTCGGCCGGTCACGCACACGCCACAGGGTCTTTGAGCCTAGGCCGATCCAACGGCCGCTAGCGGCTATAAGCGGTCTGGCAATCCTGTGTTGCGATATCCCAATGCGGCCGTGTTTGGTGGGGAACCCGCGGCTTAAATGCCAATAAGGGCGCGCCTTCGAACCTATTGCGAGCCCTTTTCATTATTCCTTTACCATTTTCCCGCAACTCTAATAGCGTCACGGGGTTGAGATATCGTGGCGCTATTCGGGGCACGCCTGATTTTCGCGTAGCGTGCCCCACTTCCTAAAACATCACTTTTTCAGCTTCGAATAGTCGAACTTCGGAGCCTTGGACAGATCGTCCTTGTTGGTGTCCACGTAAGCCTTCCAAGTGCCGTTATCGTCTGCCAGGGCCAGCGATGCCGGATCGATGACGATGTAGCTTTCACCAATGCCGAGAAAACCACCGACGCTCGCCACCACGCCAATTACCGATTTGCCGTCACCAATGACGATATCGGAAATTTCGCCGACGTCCTCGTTCGCCTTGTTGTAGATCTCCACGCCGATCAGTTTGGACGTTACAATGTCGGCATCTTTGATCTCGACATATTTCAGCGGCGTGGTCGCCGCCTTGCCCATGGTGATGCCAGGGCCAGCCATCATCGCATCCGCGCCCGGGGCAACGGTCTGCTGCGCGAAGGCGGCGCCTGCGGAGAGGATCGAGAGGGCGGCGGCGATAGGGATAAGCTTCATGAACACTCCTATGAAAACTGCGCTCAGGTCGACGCCTGGCGCCCATAAACGGTGTTCCGTCGGAAAGAGTTCCACGGCGCGGGAACGATTGATCGCGTCGACGCATTTATGCGCTGCCGGACTGAAAATCTCGTGCGCTGGCAGATTTTACGCAAGGAGATAAGATGCTTGAAAGAGTGTTTGCCACGTTCACGATCTGCCTGATTGCGTCAGGCGCCTCAGCCCAGTCCGTGACAGATCCTGCTGTCGATGCGTGCAGGTCAACTGGTCTGCTGGCGTTGCGCGAGCGCGCTCCCGATATCACCGATCTTGTTCTCGACATGGAAAGCATCGCCGTCAGTAAAGCTGACACCCGTGTCGAGGACGTTCCGGTCAAGACAGTGGTCCTCGGTGAGGCGTATATCGCCCGAAAAGATAAGACGGGCGCGCCGGACCGGTTTGTGTGCCTGCTTGGTGAAAAAGGCAAGGTTCTTTTGACGTTCTTTACGGCCCAATAAGGGTTACCTTCAGATCAACGGCATCGCCAGCTTTCTAAAGCGCAGCCAGCGAAGCAATCAGCGCCGGGATCATCACGACCGCCCCCGCCTTTAGAAACGTATACGCGCTTACGGTGATGCCTTCGCGTCGGAGAGCAGACAACCATAGTATGGTTGCCAGTGATCCGGTGACCGAGAGATTGGGGCCGAGGTCGACGCCGACGAGAACTGCCCCCGCCAGCCGGTCGGAAAGATGGGCTGCATTGACAACGCCGCCAGCGAACAATCCGACCGGCAAATTGTTTGCGACGTTTGACAGGAAGGCCAAGCCGATGCCTGTGATCGCTACTGCCTGCCACTCAGAATAGGCACTGATCGCCGTCAACTCGCTTGCTAGGGAAGCGGTCATCCCGGTCTGATTGATAGCCTCTACCACGACAAAAAGTCCAGCCACCAGGAGAATAACACTCCAGTCGATCGCGCGGACGATGCCAAATGGATTTTGCCGGGCAACAGTAAGAACGATGAGCGTGGTGACCGTGGCGGCGATAAAGGTGGGCAACCCCAAGTCCAGATGTGCAGCCGATGCTCCGACGAGAACAAAGGCGGTTGCAACGAGGCCGATGCCCGCAAGCCTCGCCGGAAATGATAATGCAGGTGTTGGAATATCGGCGGCCAAGGTCTCCGACAACAACGCCTTGCGCTGCGTGACGTAGAGCGCGACGAACGTTATCAGGATCGCTGCAATCGACGGAACGAAAAACGTCGCCAGCCAGCGGCCCAGTGAGGGCATTTCGCCGCCAGCGAAGATAACGAGGTTTGCGGGGTTGGAAATTGGCAGGATAAAACTCGCAGCATTTGCGATGAAGGCGCAGATGAACAGATAAGGCAACGGGTCGTTGACCTTGGCGGCCCGGCAAGCGGCGTATACGGCGGGTGTCAAGACAACGGCGGTCGCATCGTTAGACAAAAGAGCTGTTACGACCACTCCGACGGCGTAGATAAGCGCAAACAGCCTTTTCGGCGATCCCTTGGCACGGGATGTGGCAATTGCCGCGACCCAGTCGAAAAGTCCTTCTCTGCGAGCAAGTTCGGACAGCAGCATCATGCCGATCAGGAACAGGTAAACATCGGTTCCCTTTGCCACGCCCGCCCAGATTTCCGCCGGATTGAGGATACCAAGGACAAGGATCAATCCTGCGCCCAGGACGGCCCAGACGGCTTCAGGTAGCCGGAAAGGGCGAATGACGACGCCAGCCGCAGTTCCTGCAGCAATTGTAAGGGTAAGAGCTGACTGGTTCATATGCATTCCGGAGTGTATGTCAGTGCGCGATCTGCGCGGGTTTTTCCTTGACCTCGGCCCAGTTCGACCGGCGTAAATGGTCGAGCAAGAGGTAGATCACGGGCGTGGTGTACAGTGTCAGCAACTGGCTGACCAGCAGGCCGCCAACGATTGCGTAGCCGAGCGGCTGACGCAGTTCCGATCCCACTCCGTGCCCGATAGCAAGGGGCAGGCCTCCAAGCAAGGCTGCCATCGTCGTCATCAGTATCGGCCGAAAGCGCATTTGCGCCGCCTGGACAATCGCCTCCTCGCTCCCACAGCCCTCCCGCTCGGCCTGAACGGCAAAGTCCACAAGCATAATCCCGTTTTTCTTGACGATGCCAATCAGCAGTATGACGCCTATCATCGCAATAAGTCCGAAATCAAAACCCGCCACCTTCAACGCGAGCAGCGCGCCAAGACCAGCCGATGGCAGTGTCGAGAGAATGGTCAGCGGATGAACAAGGCTCTCGTAAAGAACCCCAAGGATGATATAGACAACAACGAGTGAAGCGACGATCAATAACGGTACGGTTGCAAGCGAGGCTTTGAAAGCTTTCGCGCTGCCCGCAAAGCTCGTTTCCAGAGAGGCAGGCGGATGCATGCCGGCGACTGCGGCTTCAATCGCCTTTGTTGCATCACCCAGAGCAATATCAGGCGCGAGATTGAAAGAGATCGTCACCGCAGGCGACTGACCCTGATGGGCAATCGAGACAGGCGAGACGCCGTCTGTCGACCACTTGGCAACGACCGACAGGGGCACGAGGTTGCCGTTGCTCGCACGTACCGACAGCCGGTCCAGAGTTGCTATGTCGTGCTGCAGGTTTGGCAAGACTTCGAGGATGACCCGGAACGTATCGGTTTGCGTTGAATAGGATGCGACCTGACGCTGACCGAAGGCATCATAGAGGGTATCGTCGACCGCCGATGGTAATACGCCGTAAAGCGTTGCTGCTGCCCGGTCGATCTTGATGGACAGGTTGGGCGCCTCGGCCTGCTGGTCACTGCCGACATCACGCAGTTCTGGAAGGCTTTGCAGCTGACTGGTGACCCTTTTGGCCCAGTTGCCGAGCTCAGCGATATCGGCGTCCTGCAACGTGAACTGATACTGCGTCTTCGCTGGACGTGCGCCGATATTGATGTCTTGGGCCGACGACATGAACAGCTTTATCCCCTGCTGAGCATTGAGCGCCTCGCCCAGCCTGTCGATCACTTGTTTGGCACTGGCGTCTCTTTCATTCAGAGCTTTAAGGGTGATGTTGACATGCCCCTGATTGAGGGCATTTCCGCCATTGCCCCCGCCAATGTCCATGAAAACCGAGTAGACCGCCGGATCCTTCAGGATGATGGCGCTTACGCGCTCCTGCAGCTTGGCCATTTCCGTGAATGAGATATCGGGCGAGGCCTGAGACAATCCACCGATAAACCCGGTGTCCTGTTCGGGGAAGAAGCCTTTGGGAATTGTGATGAACAGGTAAGCCGTCGCACCCAGGGTGGCCAAGAACAGCGCCAGCGTCAGGAAGCGATGGCGGATGAAGGGACGGAGCGATCTGACGTAGCCGGCGGTCAAGGTCTCGAACAGCGCCTCGCCGGTGCGATGAAACCATCCTTCCTGCGCCGGGTTGACCGGGCGAATGAACTTCGATGCCAGCATCGGAGTCAGCGTCAGCGAGACGAGCGCCGATATGGCGATTGCGATCGTCAGGGTCAGCGCGAACTCTCGAAACAGTCGTCCGACGATACCGCCCATCAGCAGGATCGGGATCAGCACGGCAATCAGGGACAGGCTGATCGAGACAATCGTAAAGCCGATCTCTCGAGAGCCCCGCCTGGCCGCTACCTCCGGTTCGACGCCTTTCTCGATATGACGCGTGATGTTTTCTAGCATGACGATGGCATCATCGACAACGAAGCCGACCGCCACGACGAGAGCCATCAGGGAAAGATTGTCCAAGCTGAAGCCAAGGGCCCACATGGGTGCGAGCGAGCCCGCAAGCGCGATTGGCAGGGTCAGGGCGGGTATGATGGTCGCCCTGAGGCTCCTCAGGAAGAGAAAAATGACGGCGACGACGAGACCGATGGTCAGCATCAAGGTGAACTGGACGTCGTCCACGGATGCACGGATCGTTGTCGTTCGATCAGTCACCAACTCCAGCCGGATCGACTTTGGAAGCGAGGCTTGCAACGCTGGCAGCTGCGCCTTTACCGCATCCACCACGGCGATGACGTTGGCCCCTGGTTGTCGAAAGACGTCGAGCGCAATGCCACGCGTGCCGTTCGTCCAATGCGCCATCTTGTTATCTTCTGCGCCATCAATGGCCAGGCCAATGTCGCGGATACGTACGGGGCCGCCATTTCTGTAAGCTATGACCGCATCATTCCATTCAGCGCTGCTCCCGATCTGATCGTTCGTGTAGATCGGGAAGGTTCGGGTTGGATCGTCGATATTGCCTTTGGGTGCACTAAGGCTGAGATTGCCGATCGCGCTTCGAACGTCTTCCAGCGTCACGTCAGCCTGCGCCAACCTCCCAGGATCGACTGAAATCCGAATTGCAGGCTTTTGCTTGCCGCCAATGTTGACGAAGGCGACGCCGTCGACCTGGCCGATTTTCGATGCGACGTTGCGCTCGATATATTCGTCGAGTTCAGGAAGAGGAAGCACGTCCGACGTTGCTGAGAGCTGCATGACAGGTGCATCGGCCGGGTTTGCCTTATGAACCCTCGGCAGCGACGTCATGTCTTTGGGCAGCTGTCCTGCGGCTTCACTGATGGCCGTCTGCACATCGCTTGCCGCTGTCTGGATATTCTGGTCGAGCCCAAACTGCACGGTTATGGAGCTGGTGCCGAGAGAGCTGTTAGAGGTCATTTCGCTAATGCCGGACACGCGCGATAGGGCGTCCTCTATCGGCTGCGCAACGCTGGCGGCCATCGTTTCAGGCGAAGCGCCGGGAAGATTGGCTTCAATTTGGATCGTCGGGAAGTCGATTTGTGGTAGTGCCGATACCGGCATGAACGGGTAGCATATTGCCCCGAGAAGAAAGATACCGCTCATGATCAGACCGGTTGCAACCGGATGAGCGATGAAGAAGTCGAAAAAGCCCCCCGACCTCGAAGTGTCGCTGTTCTCCTCGATTGTCATGGTTTGGTCGCTCCGGATAGCTGGCCGGTAGGCGAACCGCTCCATGGGGTGACGACAACCTTTGCGCCGTCACCGATACGCGATTGGCCGTCCATAACAACCTCCTCGCCGTCGCCGATACCTTCGCTGACGAGCGCCATGGCGTCGGTGACAAATGCCGTCTTGACGCTACGACGGGCCACCTTGCCATCCGCTTCAACGACATAGGCATAAAGGCCGTCCTGTCCACGGGCGAGGGCCTTGTCAGGCACGACGATCCCTGTGCGCCTTTCGACTGTCAGTCGCGTTGCGACAGGAAGCCCTGGCCAAAGAATGCTTTTGGCATTGTCGAACGTGGCCTTGAGATGAATCGAACCATTGGACGCATCGACAGAATTGTCGAGTGTCGTCAGCTTGCCCTCCGCCAGGGTTTTGCTGCCGTCGGTACTTGTCAATCTGACGGCCGCGATGCCACGCTCGAGCGCCGCTCGAATCTCACCGAACCGGTCGCCGGGAGCGACAAAGGATACGCCGATCGGGTCCATCTGCGTGATTGTGACGACGCCGCCGGTGGAGGCGGCGGTGACGACCGAGCCGACGTCGACCTGTCGAAAGCCGGCTCGCCCGGCAAAGGGCGCGGTTATGGTGGCGAAGCCGAGCTGGGTCTGCGCATTTTTGATGAGCGCATCATCGTATTGAACGGCTGCTAATGACTGTTGGCTCGATGCCGTCTTTTGCTCCAGGGTTGACGCGGAGGCTACGCCCTTATCAGCAAGTGCAGCATAGCGCTGGGCGTCGGTTCGCGCGCTATTGAATTGTGCTTCGTCCTGAGCCTTCTTGGCCCGCGCAGAGGCAAGCGATGACAAAAGTTCGCGGTCGTCGAACTTAACGAGAGTGCTACCCTTTTCCACCATTTGCCCCTCATCGAACAGGATTGCGACGACCTGGCCGTCGATGCGCGGCCTGATCGTCACTGACTGGAGAGGTGAAACCGTGCCGATACCATTGATCACACGGTCAAGGATGGCCGTTCGCGCTGCGATCGCCGTGACCGGGATCGCAGGCTGTTCGTCCGCCATCAAGGGACAGGTCATCTGGACAAGAATGCTGAAGGTAATCAGCGCGCAGCCGAGCTTGCCCGGTGCGGCAAGCGGTTGAGCCAAGGATTTGATCATGCCCGCCACTCCGTGAAAGCCGCCGGTTAACGCACGCCGACGAGTTTGGTTTCATCGGCGCGCGTCAGGTCATAGTCCGCCCTTCAACGGCGCAACTCACGCAGCGCTTCGCCGATTGGCCCGCCATGAGGCGGGGGACCAGGCGGGGGACGAAGTGCGTCGGTTCTCCCATTCTGATGGACGACGTAGCTAGCGTGCAGGAAGCCATGTTCGAAGCGGCCCTGGACGCTGACAGGCTCGCTGATGGCGACAATGCTTCCGCTCTCACCGGCAGGCCCCGTCTCGATGAGCGCGCGACCTGTCTCGTCCTGAACGATGAACTTGTTGCCGTAAATTTCTGCTACCGTCCCTTTGACCGTGACGGTGCTCCAATCATCTTTCAAGCTGGAGATCGATGTCGGTGTCAAAGGTGCGAGATCGACGTTTGGGCGGGTGAATTTCATTGCTGCCGCTCCGCCAACCGCTCCTATGGCGAGCACGGCAAAGGCTGCGATGCCAAACGCGGCTACGTGTGCTGCTCCTCTCCGTCCGCGTTGTGGTCGTTCCAGATGCGCCGCTTCGTGGGTCGCTGGGTCATTCGACATGTTCGGTCTCCAGGTTGTTTTGACGTGCCGACTATAGTCCTGACCGCCCGACAGAGCCTGAACGCCCATGTTCAGTTTGAGTTAAGCGAAAACGCCCTATTTCGGATGGAGCATAGGATGATGTGGATTAAACATGCGCATTCTTTTGGTGGAAGACGACGTCGATCTTTCGGCCCGCATTGCAGCCAGTTTGCGTGCGGAGAATTTTGTGGTTGATATCGCCCGAAACGGTGAGGACGGTGAGCATGCCGGTTTGACGGAAATCTATGACGTTGTGGTGCTCGACCTCGGTCTGCCAAAGAGTGACGGGGTCACGGTTCTTAAATCGTGGCGAAGCCAGGGACGTAACTTTCCGGTCATGGTCCTGACGGCGCGTGAAGGATGGCCAGACAAGGTTGCGGCATTCAAGGCAGGGGCCGACGACTTCTTGACGAAACCCTTCCGCTTCGAAGAGCTTGTTCTTCGCTTGCGGGCTCTGGTCCGACGCGCGGCAGGACACGCAGCTTCGATCGTGCAATGTGGCGACATATCCTACGATGCACAGCTCGGGACGTTCGAGCAGTCGGGACTTCCTCTCAAGCTGACAGCCTTTGAATGGCGCGTGCTTTCCTGTCTTATGCTGCGCAAGGAAACCATCATCGACAAGCGCGAGCTGCTCGAGAGGGTCTATGAAGGCGACGCCGATGTCGATTCCAATTCGATCGAAGTCATTGTTGCACGGCTGCGGCGCAAGATCGGGGCGGACCGGATCGAGACGGAGCGGGGGCGCGGCTACAGGCTGACGAAAGGGATTTGATTCGGGACGCTATGCGAAACCAGTCGACACTGGCGGGCCGGCTTATATGTTCTCGGTCGCCTACGCCTCGCTGGCGGTGATTGTCACGTCGCTTGTACTTTGGTTCGTCATTGCCGGCGTTGTCAGAGAGCAGGTCGATCAACGCCTGGACCTTCAGATCGAGACCATACGCAATGCAATCGTTATCGGCGCTGATGGCGGTGTCGGCTTGCGAGGATCTGTGGATGCCCCTCCTTTCGACCGGCAAGGTTCCGGTTGGTACTGGCAGGTCGAGGCAAAGGGCCAAAGGCTGTCGTCGCGTTCTCTTGGCAGCGAAACGATCGAAAGCCCACCGTCGCCGTTTGACTGGCGTCGGTTGCTGACAGGCACCTCACAAGCAGCCGACGGAGGTGACGGCCGCGGCGGGGATCTGCACTTCCGGGTCGCGAGGACTTTTGTCGGCGGAACCGGTATGGAGATTGTCGCCTCTGCCCCCTCATCTGCGTTGAGCGTGCCCTCGAAGAGGGCATTGGTCTTTCTGGTTCCCGCCATGCTGATACTGGGTGCCTGCTTGATCATCGGAAGTGTTCTTCAGGTGCGCTTTGGACTTTCTCCGCTTCGCAGGCTTTCCGGTCAAATCGCTGAGATCGCGACGGCGCAGCGATCCGCCCTGCCGCCAGCACAAGCTGCCGAGCTTTTTCCAATAGTGGAGGAAATCAACCATCTGGTCGAAGCCAACAGACTTCGTCTGGCCCAGACCAGGCTTCAGTTTGCCAACCTGGCCCATGGGCTGAAAACACCAGTGGCAGGCCTTGGTCTTGCTCTCAATGATGATAACGATCCAAGCGGAGCGTCGAGGGCGCTCGTGGCGCGCATTGACCGGAACATCCGACATCACCTCGGTAGGACACGGTCCAGCTTTGCCGATGCAGGTCATTACTTTTCGATCGAGCTGGCTCCAAGGATCGACGATATTCTGGAAATGATGTCGAGGATCTACGCGGACCGCAAGATCGTCATCAGGAATAGCGTTTCGAGTGGAACCTTTCTGAACTGTTCTCCGGAGGATGCAGACGAGATACTGGCAGGCATCATCGATAACGCCTTCAAATGGGCCGCTTCGGAGGTTCAAATCTCAACCACAATCGAGCAGGACAATGTCGCCGTCGTCATCGCGGATGACGGCCCGGGCATCGAGGAAGCCTTTATCGGTGACGTCCTTTCTCCCGGACGCCGGCTGGATGAGACGAAGCCAGGCGATGGGTTCGGGCTTACTATCGCGGCAGAGCTGGCTGAAATGTACGGCGGTTCGGTCGAACTGGCCGTGCGACAAAGCCATGGCCTGGTGGTGACGATCAGGCTTCCGGTCGCCATGCGCTGATCAGCCAGACGCTCTGTGCCGCAGGAATACTGTCGTTGACTCGCGCCTGGACGATGACGCGAATATTTCTGTTATTTCTTGATTTCAGGTAACTGTCAGATTTCGCCCCTATGTGCCTCTGGTTTTGTTCAATCCAGGAGACCTGAACGCATGCTGCAAAACAAGAGCATTTTTGCTACGCTTTTAACGCTGTGTCTCGCGACGCCAGCGCTTGCCGCAACAACGGTGACGGTGACAGAAGGCGGAGAGGGCGGCGGACCAATGACCCTGACCGTCGACCAGCCGACCGTGAAGGCAGGCGACGTGCTGTTCAAGGTCCACAATGATGCGATGACCGAGGAACATGAAATGGTTCTGGTCAAGCTCAAGAGTGCCGACCAGCAGGTCTCCGTCGTCAAGGGCAAGCATCGCGTGGATGAGAAGCAACTCAAGAGCCTAGGCGAAGTGTCCGACCTCAAGCCTGGGGCCGACGGCACACTGAAGGCCAAGCTCGCTCCAGGTTCCTATCTCTTGCTCTGCAACATCAAGGGGCATTACGAAGCGGGCATGCATGCCACGCTGACTGCAGTCAAATAAGCCGCCGTCGGGCGGCGTGGCGCCGCCAGACATTTTATTCGGGGCATGATGCGTCACTCTGCGGCATCCTTGCGCATAACACTTGCGGAGAGAAGAAGGCTTCTCGCCAACTTGTCACGCAATCGTAAGCCGTTTGGGTCTTTGAGCATCTGGTCTAGAAGCAGTGGATCTCGTCGCAAGACGGATCGGCTGCTTCTTCCTGTGGGCCATCAGGTTCGATTGTCGCTGGTGCTGCAAATCCGATGTCGGCAAGAATTTGTGCTTTCGTCGCAATGGAGAACGCCTCGATGGCATTGATGAGATCTTCTCGTCCGCCTCGACGATAGATTTCGGTCGCTTTTGCAAAAATCATGACGTCTCCCTCGCTGCGCCCGCTCAGGCGTGCGCGCGATCCTTCGGAAGTAGGAGGAGCAAGGTGTTAGTCAACTCATCCGAAAGCGGTAGAGCGCGGCCAGCAGACGTGCATCAGCCGATCTCAACGTCCGGCTTTCGCAGGAGGCCGGGCACTGCCCGGCAGCCTCGATGATATTAGGTCTTCAATCGTCCTTTTGCGTCGCAACTTGCTCGGTCATTGCGGCGCGGTGCAAGCGGCGGTCTTTGCCGCGTGAAACCCTCGTCACCTCGCTACTTATATCTCGACTTTCTTCTGCCGCCATGCAACTAAAGATCGTCTGCCTTAGTGCCCAGGGGATTGATGTGTCAGTCAGCTATGACGAAATTCTGGCCGCAGCAAATGCAGCACTGGAGCCAACGGCTGCGGCATATACAGCGGTGCACGACAATGCTGGCAGCGCGAAGGTCAAGGCAGCGGTCGCACGTGCCTGGAAGACAGTTCACGAAGCAGCAGAGCTTGTCTTAGAGGCGGATCAACATGCGCTGAAGCGCTCGACATTTCGCGGCAACGACTTGAAAGAGTTGATCGGCATTGGAGTGGCCTTGGTGGAAGGGTCGATGAAGAAGACCATGGAACAACCGCGCCAGGTCGCCAATCTTTTGCGTGAGATCGAGACGGTGCTCCGAAACGTGTTCCGCTCGCTGAAAATCGTCGACGCGAGAGTTGAGGCTATCACAAAATTAACGAGCCCAGAACCCATTCGTGCCTCGTCGTCGGAGCGCTGACCGTGCCTTGACAGGCCGGGGTGGCATGTGGCGTGCAGTTCGGCTGTCGCGGGACCGTCGACCTCTCAATATCTTTAGAAACTCGCGGCGACTACGCTCATCGATCACGACCTTCCTCACGCCTTGGTTGTACGCTTTAGGTGTCAGCTGCTCCAGCGGTGTCTTCAACGCGTCCCACTGACCACACTATTGGCGCTTGGCCCCAAGCTGACGATATCAAGGAGCTCAGACATGCTGAAGAAGACCACTCCGAGCAGGACAAAAATTGCCAAGCTGAGCAGCGCCGTTCGTTTTTTCATAGCGCAGAGCTAACGCAGTAGCGACACGCAACAATCGGACTTAGGTCCGACGTCTTTCTAAGATTTCCAAGTTCTGCAGTCTTGTCGGCCGGGGTTGACGTCGCTGAGGCCTCGGCGCGAGCTCTTGCGGGGATATAGAACACCGCAAAGAAGCCTCGACAATTGCGCGGAGCTCGTCCATCGAGGCGGGCGCCGCTCGCCCAACAGGCGCGTCCTTTCGCGACGGACACCGGCAAACCGTGCGCACGAAGCTCACGACACCGTCCCGCATGGTGTGTACCACAATTTTGTTGACGATCGGCCGATGCAGTTGCAACTCCCGGCGGAGGCGTATCGCGGTCGATGATTGCTTGAGCCGAGGCGCCAATCCTGACGATGGGCAATTCACCGACTGTTGCGCTCGATCAGGCGATTGAGCTTGCCGTTGCCCCAGGAGTGATAAGATGCTCGAACCGGATTTCGGGGCTGCGGGGCAAGGCGGCGGTTGATGACGGACGAAAACAGCAGACGCTTGAGACGCGCATGGCCTCGGACGCCATGGCTGTACAAGTCGTGAAGCAGGGCGCGAATTTCGAACCATTCATCCTCTGATGAGATCGGCAGATCCTCCTCCAGCTCGCGCAGTATCTGGAGACAGGTTTCGCTCAACGGAGATTCTGTGCTTTCTTCCACCATGTTACAGGGACGATCCGCGCTCCAAGCTGGTAAGACACTTAAATTCGGTCAGACGTTTAAACGAAAATTGCAATTACGAAAAGCCCGCCGTACTTAAGGAGGCACCCCACAATGTCGGTTCTGCTGCTCAAGCCTCGCCGGCGAGGGTCTTGATCAATTCGAACAGGCTTTGTGATCATGACGAATGCTTATTCAGCGGGCCTGCCTCTTGGGGAGGCGGCGGGTCTTTGACTGCAAGAAGTGCAGCGTCGTGATCGTCAGTGTGGATATTTCTTCACCGAAAGGCACTACCGGAGTGGTCCCGGGTATGCCCGCAACTGCTGCAATCGGCCAACCCAATCCGGTCCGACCTAGTTCGTATTGTTGCACGTCCTGAAACACAATGGCCAGCTTCTCAGGCAGAGCGGCTGAGATATTTTCAGCATTCTTCTCCGGCTTTGCAAACGCGCGCCCACATCAACGTCGACCTGCGACGGGATGGAAGGCGGACGTCGTGACATGACGGATCGTTTCCGATGTGTGGTCTCGGTAGAGGACGCGTGGGATGCGAAGAGGCAATCCGACCGATCGGCGCGAATGTTCCTGCAAGCGCCGTAAGCGAAGAATGACACGAATGAAGGTGGTGAGCATTCTGTCGGTCTAGCCCGTCAAGCAGCGCCCCGGTATGCCGTCACTCGCTGCCGGGGTGTTGCGACGCAGTCTGAAAGCGGCAGGTGGGCTAGGCACTACCGCAATGGCCGCAACTGCCCCCGGCGGTCAAAGTCCTGCAAGTTGAGGACGTCGACCATCCGGTCGGCTTCTGGTCCGTCCAAGCAGTCGAGCGTGACGCCATGAAACTCTGCCGGCCATCCCGTAAATATGTCGATGACGGAATAATTCCGATCAAACGGGTTCTTCGAGATTTGGTAGCGTAAATGATCCATTGTGAAGACAAAATAACGTCGGTGCCACCGCGATCAAGAGGCTTGAGGGTCAGCTGCCACTCCTATCAGAACGGCTTTGTAAGGCGAGCCCGATTCGCTCGCGCATCAAGTTGGAGGCAACCTAGACATAAGGACTCTGGGCCCTAACTAACTGATTGCAGTGCCGTAATGGCAAAACTATCAATGACGAAGGATGCTCATATGACAACACTCATAATCATCATTGTTCTTATACTCCTCCTCGGCGGCGGCGGCGGCTACTACGCCCATGGCAGATATGGCGGGCGCGGCTTGGGGGGCGTGCTTGGCCTTGTCGTTGTCATCCTGTTGGTACTTTGGCTGCTTGGTGCGCTGCATGGAGGCGCTGCCCCGCCAGTGTGATCTGCCAGGTTGGGTGGCGGCAGAGGTCGCCACCCGCCCCATGCCTTGGACAATTCGATCGAGCAGAGGCGGCGCGCATGGCCCTAATGAGACCCGGCCGATGGCGATCGCGTTGAACTTCGATGTCATGACGGCTACGGCGGCGAGACCTCCAGAGCACGATAGTCGATCGTTGCCAATGCCGTTTGCACCCGACGCAAGTCAGCCGCGTCGAAAGCACCTTGTGCGCCGGCGCGCCCCTTCGTCATTCCAGGTCGAGTGAGCGGCGTAGGTCCTCGATCCGCTTGGAGGCCTTTGCTTTTGTCAGGTCTTCCGAGAAGGCGTCAGAGCGGTGGGCCTGCTCCGACAAGGTCTTGAGGTAGGAGCTTTGCGCCCCGGTCATTGGCTCGTCGCCACTCACCCAGTCGTCCGGGTCCTTCTGTGTGTTCGACGAACTGTCCGGTTTTGAATTTTCACGCATGCCGATCTCCTGAAAACTGAAGTCGTTCCCCAAACGTTCCGGAAGCGCGGTGGTTCCAATCTATGTTGGTTGGCGTGGAACCAGGCCCAGGTCTGCTCCGTTTCGCCTTGATGATTGTCAGCTGCGAGGACATCGATTTGCCGACCATCGCTACGGCAGGCTGGTCCATTCCAAAGAAAAACGCCGATCGGTTCGCTGAAGAAGGAAGCGCCCTGACACGATATGCTTCCATCTTCGACGGCGTAGAGATCAATTCGACCTTCTACCGCCGACACCGGCCGTCCACCTTCGCGCGATGGGTCGACGCAGTACCGGATGCATTCCTGTTCTCGGTAAAGCTTCCGAAGGAGGTCACTCACGAGCGAGCGATGAGAGACATCGCTGCGCCGTTCCAGACGTTCCTTGGCGATATCGCACCATTGGACAAAAAGCGCGGACCTCTTCTTTGCCAGCTGCCGCCGTCGCTTGCCTTTAATGCTGAGGTGCTCGCACCGGCCTTCAGGATAATGCGCGACGCCGATGATGGACCGGTTGTTGTTGAGGCACGACACGCGAGCTTTTCGTGCAGCGAGGCATTGGATCTATTAAAGACATATGCGATGGACCGTGTTCTTGCAGATCCTGCGCCGGTCTGGCCAGCAAACGATTTTGACAGGCGACCAAGATACATTCGTCTGCATGGCACGCCAAAAATTTACTGTTCAAGCTACAGCAAGGAGGAAATCCGTTCATTCTGCGATCTGCTGGCGTCGGACAGCTGGTGCGTTTTCGACAATACAGCTTCGGGCGCTGCAATCGAAAACGCAATGACGATGCGCCAGCTCCGCGAGCCATCCTAACAGAAGCCGCTGCCTTTGAGGATTCTATAGGCATTGATCGTGGCCCTAAGGCGATCCTCCGACTGCCGATCCCCGCTATTGGCGTCCGGATGGTCGAGTTTAAGCCGCTCTTTATATCGACGTCTTATGTCGTCTGCGGTGGCATCACGCGGGAGCGCGAGCGTGTCAAAGGCCTGGGCTTCAAGTGGCCTCAGCTTTCGCAACGAAATAGTGCCGGTCGGCTGGACGGCTTTTCCGCGCGCTTTCAGTGACTTTGCCGAACCCGAGGGTATCGACGAGGGCAGTGGCGTCTCCAAAGCCTGGTGATTTGTTCTGACGCCACGCGCCGGAATTCTGCCAGCGGCGGCGTCGAGCTGATATCTCGCGACGACGGGGTCTGATTTGCCTGGCGAGTAGTCGTAGCCCTTGCTGTACTGTCTCGAGTGTCCAGCGCAAAACATCAGGTAGAGCCCATCGGCGGCGCCCCCAACCGGTGCGCGGTGAGTGCCGGCGCTTTCGCACCCTTCCCACTGACACTTAGGGCCAGTCTGCTCCTGAGTTGCGCTGCGCCGTCCACTGCGTGTTGGCCGGATGCCAACGAAGATCTTATTATCGCTCATTGGACTGCTATATGGCGAACACTTTGTGCAGGGCAAGCGTGCGATCGATCATCGTATCCTGACGGCAACCTCGCGAGCCCTCAAGGCATAGTGTGACGGCGGTTCGGCCGGCAGTTACGACCTCGTCTCCCCCTTTGACCTCCGCTCTCGCGGCCGGCGGTGACGTTCTTGAACGCAAACGAGATTGCACCGGTCTGTTCGGGTGAAGGACCAGGTTCGAGCTCTCTTCACATCCCTGGCGTCCTCTCGTCGTGGATCATTGTGCTATGGACACTGAAAGACGGCGGGCTCGGCCGGAGAATGGATAAAAGAAAAGGCTCGTCGCATTCCGGTACGACGAGCCTTTGACATGCAGGGGTCTCGATCATCTTACTCTACTACCCCAGCTGACATAAAGTAACAGCTCTAAGCTGTAGGGCAATTCATCCGAAAGACGTAGTTCACCAACCGGTAGGTTGTAGCGGACCGGCCCTCCGAAGAGATCTCGCCCTTTGAACTGTAGGCCATCCTCAGCAACGCTCGGAGCAATTCTTGTCGTTCTCGCTGAGCAGCGGGCGCAGTCTGTGCTGACCGGTGTCCCATTCCCTGCTTCCAGAGCCTCCCGGCACTCGGTCTCCAATGCTCTTTTGCCGCAGTAATCTTTGATGAGGCCATGAACCATGGAGATTTCGTCAGGTTCAATCGGCTGCTTGCCGCGCCTGCCGAATGCTTGAAACATCCCATCGCCTAACCATGCCTATCAAGCGCGCAGACCATCGGCTGAGGAGACGCAGACGCAACGACATATCAAATGCGCGCGCCAGGAGGCGCGACGGTGATGAAGGCCCAGCTCTCCTGTCGAACAAGTGCCGTCAGGATTGGCGATATGGTAACACGTCGATGCGACCGTTGGACCCACTGCTGCACCGCAGCCGAGGCTTTGCGCGGTCGACAGCTGGCCGCCACGGTTCAATTCTTGTCAGCGGACGGCCAGTCGTTTGCAGGTTCCTCGACCACCGCACTGCCATCTTCCGCAGGGTCGGGGTCACGATCAAGCGCCATCCGCAGCTCATCGACCTCTTCGACGATCGCCCGCAAGACATCCTCATGCCTCGCTCCGGCAACCACGAAGGTGTCGACAAAATCTTCCAGCCGGTCGCGCAACCGCGCTCTCCATGTCTCGGTCATGATTTCCTCCTCTTCTTTACGATCTTGTCGCTGAGCTCGATCCATACGGGCGCGTGATCGCTTGTGTGGTCCCAACCGCGCACGTCTCTATCGACTTGCGCCGCCGACAGACGGTCCGCCGCCCCAGGGCTCAGGAGGACGTGGTCGATCCGAAGACCCGCATCACGGGCAAAAGCGTTTCGGAAGTAGTCCCAGAATGTATAGATGCGCTCGCCCGGGTAGAGATGGCGCAGGGCATCTGTCCAGCCCTGATCAACAAGATCCTCATAGGCCTGCCGCACTTCGATCCTGAACAACGCGTCATTCGTCCAGCGCTCCGGCTTATAGACATCCAACTCCGTTGGCATGACGTTATAATCGCCGGCAAGCACGACTGGAACATCCAGCTCCGGCAGTTCCCTGGCATAGTCCTGCAAACGCTTGAACCAACGTAGCTTGTAGTCGAATTTCGGTCCTGGATAGGGGTTGCCGTTGGGAAGATAGAGACCCCCGATCACCATTCCGTCGACGATGGCCTCGATATACCGGCTGTGTTCGTCAGCCGGCTCCCCTGGAAGCCCTCTCCTCGTAAGATGCGGGTGCTGTCCTTTGGCAAGGATCGCCACACCGTTCCAGGACTTTTGGCCATGCCAGACGGCGCCATAGCCAGCTGCCTCGATGGCTTTGACGGGAAACTTATCCTGCGGCGCCTTGAGCTCTTGCAGGCAAACGATATCGGGATCCGCCTCCTGCAGCCACCGTAGGAGGACTTCCAGCCGGCCGTTGACGCCGTTGACATTATACGTCGCGATCTTCACGGCTCAGCGGCGACTGATGTCTGCTTCCACGTTCTTGCGACAGTTTCCAGCGCTCTTGATGGCCTTCTTAACCGCGTCTGCAGAAACGCCCTGCTTCTTTGCTTCATATCGAACCTCGTAATCCTGACCGCCCGCTACTCTTTCTCGGTCCTGAGCACGTCCCCTCGAAGTGGTTGCCATGGACAGTCTCCAGATTTATTGCCTCGGTATGCAGAAACGATCAAAGAATCAGTAAGTTCCATGGGCCGGGAGCATGATGGTTTGAAGGATGGAGCAGCCATCATCGTCGAACAACCTGGGGCGGGACAGACACAGCCATCGCGTCAGTTGTTGCTGCAGATGCGGATGCAGGATACTAAGGCTCCGGCTGCAAGCAACCCCCGGCCGTGGAACCGATTTGCCGGGTAGGCCATTTCTGACGCATGCAAACGCGAAGCCTTTTCCTCATTATTTCGCAACCCGTCGCCTGGCTGACGGGACATCGATTGGTCTTGGCGGGGGCATTAGGCGCTGTGACGGTCTGGTCAGTTGGTGGATGGATTGGCGGCCTGCCGAAGGAATGGTGCATGTTGTCCAACATGATCGGAAGCCTCGTCACCCTTTTATCCTGCTCATCATACAGCACTCGCAGAACCGCGGTATAGCGGCGCTTCAAGTGAAAGTGGGCGAGCTGGATCCGATCAAGCGATGCCGGTAACCATATGATCGGCATCGAGCGAGCCGAGGCAGACGAGCTGTCGCGGCTTGCGAGCGTTCTTCGGGCAGGCCCGTGACTGCCCCGGCGATCCTGCTCCCGTTCCACGGCCTCCTCGACGCACTCTGTCGGCTAACCGCTTGCTTATCTCGCGCAGTTTAGAGACGGACCGATCACGCGTGAATGCGGGACGTTGCGATGGGCGTATGGCAGGAACGGTGCCGGCTGCTGCGCCTTGTCGCTCGGATGGCCAAAACCTCTTCCTTAGATGGCTCACCTGCCGAGATCTTTTTCGCCACCGGATACCAACCCTCGCAAGCCCAATACGCCAAGTCCACTCGCGGCATTTCCCAGCGGGACTGTGATCAGCACGACGACACATTCTCCGAGTTTCATGTTCGAGCCGATGCCCGTCATCGATTGTTCGCCATCATGAGATTTCTCGCATCGACATCGCTGCTGCCGTACAATGGAGCGCTTGGATGGCGTGTCTGTTGGTCCGCATCGGCGTTAAGCCGCTCTCTTACGGTTGCCCGCCGCCGCCTGCTGCGCCATAAATTTGTCCGGTGGCGTAACTGGCCTCAGGATCTGCGAGCTGAACGTAGATGGACGCCAGTTCTGCCGGCTGTCCCGGGCGCCCCATCGGTGTGTCGCCTCCGAACTTTTCCAGCTTTTCCATCGTGGCGCCCCCGCTGACCTGCAGCGGAGTCCAGATTGGGCCGGGCGCGACACCATTGACGCGGATGCCTTTGGGGCCGAGCTGCTTGGCCATCGATTTGGTGAAATTCATCATCGCGGCCTTGGTCATGGCGTAGTCGACGAGGTTCTCTGAAGGATCATATGCTTGCTCCGAGGTTGTCTGGATAATCACGGAACCTGGCTGCATGTGCTTGAGCGCTGCACTTGTCAGGAGGAAGGTTGCGTAGATATTGGTTTTCATAGTCGCGTCGAACGCCTCGTAGGTGATCTCTTCGATCGACTTTGCTTGCTGTTGGCGGCCGGCATTGTTGACCAGTATCTCGAGGCCGCCGAGTGCACCCACCGCATCTTCTACCAGTTTTTCACAGAAGGCCGCATCCCGCAGGTCGCCGGGAAGCGATATGCCTCTACGGCCTTCCTTCTGGATCAGCGCGATCACCTCCCGTGCATCGGGCTCCTCATCCGGAAGATAGTTGATGGCGACATCAGCGCCTTCGCGGGCGTAAGCGATGGCTGCCGCGCGACCCATGCCGGAATCGCCCCCGGTGATCAGCGCCCTGCGTCCCGCAAGACGGCCAGAACCCTTATAGGAAGCCTCCCCGTGATCGGGCTTGGGCACCATCCTGCCGGCAAGGCCTGGAAATGGCTGACTCTGCTTCTGGAATGGCGGTTTCGGGTACTTTGTTGTAGGATCGTCCATCTGTGCATTCTCCTGCGTGTTCGAGGCCGACCAGGCGAAGCCTTGGAAAGCCGAGGCTGCGAGCGTTACGCTTGCCGCAGCAATCACCGATCGCCGGGTCATGGGGACGGAGTGTTTGGGTGTGATGACAGCTCTTTCAGCGTTCGCGGCTTCGGTCGCCCACCAACTTAGGTAACGCTGCGAGGTTCCCTGCTTCGGAACCAAGAGTGCTCTTATGGTGTTGCGTCCTTGAACCGGAGTACCATCATGCCGCACCTTGAAACGGACAGCCTGCGAATAGTCTTCGACGAAACTGGAGTGCGTCATGGCCAGCCGGTTCTCCTTCTTCACGGATGGCCCGACGACGCTTCCACATGGTCGTCTGTCACGTCGCTGCTGGGGAACCGGGATCTTCGACTGATTGCGCCATACTTGCGGGGGTTCGGTCCGACCGTATTTCGCAACGACAGTGCATTGCGCAGCGCGAACGGTGGCGCCCTTGCGATGGACGCCATAGCCCTCATGGACGGCCTGGGCATTGAGCGGTTTTCCGTCGTTGGCCACGACTGGGGCTCAAACATCGCCGAAGCCCTCGCCATTGGCTGGCCCGAGCGCGTCGACCGGATGGCGCTGCTTTCGTCGCTGCCGCGCATGGGCGGTTTGAAGACCCCTTCATTTCGGCAGGCCGAGCGATACTGGTACCATTGGTTCATGGCGACGAAGCGCGGAGCTGAGGCGATCCATGACGATCCGCATGGCTTTGCCCGCATCCAGTGGGAAAACTGGGGGCCTGACGGCTGGTTTGACGAGGCAACTTTTGCCTCGGTATCGAAGTCCTTCGATAATCCGGACTGGGTCGCTGTCACGCTGCACAGCTATAGGGTTCGTTGGGGGGAAGCCGAGCCCGATCCGCAAAGCGCATGGCTTGAAGACCGCGTCAGGCAGACACAGTCGCTCTCGCTGCCGACGGTCTACTTCCAGGGGCTGGAAGATGGCGTCAATCCGCCTGAGCTCTCCGAACACTTGCACGAAAAGTTCTCGGGCCCCTTTGAAAGGATCATTCTTCAGAATGTCGGACATTTTCCGCAACGCGAGGATCCGCAAACCGTAGCGCGAGAACTTGCCATATTCCTTGAGCAATAGGGCCCTAGGAACAGGTAGGCTGCAGTCGACGTTTATCTTGTTGGCCGAAGGGACCATGTTCATGTTCAAAACTTCCGACGCCGATCTCGAACCGCGCAGTGGCAGCCCGAGCGCCCGGCGACCTGAGGGGAAGATCAAGCGCCGCTTCATGAGCCAGTGTAGGGACGCAGCGCATCAAAAGCTGTCGTTGGAGCTCGCAAAGGTCTTCGATGCAGCCCGGGATGCAGACAAGCACGTCGCGGCTGGATCCGCCATCATACCCGCGTGGGAGAGATGACCGGAGTGAACACCTACGTCGTTACGCTCCTGATCTTCGGCGCCGTGGTTTTGTTGACCGCCTGGCTGCCCATGGCGCTGAGGCGGGTCCCTCTTTCTTTGCCCATCTGCTGCATTGCCATCGGAATGGCACTCGCCTGGTCTCCATTCACGCCTCTGCCGCAGTTCAACCCGCTGGAGAATGTAAAATGGGCCGAGCACTTGACGGAGTTCGTGGTCGTCGTTGCCTTGATGGGGGCTGGCCTGAAGATCGACCGGCCGCTCGGTTGGGCACGATGGATGATCACCTGGAGATTGCTGGGGATCGCCATGCCTATCTCGATTGCCGCGATCGCGCTTCTTGGGTGGAGCGTCCTCGGTCTTGGAGCAGCGTCTGCTCTTTTACTCGGTGCAGCACTCGCACCCACCGATCCTGTTCTTGCAGCAGATGTTCAGGTGGGGCCGCCGCAGACAGGTGAGGAAGACGACATCCGTTTCGCGTTGACGTCGGAGGCCGGCCTGAATGACGGGCTGAGCTTTCCTTTTGTAATGGCGGCGATGGCAATCGCCGGCAGCACGGCCGGTCATTCGGACTGGGTCTTGCCCTGGCTGGCTGTCGACGTTGTCTGGAAGCTCGCCGTGGGCGCCGGAACGGGATGGATTGTCGGCCGCGCGCTTGGATACCTCACCTTTAAGGTTCCGGAACGAAGCCGGATCGCACGAACTGGCGACGGGCTTGCAGCGCTCGGTTTCACCTGCGTGGCCTATGCGATCGCCGAACTCGTCCATGGATATGGGTTCGTGGCGGTGTTTGTTGCTGCGCTGGCGTTGCGCAGTGTCGAACGACACAGCAGCTTTCATGGCGAGCTTCACGATTTCGGCGAACAAATAGAGCGAATGCTGATGATGGTGCTGCTCGTCTGCTTCGGATCAATCGTCGCTGAAGGATCGCTTCTGCAAAAGGTGGATTGGCGAGTGGCAGTGGTCGCTGTTGTGACCCTTTCGCTTGTGCGACCGCTGGCGGGTTGGATCAGCCTGATGGGCTGCCGGCATTCCGTTGCGGAGAAGGCGATTGTTTCAGTGTTCGGCATCCGTGGATTAGGATCGATCTACTATCTCGCCTACGCATCCGGGAAAGTGCAGTTCGAAGGAATAGAGACAATATGGGCAACAGTTCTCGTCATTATCCTTGCGTCAATTGTGCTGCACGGCATTGCGGTGACGCCGGTGATGCGGTGGATCGACCGGCGACGCGGCGTCCACAAGATGAAGCCGGCGCCAACGCCTGGCGCGACCGATTGATTACCTGTTTGCCGGGCTGCCAGCTGGGCGCAACCCCGATCACCGGAAATCTACGCGCCCGGCGGGCGGGATCCAAAGATCTCGTCGAGGGCTCGCAGCAAACTGAGGATCCGTTGGTCGTCGGTCCGGTAAAAGACCGTTTGAGCGCTCCGCCTCGTTTTTACCAGCTTGTCCGCGCGCAGTTTGGACAGGTGCTGTGAGAGCGCCGACTGTGAGAGGTCCACATGAAGCATCAGGTCACCGACCGATATCTCCTTGTGGGCCAGAACGAGCAGTATCTTCAAGCGATTTTCGTTAGCAATCGCGGACAGCAAGGCGGCTTTGTCCTCAAGGGCGTCGTCCGGTTCTAAGGTCATCGAGGGATCCGAGAATGCTGGTCACGATGCGTGGCGCCGCCAGTGTAGATCGGCTCTCAGGCAATGCAATTAAATATTCTAACAACGCTATGTTTTTCGTGCCGCACGATAAGCTAGAATCAAATGGCGCAGGGTGTTTGGCGAGATCTCCAAGAATACCGACATCGGCGTTTCGCCCTTAATTGGCGCGCGCGGGTGCGTTGACGTCGAGACAAACCCGTTGCGGCGACTTCACTCATGATCGAATCGATCTCTGCGAAGGCGCGCATCGAAACAATGCCTGCGGTAGGCAGAGGTCGGACCTTGGTCCGATGCGACGACGCGGACGGAACAAAACCTGACTGGTGCGGTTTGAGGGAGACCAAACGCCTCGCGTCGTGGGGCTGCGGACAACCAAGGAAACTCGTCATGTTCAAAAACCTATCACTTGTTTTGGCTTTCACCGCGACCTTGCCGATGTTGACGGCTTGCACAGCCACCGAGAAGGGGACCGCAATTGGCGCGGGAACGGGTGCCGTCATCGGCGGAGCCGTCACGAATAGCTGGGGAGGAGCCGCGGTTGGTGCAGTTGCCGGTGGCGTCGCAGGCGCTTTGATCGGCCGTTCGACCGAACATAGAGGCTATTGCATCTATCGTGATCAGTATGGCCGCAAGTACGAGGCGCGGTGCCGCTAGGCCGTCGGGTCGTTCGGTATCCGCTCCAGCTTGTACGGGGACCGTTGCTCGCTCGCGAGAAATTGGTTCCCGAACAACTGCGCAGAAAACCAGGACCGCTAGATTCGCAGGTCAAAAGCTGAAGCCACTCTGGAGCCGCCTAGCTGCTGGATCGCGAGCAGGGTGGGCAGGACTAATGTCGACGCGTCGGAAATTGCGAGAGGTGAGCAGGTGGCCGAGGCAGCGAGAGTTCGGGTCATTGACCTGGAGACCGCGGGAAACGGCCCCAACGATGTATGCGAGATCGGCTGGCAGGACGTCGTCCAGGCGCCAGACGGACGCTGGGGGCTGGATGCCGAACGCGGCTCGTTCCTGGTTGACCCAGGTCGTCCCATATCGCCGGAAACAATGGCGATCCATCACATCCTCGACCGAGACGTGATCGGCGCGCCTCTGTGGAAGCAGGCCGCAGCTTCCGTCCTTCAGCCGCGGCAACCAGTCGCGGCACTTGCTGCACATCGCGCCGCCTTCGAACGACGCTATTGCACGCCCCGGCTTTGCGCAGGGGCGCCGTGGATCTGCACATGGAAGTGCGCCCTGAGGCTATGGCCGCATCTGCCGCGGTTCTCGAACCAGATGCTGCGTTACCAGCGCATGCCGGTTGGGCTTGTGCACGAGATCGGTCTGCCCGCCCACCGCGCGATGCCAGATGCATATGTGACAGCTCATCATCTGCGTGACATGCTGAATGAAGCTTCACTCGAGCAGTTGCTGGCATGGAGCGCTCAACCGGGCCTGTTGCCCCGCGTCCCCGCAGGATCCGAACGCGGCAAGGCTTGGAGCCAAGTCGATTTGCAACTCCTTCAGGGATTCCTCAAGGATCGAGACGCCGACATCCGGTTTACTGCCGAAATGGAATTGGCCCGGAGGGAAGACAAATCCTCCACGGTAAAAGAGCCGCCCATCCAGCCACGCCTGCTTTAGCACTCGTTTCGGTCGCCACGGGCCGCATGGCGGGACCCGTCCAGACAGAGGAATTATGCGCTTGCTATGATCTCCTGGACTTCAAGTTGAGGGGAGAGGAACGGTGAGGCATCCGGTCGAACATTCGGCAACGGGTCACCGAGACGACCGGGCAAAGCACCCACGAGCGACGATATGGCACCTGGCCGCAAAAGGGATGCGTGTCATATCACGATATGCTGGAATTTTGAGGAACCGAGAGTGCTAAAAATCTATCGTGACATTGACGGAACTGTCAGGGCTGGCCAACCTCAAGACACATTGCCTGGTCGGGTAATCTGGATGGACCTGATCGATCCCGACGAAAAGGAAATAGCGTTTGTCCAACATCGGGCGAAGGTGCGTGTTCCGACAAAGGAAGCGCTGAGCGAAATCGAGGCGTCCAGCAGGCTCTCCAAACAAGGTAACCGGCTCTATCTCAGCGCGCCTGTCGTTGCCCACGCCAGCATCGAGCATGCTGAACTGTCGCCAGCTGGGTTTATCGTCGGTCCTGACTTTCTCGTGACCGTACGCTTCGAAGCCTTGCCCGCTTTCGACGCGGTGGCCGATCGCATAAAACATGATGAAAGCCTGTCCAGTGGAATGGGAGTTTTTGTCGCGCTGCTTGAGGCGATGGTCGATCGTGGTGCAGATGCCCTTGAGCATCTGGCCACTGCAGTCGACCACGTGTCCCGTTCGGTCTTCAAAGGCAACCTTAGGGGATCTACGTCCTCTCGAAACGCCAATTTCACCTTGCGCCTGGCGCTTTCGAAAGTTGGCAGGCTGGGCGACCGATCATCGAAAGCAAGAGATGTTCTCCTCGGTGTCGGGAGGATGGCGTCGTTCACACTCGATGTGTGTCATGACATGCTGTCGGACGAATTCCGTGACCAGCTCCACGCCGTTACCAAAGACGTCGCTTCTTTGAGTGACTATGAGACCCACCTTTCTGACAAGACACAGTTTCTGCTCGACGCCGTTCTTGGCTTCATCACCATCGAGCAGAACGACATATTCAAGGTATTGACCATCGCATCGGTGGTGGGCGTCCCGCCCACCCTGATGGCTGGCATATGGGGGATGAACTTCAAGTTCATGCCTGAACTTGGCTGGACTTGGGGTTACCCATTTGCCTGGGCGGTCATCGCCTTGAGTGCCATACTGCCGCTATTATGGTTCTGGCGGAGAGGGTGGTTTTGATGCCGACCGAGGGTGGTCTGTCATGGGAATGTTCTCACGGCCTGCTGTTTCGCAAAAAAGCTTTGACCAGAGGGTGAACCGCGCGAAAGAGTCACCATATCGATCTTATGGAATACCATCTGTCCCCGCGTGAGCGAGAAGTGCTGACATTGATGTGCGATGGCAAGAGCGCCCAGGAAATTGCAGACATCCTGGGGATATCGGTCTACACCGTGCGCACGCATATCGATCGACTGAAGGACACGTTCTGCGTCTACAAAGACACGGCGCTGGTGGCTGCTGCGTTCAGAACTGGCGTGATACATTGACTGGCCGGGGCTGGCTTGCGAACCCGGGCAGTGCTGGCTTGTTGCGCACTGAACGCCGAACCTTCAGGGGGAGGCGCATAAGCCTCGATTCGACATTGCAGGGATGACATTCGAAGATAATCCGATGAGCGGTTTGAACCGGTTCGGTCTTGGGATCGCACGTCGCGGTCGGCTCATCGCACATGTTCATCGCGGAGTGACACGACTAAAGCGTTTTGAGCAGGCGGAGTAACGCGATCATCTCTATCGGGGTCGGCCTCTTGAACGCAATGTAGGTGGGAACTTCTTCCCCATGAAACCGGCGCTTGAACGCCGCCTGACCACGCAAGTTGAATATATGAGTGTTGACCTTTTCAGACAGGAAGGCCTTCTCGAACAAGGTGCGCCAGAGGCGGCTCTCGGCAAACCCGCTCGCGGCGATCGCTGCAAGCGGCGATAGGCCAAGGGTAATGCGCGCGCGTCCCTCTTCGCGGAAACGGTCAGCAGCAAATTTTGTCAGCCCGACCTCGGCATGTGGTGTCGTTCCCTCGAGCTTTCGCTTGAAAGCTGCCGTGTAGCCTGTCACCACGCCGTCTTCAAACATCGGATCGAAATCGAGGATTGCAACTGGATCGCCTTGTGGGCTCAGGATCACAAAGCGACGCATATGCGGTGATAGTTCCGGAAAGAAGGGTCGATTCAGGAAGCGCATTTCCCTCCGGCTGACGATCCGCCCAGCACGCCAGCTTTCCGAAACGGTCTTGATCTGGTCGGCCTGGGTCCTGGTGCCGTCACACTCGGCGATCGTGTAGCCTTGCTTGATCAGCCATCTCTCGGAATAGCGGACCGTTTCGTTCCGTTTGCCGCTGAAACTGTGGGTATCGAAGGTCAAATGTGTATCGATCCCCATGTGATTGACGCGATATCCCATCGTTGACAGAACCCCCGCCGTTTGCGGCCCGATTTGGACGAAACAAGGATTTCCGGCCGCTTGAACAAAGTCTCGTACATATCGTTCGTGCTCACTCTTTGGTGCAACGGGATCGCCCAGGGCGAACGTGTGGCCCATCTTGGTCGCATAGGCGACATATCCCTCGTCGTCCCCGAAGTGTTTCAGGTCCCGCTGAACGGCGGTCGAGTAGGCGAGGGCGAAGTCACCGTGCCTACGACAGAGCTCCAGCTTCTGGCTCGCGGAAAATCGAACGTCCGGGATATGAGATACGCGTCGGTCGAGTAGATCATCGAAGACCCTGCGGATGTTCGGCATTGCGTTCCCCTGGTGGTCACGCACCTTGCGCACAGTTTAGAGTCGTTACCAAACGCGAAAGCATCCTTCGTCCGATACCGTACAATCGTCAGCGGGCGGCGTTGCGCCCGTATTCTGTTTTAGTCATGGTTGTCGGATGGAAGCGCAAGCGAATGTAGAACGAGTCGTTATCGTCGGTGCCGGCTTGGCAGGACTGACGGTTGCCTATCACCTTAAAAGGTTGGGAATTAAAAGTCTTATCTTGGACAAAGGCGGCAAGATCGGCGCCTCCTGGTCTGCGCGCCACCAGCAGTTGACCCTCAATACTCACCGGAGCGTGTCACACTTGCCGGGTCTGCAATATCAAAGTGGAACGCCAGCGTTTCCGAGGCGAGATGACGTTGTGCGCCATCTCGAGAGTTTCGCGCAGCGCCATGCGTTCCCAATACGCTTTAACGTAGATGTCACTGGGATCAGCAAGGCCGGCTCTTGCTTCGTGATCACATCCAGCACCGGTCCTGTCTTTGCCGAGCATGTAGTTATTGCAACAGGGAGGGACCACGATCCACGATGGCCACAAATTCGTGGTGTTGAAACCTTCACCGGCCAACGCATCCACGCGAGCGACTTTGGCGACGTGAAGCAATATGCGGGAAAACGCGTCCTCGTTGTGGGAGGGGGAAACTCAGGATTTGACATCCTGAACCATCTTTGCCGGGTTGATACTGAAGAAGTTTGGCTCTCCGTTAGATCGGGGTCAGCGGTTCTTCCCAAGCGCTTGAGGGGTATCGCTGTGCATCGACTGTCCCCGCTCATGGACATGTTGCCATCAGCGTTTGCCGACCTTGCGATCGGTTTCACTCAGCGGCTCGCTTTCGGAAACATTCAAAGTTTCGGCTTTCCGAAGCCCGGTCGGGGAGCAGCGACCCGGCTCAGATGCGATCACATTGCCATCCCTGTCGACGACGGAGCAATGGGCGCGATAAAGGCGGGCCGGATTGCGGTCGTCCGCGAGGTCGACCGCGTAGTTGGCGGCACGGTTTATCTGGCCGGCGGCGACATTGTCGAGCCAGACATTCTCATCGCAGCGACCGGCTACGGCCCACGACTGGGATGTACTCTTGGCGATCTTTCCGTACTGGATGCCAAAGGTAATCCAATCCTCGGTTCCGACAATGTGTCATCAAGTGTTCCGGGTTTGTGGTTTTCGGGGATGACGCCAGGCCTTGTCAGCTACTTCAGAAGTGTCGATCGAGAGGCTGGGAAGATTGCGGCAGCCGTGGCTGCAGAGCCGCAAAGGCCAAGGACAGCGGTCAGCCGGTTGGATGAATGGGCCGAGGACTGAATTTTGCATAGGTCCGAGCAGGCATTCTGGAGGCGGTCGAGCCAACGACAGGGCGCAACTGCGCTGCCCCTATCAGACCACGCATCAACAGGCAGCCCGTGTGGAAGGTGCAGGACGCCAGCCGACGTCACGCACTCCTGACCTACCGAGCGGAAACGTCGTCACTGATCTCCTCCAGGGCAACGCCGGCAAGTTCTTCGTTGATGCCCGCAACGTCGCCCAGAGACAAAATGCCGACGATTTTCCCGTCATCATCGAAGACCAGAAGCCGGCGCATTTGCAATTCGGACATCCGATCCGCCGCCTCTCGCAGATTGTCTCCTTCGAGGCAGCTTTCCACGCCTTCGGTCATGATCGACGATACCGCCTCATCATATCCGATCCCCTCGGCAACGCCTCGAATGACGATGTCGCGGTCCGTCACGACACCGAACACTTCTCCGTCGACGACCGGAATAACCCCGGAATCGATCTCCGACATAAGCCTCGCGACCTCCCTGATGCTCGAAGCGGGAGCGGCCGTTACCACCTGCCGTGTCATCACGTCTTTTACCTGCATCGCCTTCTCCTTTTGTCGAGGACGTCCCATGCCAAGCCAAAGTTCCTTTCCGAAACCCAACGATTATACGCATCCCAGCGGACTGCTGGATGCACGATCCAGGCTTACGGAGCAACGCGCGGCGCACTAGGCGCGTGGCGACAACACCACCAGACTGCGCGGTGCGAGAACGTAGGTTTGCGCATCCCCAATGTCTTCGTCGCTCCGATCGGGCTCGTCAGTCGCCAGTTCGACAGCCCAGCCGCCGCCAGGGCTATCTGGGAGAGAAAACTCTATGTCACCATCATGGGGATTGAACAGAATGATGACGTCCGTCAAGCCCTCGCACGCTTGGCTGTCGCACGCCAATCGCAAGCCGATTGTCGTGCTTCCGGCATCGGCCCATTGCTCTTCGGTCTGTTCACCCCCGCCTGGATTCAGCCAGGCGACTGTCATGCCGTCACGCCAGCTTTCTCGCCGCAAGATCGGGTTGTCGTTGCGGAGTTTGATCAGCCTGGTAACGAACTCGCGAAGCTGATTGGCGGTATCGGGCAAATCATCCCAGTGAATCCAGCTGAGCTCGCTGTCCTGGCAGTAGCCGTTGTTGTTTCCCATCTGGCTGCGGCCAAACTCGTCTCCGGCAAGAAGCATTGGAGTGCCGTGGGAAAGGAAGAGTGTGGCGAGGAAGTTGCGCTTTTGGCGCTCACGTATGACATTGATGTTTTCATCGTCGGTCGGACCTTCGACACCGTAGTTGTCGCTGCGATTGTCGCTGTGGCCGTCATTATTGTCTTCGCCGTTGTCCTCGTTGTGCTTCTGCGCGTACGATACAAGGTCGTTCAAGGTAAAGCCGTCGTGCGCTGTCAGGAAGTTGACGCCAGCCCATGGCCTGCGACCACGAAGATCGTAGACGTCCCCGGAGCCGAGCATGCGTGCGGCGAAGTCGCTCGTCGTGCCGTCTGTATCCTTCCAGTAGTCGCGTACTGTGTCACGATACTTGTCGTTCCACTCGGCCCAGCCCGGTGGGAAGCCGCCGACCTGATATCCGCCTGGGCCGATATCCCATGGCTCACCAATGAGCTTCGCCTTAGACAGTACCGGGTCCTGGCCTACCGCGTCGAAAAAGCCGCCGCGCTGGTCGAAGCCTTCCGGTTCGCGACCGAGAATTGTGCCTAAATCAAAGCGGAAGCCATCAACGTGCATTTCGTCCGACCAGTACCGTAGGCTGTCGGTGATCAACTGGAGGACGCGAGGGTGCGACGTATTGACCGTATTTCCCGTGCCTGTGTCGTTGATATAATAGCGAGGCTCTCCGGGCATCGTCCGATAGTAGGAGAAATTATCGATGCCTTTGAACGACAGCGTTGGCCCAAGTTCATTGCCTTCAGCGGTGTGGTTGTAGACGACATCCAGAATAACCTCGATGCCGTTATCATGAAACGCACGGATCATGTCCCTAAAGCCGGCCATGCCGCGGGGGCCGTAATAGCGTGAGGCGAGGGCGAAAAACCCGAGTGAGTTGTAGCCCCAGTAATTTCTTAGCCCCTTGTCGAGAAGATGCGCATCGTCTGGAAACCAGTGGACCGGAAGAAGCTCGACGGACGTGACGCCCAGACTGCGGATATACTCGACGATCTTCTTGTGTCCGAGGCCCTCGTAAGTCCCACGCAGCTCTTCGGGAACCGCGGGGTGGAGCTTGGTGAAGCCTTTCACATGAGTTTCATAAAATATCGTTTTCGACCAGGGGATCTGGGGCTGTTTCGCATGCTTCCACTCTGCGGCGGAAGTGTCGATGACGCGGCACTTCGGCATCGCTGCTGCGCTGTCGCTCTCGTCATACGACAGATCTTTGTCCTCGCTGTCCATCTGGTAGGCAAATTGCTCCTGCCCCCACCGGATGTCCCCGACGAGTTCGCGAGCGTAGGGATCGACCAGCAACTTGTTTGGATTGAAGCGATGCCCGTTTTCGGGATCATATGGTCCGTAAACCCGGTACCCGTAGAGCGACCCGGCTTTGAGGCCAGGAACATAGCCATGCCAGATTTCGTTGGTAAACTCCGGAAGCGTGATCCGGTCGGTCTCGACCTTGCCGCTCTCGTCAAACAGGCAAAGCTCGACGCGCTCTGCATGAGCGCTGAAAATCGAAAAATTCACGCCGTCCTTGTCAACGGTTGCACCAAGACGCGTCCAGTCGCCGGCAAGCACGTCTTTACTGTTATGAGAAGCTGTCATGTCAAACCCCAAAGCAATGGCGCGATGAAAACTTGGAGGCACGTGAATGGTTCCAGTTCCGTCCGGCAATTATCGCGACGCTGCATCACGAACAGGCCATCAGCGGATTGGGTCGGAGGAGCGAGGATCCAACTGCGCCTGTTCTGATCTTCGTCCAAGGTGGACCGGTGGTTGGGCGATGGCCTATGTCGGGGAGGATAAAAGGATGACCGGGCTCAGACAGCGTCGATAAGCGCTGTTTACAAGGCTCCGTGCCATGGCGGCCGAAACGTGTCTCGACTGATAGCCGTCGCAACGCTCGTCGTTCCGGCGAGCGGTCGGAAGATATTGCAATTGCAGACAGCACCTTTGGATGTCGCACCACGGTGACGCGCCAGCTTGTATCAGATTGCAGACTTGGAGATTTGGTCCCTGACGGGCGGCGCCAGTCTTCACAAGAAGGAGCGCTGCGCTTCCAGTTCTAAGGGGCTTCTCCCGACAGCGCCAGCGCCTCAAGGATTTGACTGAACTCTGCTCAGCAGGACAGCGTCGAGCCGCGAGCGCTTAGCCTGGTCACAACAGATGAAATCGAAGAGCGCCCACATGAAAACCCCCGGTCCGGGAGGGAGGAGACCGGGGGTTTGCATGCTGTCGCAGCCTCCGCGGAGAGCGGTTGCCCGATGGGAGAATCGAGTGCTGCCTGCGAGTTAGAACCTCCTGATCCAAAGATTGTTCCCTCCACGCTCTCGAGAACATTGACCATTGCTACTGCGTTGCTCATTCCTAGCTGAAAACAGACTGTCATGATGCCGGCGGACCAGATAATCGCCTGGACCGGACATCTGCGGTGAACGGAAGGGCCGGAACCGAACCGCCATTGGAGGCTGACGTGGAAGCTCAGTTGTGGTTCCATGGCATTGGAGATCAAGCTCCGCCCAGCGGCTTCTAAGCTGAATTTCTCGCTTTGCGGACCCGGTCCAGGACCGACGATGCCGCAAGCAGGATCGCGGTGAGCAAAGTTAGACAGACCATCGCCGCAATACCGGCCATCATCACAGGCATTCGATGGTGAGCGATGAAAATCATCGGTGAGGCCGCTAGGCTTAAGGCGGCAAACAAAACGACGAAAGCGGCCAGAACGGCCAATTGCGCGAGCTGAAGCATGTTGAATTCCTCAAAGGTGATCGCGGCGACAGATCGCACGCTGGTGTATCGCCTTTGTGTCCGTCTGGATCTGGTGTGTATCTTCTTGTAGGAATGTTCGGGCCCGGGGCAGGTTGGCAAGGCCAATCAAAACCCGAGGGAAATTCTTGAGAGCCATAAAAGTTGGCAGGCGCTGATCTTCAGCGAATGCCACGCCGCCGGAAGTGACGGGCTTACTGCCCCAAGATGCTCGCGAGTGTCACGGGACGCAGGCCGCGCGCATCGACGCCGACGTCGAATTGGCGGAAATAGGGTTTCAGCCTGCCGTGCGAATGGCCATGTAGATTGATCGACTTCCTGCCCATGTGGTTCCATGTCCTGAAAGCGTAGTGGCATAGGACCAGGTGATGCCCATCATGCCTGATTTCAGCGTAGTGTTGCACACTTTCCCATGCGGAAGAACTGGTCGTCGTCGGCGGGTCATTGTTGCCGATGATCAGGTGCTTGCGCCCATGCAGCTTTGACAGAAGCACTGTGCAATCACCCGCGTTTGCCGACATGACGTCTCCCAGGTGCCAGACCTCGTCGCTGGGGCCAACGGTTTCATTCCAGCTGCGAACAAGCGCCGCGTCATGCTCGGCTGTACTTGAAAACGGTCGCCGATCGAGGCGCAAAACGCGCGGGTCGCCGAAATGCGTGTCAGCGGTAAAATGGATCATCAGCGTTATCTGCAGGCTCTTGCCGGAATTTCTAGGGGCGGCGTATCCGCAGTGCACGAAATCTTACACAGCCTCGAGCCCAAAAAGTGGAGGTTGGGGGAGTTCGACCACGACAGGATCACCGGGAACGACAACGCCACCCGCCAAAACAACGGCCATCACACCAGTCTTCCTGACGACTTCGCCGCTCGGCGCTTTTAGCAGAACCGCCTTGAGAAGACCGGAGCGAAACTTTTCGATCTGGGAGCATGGATTGCGAAGGCCGGTTACATGCAATACCGCGTCTGCGCCGAGCTTGAGGATCGTCCCGCGAGGAAGTGCAAGGAGGTCGACCCCGCGGGTGGTGACATTTTCGCCGAGGTCGCCCGGAGCGACGGCAAAGCCACTACTGGCCAGTTCGTCCAGAAGTTCCGCTTGGATCAAATGCACCTGACGAAGGTTCGGCTGGCTTGGATCGGTCCTCACGCGGTAGCGATGTTTGATAGTGACGCCAAGATGGGCGTCGCCTTCAACGCCCAAGCCTTGCAACATAGTTATCCTTGGTACAAGCATCTTTGAAAATCGATGTTGGTGGTCGCAGGCGACCGCAATAACCACGCCGCCCATAGGGCCAACCTTCGCATTCGTTCGTGGCGTGTTCATAACGTTGTTTGCCCGGATGTAAAGCACGACCTAAGATGGCTGCGTCGATTGCCGCTCTCGTTGGTGGCTGGAACGTTGCTCCCTTAGCGTTCCCCTGTTTCAACTCAAGCAACCAGCGAGAAAGCCTCGCCGTTTCTTGGCGAGGCCTTTCCTTAGAATGTGGACCCGACCGTCGAGCTGGTTCACGACGCGGAGCTAGCGCCGGTCATTATGGACGTGAGCGATTGTCTGCCGACTAAACGGCCGAAGCCCTCGTTGTTTCCCAGGCGTGGAAATGCGAGCTGCGCCGCCAGGCCCGGAGGACCAACAACGTCCACGGCTGGGTTCATCGGGCCGGCATAATATGCCTTCATGCTGCCGGTCGCACAGAAAGTGGAAGGGCCATTCCCGCGTCTGTCGTCACGGCTTGCCCGATATGCGGTTCCAGCGACTAGACGCACGAGATTCCGTCGGAAGCTTTGACCTATGGTTTGATCAGTGAGAACTTTTCTGCCTGGGCGGAGTATAGCGGCGGTCACTCAACGACTGCTGTGTTCACACCATGACCATCGGACCTGTGATCGGGTGACCCTGCAAGGAAATTCGTCGCGGCGCATCTTTCCACATCGAGAACGCCGAATAGACGATTGGTCGTTGATAGCGCAAATTCAGCAGCCGAGACTCGGGGGTAAGAACGGGCTTCATAGCTGGCGACTTGCGCAACCGTCAGGTGGAAGGAATGGCGCAAAAGGCGAGCATAAAAAAGAAACAGGCCGCCGTGGCGGCCTCCTCGTCGTAGAACAAGCTGTTATCAGTGGCTGTTCTTATGGCTCTGCTGGCCAGCCTTGACGTGCTGCTCGTGCGAGCCGCCCTGCTTGCCAGAGGAGGCGCTTTTGGCAGAAGAAGAAGCCTCGGAAGTCTTGCTCGAAGAAGCCTGCTTCGAGCCAGAATTCTTGTGGCTCTGCTGGCCTGCCTTTACGTGCTGCTCGTGCGAGCCGCCCTGATTTGCCATGACATAGTCTCCATTGTTTGAAGAGGCCCAGATGCCTCGCAAACTTAACCTGCGTGCGGCGATGTTGTTCCGCTTTTTTCGCCGCTTGCTCAGACTATTGGACAGGTGTCGCCCAACACGACCAGGAGACAGAAGGCTTTGCAAGTAAGCACGTGCCGGGCGACCGGGCCCGAACATTCCCAGAGTGCAAGAGTTCCCGCGTCCCGGGGATTTAGAGATGAAATGTGGGCGGCCCTATCGATGTGGCAATGCTGAAAGGGGGAACTGGCGTACGAGTGATGAACGAAGCTAATCTCCAATCGTCAGCGGGCTTTCTTCAAGGCGATGTCTTCGATGTCGAGAAGAAGAGCGATCTTTTCTTTAGGACGGGAGATAGCCAAGGCGGCTCCGAGTGCGACGAGTGCAGAGGTTGCGCCAGCTCTCGAAGCTGCAGGCTGGCCACGGCGGCTAAAATAGAAGGCGTTTGCCCCGGCGACAGAAGCGACGTTCACATTATCGTTTCCGCAGAAGATTGGCATAGCCATCCTATTGCGAGCGATTTTGGCAGCGGCGTGGGCGGCAGGCTGTCGGCTATTTGTTAGAAATGCCCTGGACACGGGTCAGGTGCATGTGGAGGTCGGGTAACATCGTCACACCCGCGTTTTTCAATGGGCCATCAGGACCCTCTTTCGCTTAGGCCACAAACAGCTCGTATGTCTGCTGATGCGCGGTTACCTGTGTCGACAGGTAAGCTTGGTCGAGATTTGCGGGATCGCTGTTTTTAAGAGCGTCGATCTTTTGCTGATGTTGGGCATCGAGCGACTGTGAAACGGTGACGCCATCGTTTCTGGCGGCCGATGATAGCAACCCTGCGGCGCGGCCATGGTCCCGCAGCATATCCTGAGCGAATTGCTTAGCGGCGACCGCTCGCCCTTGGGAGATTTCGATTTTCGCGGCCTCGATCTCGAATATGTTCGACACCGCGGCTTTTTGCGCGAAATCCTGCTTCGCGCCCTCCCCGTCGCCGGCGCGTACTGGAAGCGTGATCAGGCAGACAACTAGGCTGAGAGCCAGTCTTTTCATCGTGAAGCCTCCGGGCGAGGGTGGTTGCAGCCCACCGAAAATGTTGAAGTTGCCCTTCCAGGGCAGAGCGGGTCACAACCACAGCCTCGGCTAGAAGTTCCAGACGCCCAGCGAAGGTTCGCTAGCGCACACAGCCAAGGCCAGTGGAACCCTGCGATACGCTTATTGTTATGGGAAGCAGGAGGCCCTCAATGGAAAATGTTATCGATGTCGACTTTCACGTTATCTGGCCGTCACCGGTCTTTATAAGAATAGGCAGCGGGATGCGCGAACGGATCGGTGGGCCTGATGCAGCGCTTTCTGCACTGCTCCACCGATGGCCTACCGGGAATAACTCTGAATATCTCGCTGCCAAGCGCCACTGCATGAATGCAGTGTCTCGGCACGGTAGCCCCGCGCTCGCGCGAAGCGCGTTTGTAGAGGCTGCAGCCGCAGCGAAAGTTCTCGCATGACAATAATCAGACGCAACGTCAGAAGTGGCGTCCCGCTATCTGCGGGCTTGCTGCTTGGAATTGGGCTCGGGGGCTTTTTCGACGGAATCGTGCTGCATCAATTGCTTCAGTGGCATCACATGATAAGCTCTTGGTATCCGATCAACACTATCGCAAATCTCGAGCTCAACACGCTGTGGGATGGGGTTTTTCATTCGGCAACCTATGTCCTGGTCCTTGCCGGGCTATTCATTCTCTGGAGGTCGAGCAGGCTTAGTCACTTCCGCTGGTCGACGGCGGAGCTCGCGGCTCTAATGCTTATCGGCTTTGGGGGCTTCAATCTTGTCGAGGGGATCGTCGACCATCAGATTCTGGGGCTCCACCACGTCAACGAAACGGTCGCTCGCGGTTATTGGCTGCTCTGGGATCTCGGCTTTCTCGCAGCGGGCGGAACGATGGTCGCTGCGGGAGCCTTTATCTGGATCCGGCGGCATGGCTGAGGTATTTCGTGAGCTCCGAGCGGCAGTGATCTGGGTCGCTTTTGGCGCTGCGCTCGTCTTCGCCACTCGACCGGTCTGGTCTTATCTGATGTTTGGATCCAGTGTCACGCTGGACGATATTTTGGCGCTACGGTGCTTTGGACTGCCAACCTGACCCTCCGTCTGCATCGCCCCTGCTGGCCGCCCTCGATTGCGACCAGCCGTAACCATCTGGTTGCCGCAATGGCGCAACACTATTCACAAGCTCCGCACAGACGGTCACTGGCGACTGAGCGATGCCTGCTTCAGGTGGACTTGAGAACCACGAAAGGCTTCGTGAACGCTTCGAGTTGAAGCGCATCGTGCACATGAACAAGTCGCCCCGTCAACAGATCGATGAATGAACGATCTTGAAAGGCCGCCGGAAGGGCTATGCGCGTTCCGGCCCATGGAATGGGAGCGCTCAGGTCGTCAACGCCGAGCCACAAGCGGGGCGTAACGACTACAACGACATCTGTCTGATCAGCGCGAGCATAAGCGAGAACATTAGTTGCTCGAGGACCGGAAGCTATGAGTGGCAGGTAATCTCCCCGGCGAAAGAGCGTCGGAACTTGCTGACGCACATGCAGAAGAGTGGTGATGACATGCTGCTTCAGTCGCCCATTGTCCTCGGCCCAGACCTCATCTCCAGCTCCCAGTAGGTGCCTCTGGAGGGTCTCGAAGTCCGGCTCCCTCCGGTTGTCGGGATCGACGAGACTGAAGTCGAGGCCTTCGCTTCCCTGATAGATATCCGGTACGCCGGGAGCAGTCAGCTTGATGATCGCCTGGGTAATACTATTCACAAGGCCCGAACGAACGAAGGGACGAAGGGTCTTGGTGAAATCGTCAAGGAAAGCACGGTTGTCTGGTGACAGTAGGCGGCGCACATAGGCGATGACGGCGCTCTCATAGGCCTCGTCAATCTCACTCCACGTCGTACGAAGTTTTGCTTCGCGCAAGGCTTTTTCCGTGTAGGCAACGAAGCGATCTTCGATGGCACCCAAAGAAGCGGCGTCTTCGTGCTCCAGATCTGCTGGCCACACGCCGGCAAGTGCCTGGTAAAGCATCCACTCGACGGAAGGCTCGGGGGCAAGACCGTCGTCGAGCTTCTGAACGAACGTTCTATTCATCTCCCGCCAACGATCAACGCCGCGGCTCCAGGCCTCCGGCGCCTCGGTGAGCGCGTAGAGTCGTGCGCGAGCGTCTTCTCCGCGCTTGGTATCATGTGTGGACGATGCGGAAAGTGCATCGGGCTGGCGCAAAAGGCGAGACTTCATCTCCTCGTGAAATCGATCCAGCCGATAGGTGCGGGGAAGGGGGTCTGCTCCAACCTCGTTCAGCGCGAGTAGCGCGCCCTGGCGAAAGAAGAGCGTGTCCTCGACAGACTTTGCCATCAGCGGACCAGTCAGCTGCTGGAAGCGCGTTCGAAATGTCGAAGCGAGCTCACCAACAGTGTGATCGACGTCACCGAGAAGTATGCGCTCGAGGGTAGCGAGCGCCCGGGCATCGGGGCGATTGGTGGCGTTTTGGACCGTCGCCATGACTGACGCTAGCCTGAGTCTGTCTTCCCCCGGCAACCCTGCGCCCGTGCCATAGGTGCGGTACACCGGGAAGCAGATCAGCAATTCGCGCAGGGCTTCCGCAAGCGCTTCTTCCGGCAAGGCGAGGCTATCATCCGTCTCCCCGATCCGGCGAGCGAGTTGTATCAGTACAGCAAACTCCCCCGCGAAGTTGTTGTCTACCATCAGCGTTTTAGCCGAACGCAGTTCTTCTTTCATGTCGAGGGGGCCGACAAGCTTCTGGTAGGCGCCCCTTAGAACCTCCATCTTGTCGTTGTCCACGAAAACATCGCTCAGAGCTGCGATGAACTCGTAGCCCGTCGTTCCGGAGACCGGCCAGTCTGGAGGAAGCATCTCGCCTTCACCGAGGATTTTTTCGACAGTAATGTAACACGCTGGCCCGGTTTGTTCACGCAGTCGCTCAAGATAGCTCTTTGGGTCGGCAAGGCCGTCGACATGGTCGATACGCAGACCATCCACGGCGCCAGAATGGACGAGGTCAAGGATAAGACGATGGGTGTCTGCAAAAACTGTAGCGTCCTCAACGCGAACACCGGCCAGGCCAGTGATCTCGAAAAACCGGCGATAGGACAAATCTCGTGGAGCATCACGCCACGACATCAATCGGTAAGGCTGAAGATCGTGCAGTCTCTTGATCTCGGTCTTGTCGGAGAGGCTCAGGATCTCGTCCTTGCGACCGGAATAGGTCTCGGGCGCCAGGGGATAGAACGCTTCGTAAAAAGCGAACGCAGGGTTTCCAGTTTTCGGATCTCGCTCAATCGTGATCTCGCCTGCATGCAGCGCCTCATCGAATGAGCCTCCCAGAAAGGGAAGCGTGAGTTTGCGCGACCAGTCGATATCGAAGTGCCCGGCGTAGCGGCTGGCTGCGCCGTGTTCGACGACGTCGCGCCACCACGCATTCTCAAGCGATGCCGCCATATGGTTCGGTACGATATCGAGGATGAGACCGAGGCCGGCTCCCTTTAAGCTTCTCACCATTCGGTCGAACCCGATCCGACCACCGATCGCCGGATCGATTTCAGTGGCATCCGTGACATCGTAGCCATGGCTGGAGCCGGATGTCGCGGTGAAGATGGGTGAGGCGTAGAGATGGCTGATCCCAAGACGCTTCAAATAGGGCACCTGTTCGGCAGCACGATCGAACGTCATGCCGTTGCGGAACTGAATGCGATAGGTTGCTGTTGGTACGCTCATAGATCTTTCCGGCTGTTGTATAGGCTCTGGATCGCCCGCCTGGCATGACGACTCGAGAGCGCCGTCGTTTGAAAGGCGCCCTTTAAACTCCGAAGACCACCGCCGGTTCCAGTCACCGACCCCGTTCTCACCCTGGCCGACCTGGCTTCGGCAGATTTTGTACGCGACGTCCCAATATCTCTTGAGTTGAACGGCTTGGAACGGGTCGCGGTGCCGTTATGCGTCTGAAGTGGAGTTTTCCGTCCACGGGTATGGCTTGAGGCAACCCGCCCTGACGAAAAGAGCATGCGGTTTGTCCCTCGCTTCCGCGGACGCTTGCGCAACATGATTGAGCTTGAGTTGTCCAAGCCCTCAAAGCCCGTTTAACTGGAGCATCTTTCCGACGGACGATTAATGCAAGCGCCACTCAGGCCGCCCTTTTTGGCGTTAAGCGGACGCCTCGCTTTTCAGGGAAACGTATCCGATTGCGATACCAGTGAGGGGAAATGCTGTCTCGGGATCCGGCCAGGCCCTTCCCCGAGCCGACATCGTCTGCATCATCCATTCGCTCAAAGCCCACAAAGATGAAACGCGTCGAAGAGCGGTGGATCGTGTCTGGGCACGTGCTAACTTCGTGGTCGATCTGGACACTCACGAATTCGGGGGCGCGAATGAAACCTCTGGAAAGATCCCCTGCAATCTGCGTGGCAAGGCGCTTCTTCCCCATATAAGCCGAAATAAGCTGATTGTGCGTAAAATCCAGAAGCCGGAACGTCATCATAATAGCTTCGTCATCGATCATTGCGCCGCTGATCGTGTCAAGCGCTCGTCCTCTGGCAAAAAGCATACCCGCACGGCTGGTGCCGGAAAAGCTGAACCACGTCTTGCGCCTGGTGAGGTAATCAACGCTCCAAGCGGCCCGGCCATCCACGGGATCGTCGCCCGCAAGGTCAGAGAGCTCCTGAAGCGTCTCAAGAAAAGCCATTCGAAAGTCAGCCGGCTGCATGTCCCACTCCTCAAGCAACTGGATCGAACGCTGATTTCTGAGACAAGTTCCCTGACAAACACACAATCGGCAACGACGTGACTTAGGCTGTCGCGCCTGCGTCCTCGACGCCGAGAAGCGCATTTGCCTAGCCTGCCAAGCCAGATCACACGAGGGCTCAAGAGGACGGCTTTCCGGCTGAGACGGCCTGGAGGCCTACAACGCAATGGTCTCTCATTTCGTCCTCCAATCCCGCGCCTCCCTTCGGCTAAAATGGCGCTCAGTCTAAAGGGAGTGATCGGGAACAATAAAGGTGCCATCCAGGTTGTCGATGTTCTGGCAATTCAGTACCCGGCAGCTCCTGTTGTCTCTGGTCGGTATGCTCTTCCACTCAGCGTATTCGTTGGCCTCGCAGAACCGACTATTGCGCACAAAGCGGTCATAGAGCGGCAGACCCCGCGGCGACTTCCATCGGAAGATGACTGCTCCCTGTGAGTGGACTGCCTCTCGGGCCTGCTCACAGGTCATGGACAATGGGCTTAGTCTCGAAATTGCGTAGCACGGCGAGCCGGCGAGGAGGGCGGCCAAAGTCAATAAAACTGCGCGCATGAAAGTTTGATCCTGTTGGTGACGCCGTCTAACATCAGAATATGGAAATGGTTCCACGGCTCGTTCACCCGGTTCGCCAAGGAGCGATGCGCGCCGCTGAACGCCTCTGAACCTCCGCCTCTTTTCGCGTGAAGCCCGGCGATCGCATATGCAAACGTCGCTCCAGGAGTGTGCAAAAAATTTTGTTCGGCTGCCTTGAAAACAAAAATCAAAAAAACCAGATTTGCGCACGCCGGTAGCCCAGATGGGGGCCGGAGAACAGGGAACGCCCTTTCTCAGCGTTCCGCTTCCAACTCGCTTTAAAGAGGTTTTGGTCATGAGAACAGAATTCGACTTCGGGCCACTCTATCGGTCCAGCATCGGCTTCGATCGGGTATTTTCGCTGCTCAATAATTCACAGCGTCTCCAGCCAGTCGACGCGTGGCCGCCTTACGACATCATCAAGAACGGCGACAATGAGTATAAGATCGTGATGGCTGTCGCCGGGTTCGAGGATGGCGATCTCGACATTACGCAGGAGCGCAACCTTCTCGTCGTCAAGGGTGGAAAGGCCGATGACAGCAAGGCTGAGTACCTGCATCGGGGCATTGCGGCGCGCAGCTTCGAGCGTCGGTTCGAACTTGCAGATCATGTTAGCGTCGAGAACGCTTGCCTGAAAAACGGGCTGCTTTCCATCGATCTCAAACGGGAAATCCCCGAAGCTATGAAGCCGCGCAAGATCTCGATCGGCGGTGACAGCGAGGCTTCGGCTCCGCTCCAGATCGAAGGCGACAAGCAGGTCGCTTGATTTCAACACAGGGGAGCGGGCGGCGTAGCATGCGCCGTCTGCAATGGCTATGGAAGCGTTTCAAATTGATAAGCACGACGGCTTTTACGTCGGCGACTTGGAGGCCTGTCAACGTGTCTTCGATGCCGTCGCGTCCAAGGCCGGCGTTGACCGTCGATCGGAAGAAGGCGAGCGGATCGCTTCGATCCTGGTGCAGCTTTATCGGCAAGGCGTGCACGATCCTCAACACCTTGACGCGATGGTGAGTGCTGCCCGCGGTATATTTGCAAAGCGCGAGCCCTCCAAGCAATAGGCTAGACCGGGTCTGTTGCAGGTCCGATCCTGTTTGGACGGTGGCGATGAACGTACGCGAGTGACAACGGGTGTGGTTGCCAATCGTGTACGTTTCCGGACGGTAGTGTTGCCTTGAGCGCTTCACGACGCAATTAGCAGGCATGAGCAAAAACGAAGAACGACCGATATCACGCCGCCGTAAATCGATGACTATGACCGAGCGCCGGTCTCGTGCGGAAGAGACCCATGTCATAGCAATATCAACGATCGAAGCCGAAGCGGAGGCGCGCCGGCGAAAGACCGAGCGGCTGAAGGCAGCACGCGAAGCTTTAAAGTCCTGACCCATGGCATTGCAAGGCGCGACGCGGCTTGCCACGTCTTGATGCTTGGCGGGACCGGGTGCCGGGGCGGCAAACCCTGACTAACGTCGTATGCAGCGCGCTGATCTAGGAAGCGGCGGGAGCGCGTGACCTCGCCGGCGCGCTATGCGCCGTCCGCCGAACCGCCTCGGCGAAGGGCGGGCTGAAACTTGGCCGATAACGATCGCAATCCCGAGGACTCGGCAACCGGCCGCCGAGCAAGTTGCTCGATCGATTTCCGGGGTTAGCCGCGGGGCCTGCTGCCGCGTTTGCTCGTCAATCACAAACCGCAGATTGTCGGGAACAACGGCCAGGTCCGAAAGTTTCTATCGCTCCTGCGTAAAGAACCTGCGGCTCGACCTGCCCGTGCGTGGAGAAATACAGATGATGCCTGCGCGTCGCTCGAAGATCTCAAGGCCCCGCATCTATTATGTCAATCCTCTCGATTTGCCAACGGAAAGACGTTGGCTGGAGATCTTCGATCACGCCGCATCTTTGAATTTCGACACGGTCATGTCCGCGCCGATCTTTCGGCGCCACTTCCAGGACGCCAGCATTTTCAAAGCATTCGATGCCAGTTCCATAGATCCCGCCTTCGGGCTCCAGCGTCCATTGGAAGAGGGTGTCGCATTCCTGTGCGAAAGAGCGAAATCGCAAGGGATGGACTTCATGATCGACGTCGTGCTTCCGGCAGGGCAGGCAGAAACCACTGGTGAAAGTGATGCGCTCGATCCCCGTCCTTCACCATCCGCGCCCGCGCGAAACGGCGCAGCCGGCGGCGACATCGACCGTTTCGGTGAACTGTTGCGCAAATTAACCACCCTTGGAGTCTCAGGATTCCGTTATCTGGGGCTTGACGCCCTGGGCGAGGCTGATCTGAGGCGATTGGCAGTGGCTGAGACGGGCGGTGCGGATCCTTTACGGCTGGTCTACACCCCGGGGACCGACTTCTCATTTCGCCGACGGCTCGCCGGCCTGGGCTTTGATGGCACATTTTCATCGCTTGCCTGGTGGGACTTGCAGGAAGCGTGGCTTTTCGAGGAGCTGCGTCTGCAGCGAGCACTTGGGCTGCAGGTCGCCTTTCCCGAAGCTCCGTTCGCAAGGCGGCTCGCCCATGGGACCGAGAGCCGGGAGATCCGCGAGCGGAAGTCGATCCGGGCGCTGCGACTTTCGGCCGAGCTTGGCGATGGAATGCTCATTCCTATGGGCTTCGAGTTTGGCGCGGTCCTGCCACTGGATGCCACCCGCGGTTCAGGTCAAGACCTGCGCATGATTCGGTCGAATGGTGCTTTCGATCTTTCGGCAGCGGTCCGTGAAGCCAACGCGGCTATTGCTGCTAAAGATGCGCTGACGCCGACGGCATATGAGGCCGCGGCGCAGGTGATCGTCATGACCCTAACTGACGCACCAGACCCACGTGTTGCGGAGCGAAAGCGTCTGCTTGTGGTTAACCGGGACCTGCGCCGGCCGTGTGCTTTTCCAGACGACATCATTTCGCGTGCTGCCGCACCCTTCCTTGTTTCCGAGTCGCATCTCCGGTCGAACCGACTTGCTCCCGGAGAGGTTAGAACGGTCGCTGTCGCGGCGGGCGCCGTGATCGCAACACAAAGCCTGACGTCACCAGGGACGGCAACCGACCCGTCCGGACGTATCGCGATTGAAAATATCGAGCCGTCGGTCGACCTTGGGCGTTTCCCTGTCAAACGCGTCGTCGGGGACAGGGTTGCCGTAACGGCCGATATATTTGCCGACGGGCACGACCGCTTGGAGGCGGCGATATTGTACCGGGCAATAGATGAAGCGGAGTGGCATGAGGTGCCGCTGAGTTCCGACAGCAATGATCGTTGGGCCGGTGCCTTTTCCCTCGAAAGGATCGGCCGCTATCACTACTGCATCGAGGCTTGGAAGAACCCGTTTGCTATATTCCGCTACGAGCTGTCGAAAAAAGCCGAAGCCCGGCTTGACCTCAGCCTGGAACTGACCGAGGGGGCAGCGCTGGTACGACGCGCGGCCGAGAGAACCGCGGGGAATGCCGACCCCGGCCTTCATGATAAACTTGTGGAACTGCTGGAAGCGATAGAGCGCAGCGACGCGGCCGAAAAGACCCGGCTGCTCTTGTCACCTCATCTCTCGGTACTGATGTCGCAGGCTGACGAGCGACCGTTCCGAACTCGGTCGGGCACCTATAGCGTCGATTCAGAGCGCGCGGAGGCCGCGTTCTCAAGCTGGTATCAAGTCTTTCCTCGGTCACAAAGTGGAGATCCTCATCGTCACGGAACCTTCGACGACGTTGTTGCCCGACTGCCGGCGATCCGCGAGATGGGCTTCGACGTTTTGTATTTCCCACCGATCCATCCAATTGGCACCACCAATCGTAAAGGCCGAAACAACAGCTTGGTAGCGGGCCCTGGTGATCCAGGCAGTCCCTATGCGATCGGTTCGCCGGATGGCGGTCACGATGCAATCCATCCGGAACTGGGCGGGATTGACGCGTTTCGGCGTCTTGTTGAAGCAATGCGTAACGAAGGGCTGGAACTGGCACTCGATCTCGCAATCCAGGCTTCTCCTGATCACCCTTGGCTGACCGAGCACCCTGGCTGGTTCGAGTGGAGACCGGACGGAACGATCCGCTACGCGGAAAATCCGCCTAAGAAATACGAGGACATTGTCAATGTCGACTTTTACTCTCAGGATGCCGTGCCAGCGCTTTGGGAAGAATTGCGCGATATCGTCCAGCTTTGGGTGGACGAGGGCGTCAAGCTCTTCCGGGTGGATAATCCCCACACCAAACCTTTTCCGTTCTGGGAATGGCTGATCGGCGATATACGCGCCCGCCACCCGGAGGTCGTCTTTCTGTCCGAAGCGTTCACGCGGCCGAAGGTGATGTACCGTCTCGCCAAAGTCGGATTTTCTCAGTCCTACACCTACTTCACTTGGCGCAACAGCAAGTGGGAGCTTGAGCAGTACATGCTCGAGATAACGCAGAGCCAAGCCAAGGAATTCTTTCGGCCCCACTTCTTTGTCAACACGCACGACATCAATCCAGACTTTCTCCAGAATGCGCCGCGGCCGGCATTCGTGATCCGTGCCGCACTGGCTGCCACACTGTCTGGCCTGTGGGGGGTCTATAACGGGTTCGAACTTTGCGAGGGCCGTCCCGATGTCAAGCGCAAGGAATATGCCGACAGCGAGAAATACGAAATTCGCGCCTGGGACTACGACCGGCCTGGGAACATCAAGCCGGAAATAACGATGCTGAACAGGCTTCGCCGTGATAACCCCGCGCTCCATTCCCATCTCGGCCTGACGCTTTTGAATTCGTCCAACCCGAATGTGATGTTCTTCGAAAAGGCCGCGCCTGGGCGCCACAACGTCCTGCTGATCGGCATATGCCTCAATCCGCATGGCATCGAAGAGAGCACCGTCGAAATCCCGCTCTGGAACTTTGGAAAGGATGACGCTGGCACGCTCGATTTGGAAGACCTGGTCAACCCCCGACGGTTCTCGCTAACAGGCAAGCGGCAGACGCTCAGGCTTGATCCCATTCATTTGCCCTTCGCCATTTGGCGCGTCAGAACAGGAGAGATTTGACATGGAAGACGTGTCGAGCAGCGAAGGCCGGGCAGAGACAGCCGACGCCACGTTGTGGTATAAAGATGCAATCATCTACCAGTTGCACATCAAATCGTTCTATGACGCCAACGGTGACGGAATTGGGGATTTTGAAGGTCTATTCGAGAAGCTTGATCATATCGCTTCGCTTGGCGTGAACGCGATCTGGCTCCTGCCTTTCTTTCCTTCGCCACGGCGCGACGATGGTTATGACATCGCCGACTATGGGAGCGTCAGTCCCGACTACGGCACGATCGAAGACTTTCGCAAATTCGTAGCCGCCGCCCACGAACGCAATATTCGGGTTATCATCGAGCTGGTCATCAACCACACGTCCGATCAGCACCCGTGGTTTCAACGTGCGCGCCAGTCACCCGCGGGAAGCCCGGAGCGCGACTTCTACGTCTGGTCCGATACAGACCAGAAATTTCTTGAGACCCGTATCATCTTCATCGACACCGAGAAGTCCAACTGGACGTGGGATCCGACGGCTGGAGCGTACTATTGGCATCGCTTTTATTCGCATCAGCCTGATCTGAATTTCGACAACCCCTTGGTGATGAAGGAACTTCTGTCGGTGATGCGCTTCTGGCTGGAAACTGGCATTGACGGCTTCCGACTGGACGCGATCCCCTATTTGGTAGAACGCGAGGGAACAAACAACGAGAACTTGCCGGAAACGCATGCGATCCTGAAGCGCATTCGCGCCGCGCTCGATGAGACACATCCCGGCGTGATGCTGCTTGCGGAAGCCAACCAGTGGCCGGAAGATACCCGGGAATATTTTGGAGACGGGGACGAGTGCCACATGGCATTTCATTTTCCGCTGATGCCCCGGATGTACATGGCGATCGCCAAGGAGGACAGGTTTCCGATTACCGACATCATGCGTCAGACGCCGGATATTCCCGACAGCTGTCAGTGGGCGATTTTCCTGAGAAACCACGATGAGCTGACGCTTGAAATGGTGACGGATGCCGAGCGCGATTATCTTTGGGAAACATATGCGTCCGACAGGCGAGCACGCATAAATCTCGGTATCCGCCGTCGCCTGGCTCCGTTGATGGAGCGCGATCGCCGGCGTATTGAGCTGATGAACGCGCTTCTGCTGTCGATGCAGGGCACGCCGGTTCTTTACTACGGTGATGAGATCGGGATGGGCGACAACATCTACCTTGGCGATCGCGACGGCGTTCGAACCCCGATGCAGTGGTCGCCCGACCGCAATGGCGGCTTCTCAAGGGCCAATCCCGCCCGCCTGGTCCTTCCGCCCGTTTCGGACGCGCAGTATGGCTATGAAGCGCTCAACGTCGAGTCCCAAACATCAGACGCGCACTCGCTGTTAAACTGGACCCGGCGCATGCTTTCGCTGCGCGGCCGGCACCCCGCATTTGGCAGAGGGTCGCTTCGGTTTCTTTCTCCTGACAACCGGCGTATTCTGGCCTATCTCCGAGAGCACGGAGACGAGGTTATCCTGTGCGTGGCAAACCTATCGCGGGTACCTCAAGCCGTTGAATTGGACCTCTCCGCCTACGAAGGCCGCGTGCCTGTCGAGCTGACCGGCATGTCACCGTTCCCGCCAATCGGCCAGCTTACCTATCTTCTGACGTTGCCGCCCTATGGGTTTTTCTGGTTCCAGCTCAATGCTGAATCGGATGGTCCGGCGTGGCGCACGGCTCCGCCGGAACAGTTGCCCGATTTTCACACGGTCGTCATTCGCCGAAGCCTCACGGAGCTGGTTGATGAACCTCAGCATCAGAGGGCGCTCGGCAACGACATCCTTCCAGCATATCTTTCAAGACGGCGGTGGTTTGGTGCCAAGGATCAGTCTCTTCAATCGGCAAGGCTTGTTTCGGCGACGCCGATCCCATTCGCTGATGGGATAGTGCTGGGCGAGCTCGAGGCCATCCTGCCTGATCACGTTGAGACTTATCAGCTCCCGCTCGCCATCGAATGGGATGACACCACGACGAACATCCTAGGCCAGCAACTTGCCTTGGCTCGCATTCGTCAAGGACGACGTGTTGGATTTCTCACCGACGGCTTTACGGTGGAGCCAATGGCGCGGGGTTTGATCGAGAGCCTGAAGAACCGCTCGACCGTGACCGGTCGTTCCGGCACGATAGACTTCATCGGGACCGATTACTTGGACCAGCTGGATATCACCGCCGAAATGGAGATCCGATGGCTATCTGCGGAGCAGTCAAACAGTTCTCTGATCGTCGGCGAGATCGCCATGATCAAGCTTATAAGGCACGTCTTCGAGGGCGTTCATCCCGAAGTTGAAATGACGCGCTATCTTACCGAGCAGGGATATGAACACACCGCTCCACTTCTCGGCGAAGTCGCGCGTAATGACGCGGACGGGCGGCGGTGGACACTTGCCGTCGTACAAGGCGCAATCCGTAACCAGGGCGATGCGTGGAACTGGATGCTCGCCAATCTGCGTCGGGTTGCAGATGAGGTTGCAACCACCGAAGCGGAGCCTGACGCCGCTGACGACGAGCTACAGCCGCTTTTGAACTTCGTTGCTATGATCGGCCAGCGCCTGGGTGAACTTCACGTCCTGCTTGCGCGACCGAGTGAAGATCCATCTTTCGCGCCGCGGAGAGCGGATGAGGCTGACGTTGCTGGCATCGAAAGATCAGTGACCGGCGAGATCGCCTACGCCTTCTCCAAGTTGGAGGAGCTCGCGGACACGCCCGACAGCGCGGTCGAGAAGGATATTCGCAGTCTCTTGGCGCAAAGGGAGCAGATATCTAAATTGGCTGCAAGATTGTGTGGACGGGCGGCAGACGCCGTGCTGACACGCACTCATGGGGATTTTCATCTAGGTCAAATACTCGTGACGGAAGGTGACGCCGTCATCATCGACTTCGAAGGCGAACCGGCGCGCAATCTCGCGGAGCGGCGTGCAAAGACCAGCCCCTTGCGGGACGCCGCCGGTCTTTTGCGATCTCTTGACTATCTCGTTGCCACGGCGACTCTTGAAAATGATGCCGTGTCCGACCATCACGACGAGCGCAGGCGCTTGTTTGTCAACCGCTTTGGCAAAGCAGCCGAGGAACTTTTTCTTCAGAAATATATCCACGCGTTGTCTGCATCACCAGATCTGCCGAGCGATCCGAAGACCATACGTGCGCTTCTCGACATCTTCCTTTTGGAGAAGGCAGCGTACGAGATCGCCTACGAGGCACGCAATCGCCCGAAGTGGCTGCCAATTCCCCTGGCCGGCTTCAGCGCAATCGTGTCACGCCTTGACGGAGAACGGGCATGATGGAGCCATCGACGGTCGACACATCTAGTTTGGCTCCCGGCGAACTTCTCGCAATCGTCGAGGGCCGTCATGGCGATCCCTTCGCGTTTCTGGGACCCCACCGGTCGCAAGATGGGCGAATTACAGTTCGCACGTTCGTTCCTGGCGCTCTAGGCGTCGAATTGGTCGACCGCGCAACGGGTGCTGTGCTTGCAGTGTCGTCGCTGGTGCATGCAGGCGGCGTGTTCCTCGGCCCGGTCCAAAGTGACGCAGGATATAAGCTGAGAATCCTCTGGCCAAACGGCGCCCAGGAGACGGAAGATCCCTATCGGTTCGGCCCCCTGCTTGGTGATCTCGACCTGCATTTGATTTCGCAAGGAACGCACTACCAACTTTCGTCGGCTCTCGGTGCAAATCCGGTCACCGTCGACGGCATCCAGGGTGTGCGTTTTGCGGTCTGGGCGCCAAATGCGCGCCGGGTCTCGGTGGTTGGAGATTTCAATAGCTGGGATGGTCGGCGCCACCCAATGCGCTTGCGGCGTGAGGCAGGTGTCTGGGAAATCTTCATCCCAGATCTGACGGTTGGCGACCGCTACAAATTCGAAATTTTGGACGGGCAGGGCAATCTGCTTGCTCAGAAGGCTGATCCAGTGGCCCGGGCTTCGGAAGCCGCGCCTTCCACTGCATCCATCGTTGCCTCAACCGAACCGGTGAAATGGCGGGATGCTGAATGGCTCGAACGGCGGGCTGGGAGGGACATTCTGGACGGTCCGATATCGATCTATGAAGTTCATGCCGGATCCTGGCTTCGGGACATGAAGGATGGCGGGCGTTCGCTCGATTGGTTCGAACTGTCCCAGCGGCTGATCCCCTATGTCAAGGAAATGGGGTTTACGCATGTGGAGCTTATGCCGATCATGGAATATCCTTTCGGGGGTTCATGGGGATATCAGCCACTAGGCCTTTTTGCCCCGACGGGACGGTATGGAACGCCGGAAGACTTCGGATATTTCGTCGACCGCTGCCACGAAAGCGGGATCGGCGTCATCCTTGACTGGGTGCCGGCCCATTTCCCAAGTGATGTCTGGGGTCTGGCGCGCTTCGACGGAACTGCGCTCTACGAGCATGAGGATCCAAGAGAGGGCTATCACAAGGACTGGAACACGCTGATCTACAACCTCGGGCGATCCGAAGTGAAAGGGTTCCTGATTGCAAGCGCCCTTGAATGGCTTGACAGGTACCATGTCGATGGTCTGCGGGTCGACGCCGTTGCCTCGATGCTTTACCGCGATTACAGCCGTGCCGAGGGTGAATGGATCCCGAACCGGTACGGAGGGCGAGAGAACCTAGAAGCCATAGAGTTTTTCAAGCACCTCAACAGCGTCGTTCGCGACCGCCACCCGAATATCTTAATGATCGCCGAAGAATCGACGGCCTTTCCGAAGGTCACAGCCTCGCCGGCTGACGGCGGCCTGGGGTTCGACATGAAATGGAACATGGGGTGGATGCATGACACCCTTCACTACATTTCGGACAATCCGGTCTATCGCAAGTATCACCATGGCTCGATGACCTTCGGGATGGTCTACGCTTACACTGAGCGGTTTGTCCTGCCGTTTTCCCACGATGAGGTGGTTCACGGCAAGGGATCGATGCTGGGTAAGATGCCAGGTGACGACTGGCAAAAACATGCCAATCTCAGAGCCCTGTACGGCTTCATGTGGGGCCATCCAGGGAAGAAGCTGATATTTATGGGTTGTGAGATCGGCCAGAAGAACGAATGGAATCACGACGCCTCGCTCGACTGGGATCTTCTCGACGACCCTCGTCATCGCGGTCTTCAGAGGTTGGTGAGAGACCTTAATCGCGTTTATGCTCACTTTCCATGCCTGCAATATGGCGATCTGCACCCGGACGGGTTCGAGTGGGCCGTCGCCGACGACGCTGAGAATTCCGTCCTGGCGATGATCCGCTACGATCAGACCCGCGACACCGCCTGCGTGATTGTATCCAATTTCACGCCCGTCCCGCGCCAAGGCTATCGAATTGGCGTGCCTCTCGATGGCCTTTGGCGCAAGATACTCAATACGGACGACACCGTATATGGAGGCGCGGGAACCGATATAGGCGACGTTGCTGTACAGTTCGTTGCCGCTCACGGCCGGCCAATGTCGATCGAGGCTGATCTGCCACCTTTGTCGACTGTCATGTACATTAGAGATCGAAATCGATGAAACCCTCGCAGCCGAAAGCGGGTGCGCGACTGGCCGGCAAGAGGATGTATTTGGCACTGTACCGCGGGTATGAACGGCCTTCATATATCAACTTTGCCAGCTGAACGCTCCATCGATGATGCAGCGCCCCAGGTGTGACGTCGACCTGGGGCGGTTGAGCTGGAGAGAGTCGCAAGTAGGCTCTGAGAGATATAGCGGACGATCTCCCACGTTCTTGGCGGCGGCCGAAAGAGTTACCGCGGTTCCACCGGTTGCATGGCTTTCCACTCTCAGATGCGGCTATTAGCCGATTGGTGTCGATACCCTTTCCAGCCGAGAGGCGCGATTGTCGCCTTCCGGCGCTTTTGCACGGCCTGTCCGTTGTCACACGACGCTAGGGGTCGGCACCAAAGTGTGATGGCCTTGTCACACAAGAAGGAAAGCCCATTTTCCGGGCGATCCTTGCGTCTCGAACCCGCACTCCTGGATGAGCTCAATAGAACCGCAATGGGCGCGGTGCAACCGCAGGTGCCGTCAATCCGGATCCTAGCTGCGGAACTAGTACGCCACATGTTGGTTATGCGCAAAGGAAGAACGGGAGGACGGTTCCATGAACGACAAAGACCAGAAGCGACGCGAGCGGGCTTACAAGATTTGGGAAGACGAAGGAAGACCGGAAGGTGCTGATCTTGATCATTGGCAACGAGCCGAAGATCAACATGAAGCGACAGAGGCGGAAGTAGCGGCGGAGGTGACCGGTGAAAATCCAGCTGCTTCAGCCCCTGAGTTGGGCAAGGATAAGCCTTCGCCGGTCCCGCCGCCGATTTCAAAGCCGGCCAGAAAACGGCGTTGAGCTATACGCGGTAGACGTAATGGCGCCCTTCATCGACGCGGAGTTGCCTTCTCCGAAGATCGTGGACCGCACAGGCACGTTGCCGCCGACAACAGCATGAGCATTATGCCAATGACGTTCGCGACTGTAATCGTTTCCTGCGCAAAGAGGGCGCCAACAACGACGGCGATGACGGGAGAAACAAAGGCGAACATACCGGCTCGGCTCGGTCCGGCGTCCCTCAGGAGCTGCATGTACAGTCTGTAACCGACCAGCGAACCAAAAATCACCAGGAAAAGCCATCCTGCGAACGCTCCCATAGTCCAGTTGCTTAATGCTAATGCGCTTGGGTTTTCGCCGCAGATCACGGCCCCGGCGGAAAGCAGCAGCCCGCCGAGGAATGTTGTCGAGCCCGCAACAACTGCGCTTCCGTGTCTTGCAATGAGCGGTTTTGCGAGCACCGAGCCCAATGCGGACGAAGCCGCAGCCCAGCAAACGGCAAGGATGCCAAGCCAGGCGCCCCTATCGTAGCTCACCTGTGCTTCACCGACGAAGAGCAGATATAGTCCGAGGGATCCGACGGCGAGACCGATCGCTGGTGCCCAGCTCCAGGTTTCCTGACGCAAAGCCACCCCGAAAACGAACAGGCAAACCGGTGTCAAAGACATTTCCAGCACCGCGGCAGTGCCTGAAGGTATCTTTGTCATTCCCCAGAAGAGTGGGCCATAGCACAGCGTGATCATCAGCAGACTGGCTATAATTAGCCCGCACCAATCAACAGCCAGCGCTCGTATCGACTGACCCTGCCACATCGCAATCCCCAAGAAGACAGTTCCTGCAGCGACGAAACGCAAAGCTGCAAAAAGCATTGGTGGCAAGCTCGTGACGCCGAACTTGACGGCGATCCAGGTTAAACCCCAGACAGCGCAGAGGACTGCAAATTTCCCGTAGTTTGAACCTGACATGGCTTGGACCCCGATTGTGTAACGCGTAAAATCAATTTATACCGTTACAACTTCGGCAGCATCATCGGGTTCCCTATGGCGAAATCAGTAAGCACCATGCGCTTGAGCGGCGGGCACCCCGCCCTGGATTTTGTCAATACAGTTGACAGCCGCCGAGGTCGGTTGGGCCCGGATCTCCTGACAAAGTTCGTCGACCTTGTCACTTTCAGTCAAAGGGTGGATCTCATTTCTGGGGCTGCGGCTGCAACTCTAAGGCAGGCGGCAGAGGCTAGCCCTGGGGCGGCTGCCAAGGCGCTGGCGACGGGAATTGATCTCCGTGAGAGCCTTTATCGTGTCTTTCTCGAAGAAGACGGGGGCGCAATTGCCCCGGAAGGTGATGCAAATGTCGTCAAAGCGGCTGCGATCGTTGCTCGAAGCCATCAAGTCTTCGAGCAACTTGCCGGCGGGTGGGCTTGGACAACGAAGGTCGAGACGCCCGCCGACCTCGTGCATGTGCTTTCGAGCTCCGCTGCCGACCTGCTAGTGTCGCGACCGAACCGACGATCGGTGAAGGAGTGCAAAGGCGACAATTGCGGTTGGTTGTTTCTCGATACATCAAAAGGCGGACGGCGGATCTGGTGCTCGGAAGCAAGCTGCGGCGTCCACAATCGCGTCAGGAAATTTAGGCAAAGTTGATGACCCTCGTCGGTCGCGCTTGGGGCGCGGGGGTCATCTAAATCACGTGGGTCGCCGTTTCATCACAGCCAAGGCCAGAACCATTGTCATGGCTGAGCCGGAAACCGGTTGCGAAATGGATAACGCTGGAAGGATGTATCCATCCGTTCAGGGCCTAAGCCAGGACCCCTCATCACGGTGTGGCGCGTTAACCGGATCTTAACCATCCGCTGCCATCTTCGGGCTGCATTCCCCCATGAGTGCACCTCATTTTTAGGCGCGTGTCCGTTCAAGCGGCACGCGCCGTTTTTCTTCCCGGTTCATCGATAAGGAGCTCGTCATCCGCCATGCGGGGCCGCGGCGCGTCGCGATCCGCATCGGCGTGACACGCTCGGCTTCGTCGACCATCCGCGATGAACGGAACCGACGCCCTGTTCGCGGGTTACTCCCGCGAAAAACGAGGGATGCCCTGCATGAGCAATGAAGAAGACGCACCGTTGGTCACGTACAACAGAATTGATGGGAAGGCCTTCTTCGTTTTTCAGCGGCGCCGTTATGATCTTCCAGGTCAGTACAGAAGCCTCTCAGACGCCCAATACGTGGCTGAGAAGCAGTGTCGGTCTATGGGGTGGCAGCGCGATGAGCCGTGAGCATGTCGGCGGACCCGCTTGATGACCGAACCGAATGCGCGAACAGCAACTGAGGAAGGTGTTCTTGAGCGTTGCGCGAGACGACTAGCGCCTCGACCAAGCACGGGCAAGGTGCCTATCCGGTGGGCCGCCAGCCACCGTTTGGCGTCCGGGACGTGCTAAGCTGACACATGGATAAACGGGTCATTCAGCTTGAATTCATGCCGCGCGTCGTAATTCTTATCCAAACCGGCGACGCCCGCGGTAGGAGCGGGGCACCAAAATCGGAGTAACCTAATGTTCAAAAAGATTGTTTTAGCTGCGGTGGTCGCTGCATTTGCCGCTCCGGTCGCCCTGGCTCCCGCGGCCGCGGACGCGCAGGACTACTACAATCGCGGGTGGCGGGATCACCGCGGTTGGGATGGCTGGGACGGACCGCGGCGGGATTGGCGCAGGCATAGACATCACAATGACTATGGCGGCGCAATTGCAGGCGGGCTTGCAGGTGGTCTGATCGGGGCTGGCTCGATAGAAAACAGCGCACCGCGATATTATGCGGCTCCGGCTCGGGAGTGCTGGTACGAACGCAGGACGGTGCAGGACCGATACGATTACGGTTATCATACTGAACGGGTTCAGGTCTGCAACTAGATTGCCAGGTTGAGCCTCGGGCGATAAGCGCCGACAATCTGAGGAACTACAGCTTGATGGACAAAACCTCCTTCCCCATTGCGCTTGGCACCCTTAGGATGCGCGGGCAGGAGGACCTCTATGAGCAATACCGTTTCACACCTTCCACGCACGCGCAGTGGATCGTGGCCCCACAAGCGTCGAGCGGTCCTCGACTGGTTGATGAATGACACGAGCGCGCAGCGGTTCCTTGACAACTTGCTGGTGGACATGTGCGAGAGGCTCGTGGCTGACGGTATATCAGTCGCCAGATCGTCTCTTCACCTAAGAATTCAGCATCCGCAATGGCAGGGTGCCCGGATACTGTGGCAAACCGGTGCAGTTGAAGCCGAGATCGATACATTCGACTACAACGTCGACACCACTGAGATTTTCCTCCGCAAACCAGCCACTGAAATTTACAACGGAGCTTCGGAAGTACGGCAACATCTCTTTGCGCGTACCGGCGAGATATCCAAATACCCACTTTTTGAAGAGCTCCACCGCGAGGGATATACCGACTATGTTGCGTGGCCGATCAAACATACACTCGGAAAGTGCCACGTCGTCACCTTTGCCACCAAGAAACCGCATGGGTTCCTCCAGCACGACATGGATTACCTGAAGGACTTGTTGCCTGCGCTGGCACTGGCAAGCGAGATCCGGATGAAGAATGCCATGGCCCGCACGCTTCTCGAAACATACGTAGGCGCTCACGCAGGCGCTGAAATTCTAGCCGGTGCTACGACACGAGGCAGTGGAAAGACCTTCAAAGCCGCAATCATGATCTGCGACCTGCGAGACTTCACGGCCTTGTCAGATCTGTGGCCCCGTGACGATATAATCGAAATTCTAAACGGCTACTTCGACGCGATTTGTGACCCAATCGAGACCCGCGGTGGCGAGATATTGAAGTTTATGGGAGATGGCCTTCTGGCTATTTTCCCGCTCAGCAACCCGGACGCCTGCGACGATCTCCTCTACGCGATCAAAGAGGGGCAATCGCGAATGGAAACCCTGAACGGTCAACTTCTGGAAACCGGTAAGGACGCTCTGCGCTACGGCATTGGGGTACATGTCGGCGATGTCATGTATGGCAACATAGGGTCGCGGAAACGTCTGGATTTCACTGCGATCGGACCTGCGGTCAACATCGCATCGAGGCTGGAGGAATTCACCAAGAAGACCAAACAATCAGTGTTGCTTTCTGCGGAGTTCATATCACTAGCAAATTGCTCTTCAGAGGTTGTAGCACTGGGATCCCATCGGTTGCGCGGTCTTGAAACGCCCGTCAGCATATTCGGTTTAATTGACGAAGGGTATCGTGCCGATGACACTTGACTACTCGGCGACCGGCTCGAAAAAATCCGATCGGTTCGATGCTCGTCTATTGTAAGGGACACGTTCTACCTTGGCCCGAGCCGATGAGCATGAGCGTGGTCGGCGTTTCCCCCTTCATGTGCTGGTGACGCTGGCCTGCAACGCTACTGCGGATTAACGCTCCGGGACCGGCAGTGCCCCAAATTGAGGCGCAAGCTTGAAAGGTGGCGCTGAAAACCAGAACCCCGGCTCCGCCGTTTCCTTAAGGCCCTAGGTGGCCGGCCCACCGCTCCTGCCAGTGGCTGCTTACGACCGAAGTCCTCGGCCCTCCCAGCAAGGCGCCGAGTTCCTTGTCTTCCATGTCTTCGGCGATAGCTTGGACGCTGTCGCCGATCTGCCTGGCGTAGCGGCCCACCTTGGCTGTTCACCTTTTTCGAGCTCGGCGCCAACCTTCTGCAGGGCAGTGGCTATTCGAGTGATTTGGGAGGCGGTGTGACCGGCGTCGGCATGCTACGGCAGAGACGGCTTTGATTGTTCCGTCCTGGACAAGTGTCATTAGATGATGCTGGAGCAGGTCGCGTTGATGGGCAGGCTGTCGAAACTTGCGCAGCTCCATTTACATCAGATAGCGATTTGAATAGTTGATGCGGATGGCAGAATTGGCCTCTTCGACAGCGAGGGCGAAACCGATGAAAAGAGCGCACAAAAATTTGATAGTGGAGTACAAGGGGGGGAACCGTCGGAGTGCTGATAAGCCGACGTCCATCTGGGGAAACCTGGACCTAAAGTCGATTTCAGAAGACGTGGAGAATGAACTACACTCCAATATGCGGCGACCAGCAGCTGAGATTGGGGCGAGAAGCGAGACGCAGCAGGCACCGGCCGTTGAGCGGCAGCACAGCGACTTGCCGCTGCAAGTCAAAGCTGTGGAACAGGGCGCTGAGCCGAGAACCGAACTCGGGATGAGAAGCGACATCTCTCCTGCCATCGCAGAGACGAAGGACGAAAGTGTCCCAAAATCAACTGACGCGCATACAGTCCCCGCTGCCGCAGTTGCGGAGGCGGCGACCAGCAACCTGTCAAAAAGCGCGGAAAAGAAGCGGCCTCGTGCGCAAAAGCCGAAGTCGCCCACGTCTGATCCAGTAACGACTAAATATAAACCCCGGAAGTCAGCGGCACGGTCTGAAGTTTCTCTCCTGCCCCCCTTCCTCGCCATTGAGGAAGAGCGGGCCGAGCTGCAGCAGCTCGAAGATGAAAACAGGAGGCTGCGAACGCTTCTTGTCGAAAAACTGCGAGCTGAAAACGCATTTCTTCGCCGCCGCCTTGCCTGATTATCAGGAGTGATTTGTTTATGCTCGACACTCTGGTCCTCAATGCCGCGTTGAAGACCCTCTGCAGAGAGTTCAAGGTCGAGCGCGATCGACAGTGTGTGCTTCGTCTCACAACCTTGCTCATCCAACTGTCGAAGACTGGAATTACCGACACCGGTGAGCTTGTCGCAAACGCGAGACGAGATTTTGCAGCTGGCTTGAACTCGGAGGACCTGGATTAACTAACGAGGAGAGCTCCCCCAGGTTAGCAATCTGGCCTGCCAGCCGTTGATTGATACTCCGCGGCTCGTGACGCGTGCCACTTCCACGAGAGCTAGCCTCATGCCAAGCTCGCTAAAATCGCGACCGCGAACAAAGAGCTCGAGACCGCGGGAGTCATCGAATTTTGAAAAGCATGGGGGCATCCACGTGGAGAGGTCGGGGCCTTTACCGCTTCGCAGCATCGTTCCATCGCTCGTCAAAAACGATTGCCAACGTGCACAGGCTTTCCCCAAGGCTTGCGATCCAGACTGTGCCCATCCATCCGCAGCGCAGACGTGCTCGGACAGTATACTGGCATGCAACCTATCCGATGGCACTGGTACTTCTTTTATTAGCAGGCGCTTGAAATCCCGTCTAATCAATTTGGTACGGCAACGCACAGACAGGTGGCGCTTCAACGCTGGTGCTCCAGATATGGAAGAAGGAGCAGCCGACATCATGGACGACGAAATCCGATTGAAAGTCTCTCTACTGGATGCATTGGCGAACCCGGTTCGCTTCCGTGTTGTGTCTCACCTCATCGGGCACGAAATGAGCATCAGCGAACTAACAGGGAAATGCCGTACGACCCGACGCAATGTTACCTATGCGATCACGCAACTGCATCGAGATGGCTTCGTGTCTCGACGGTTCGAAAAACAGACTGCCCTTTATTCTTGCTGTCACCCCGGCATCATCAGGCTTTTTGATGTCACCAGCGGTATCATCCAGGCTGACCGGAAGGAAATAGACCTGGAGCGAAGACGCTCCCGTAGCTCGAGACATCGATGCGCTGGAGAGGTTGAGCAATAGCGTGAAAAACTTTTTGAAGATAGCCTGCGCATCGAAGCCGGTTCACCACGATGGTCACCGCTTTTCCTTATCGCCTAGTTTCCACTGTCGCGGAACGGTGCGAGCGCTACCCGCACGGGGCTCCATGATCGTTTGCCACGCAATCAATCAGGGTATGGCGCCCCTTCCGCGACAGCTTGGCGGCGGTTAGTCTGCATCAGTTCAGCGGCCCGGGCGCGCTGCCAAACCATCCGAGCGGCACGCCGCGTCCTTTAGAGAAAGATGGATACTCGCACACCCCTCCCTCAGCAAGTTCTTCTCCGACCTCTGCCTCAGCCGCGCTTGCCTGCATTGGAACAATAGGATCTGTCCGATGTTTCGCGAACGGAGGAAATCGAAATGCGCAGAATGACGAAGTTTATTCTCATGGGGCTCTCTGCCATGAGCAGCCCGACGGTGACCCCCGTCATTGCCGCAGCCCAGGATCTCGAACTCCGGGTGCGAACCGGGGGAGTGGTGTTTACCCTGCCGATGACGAGGGAGATCGCCAGGATTGGTGTCACGTCAGAACATGTGAGCGAGATGAACGCGCTTAGATGCTTGCGGTGAAGAACGTCGCCCGGCAGAGACAGTCAAGAACTCAGAGCAGGACCGCAGGCGAAAAGCTGGTCGTCCGGCAAGCAAGGTCGTCATTGGGATTTCGGTTCCCCCGGCAGCTCTTCTGTGTGCGCCGGTCCAGCCGGAAGGTTTTCCTCGGTATGACTTCTGTCCGGGGGCTGGATCGGCGCTGTAGATGCTTGGGATACGTAGATCCCAGCTCCGAGCGCGAGGATAGCCACTATAAAAGAGCCGGCAATCGCTCCAATCGATCTCTTAGGATCCTGCGATATCATTCCGAACGCCAGAGCGAACCCCAAGAGGGCCGCCCCGCCGGAGACGACAAAAAGCCAAATATAGTTCACGGCATCCTCCAATTTTTGCTGCAGATATTGCGGCTCAATGATTGATAAGCGACCAAACTCATGGGGATGGATCGCATGCATCAACTCATGTTTATGATGCTCGTCTAACATCGAGATATGAACATGGTTCCACGACAGCAAGGCTCAGGCAGCTGCATTAACGGCCGGCAAAGGATTCGAACTCGATAAAGTTCACCTTCTCCAATTCGTGGCGGAAGAGACGGGCTGACCATCTGGTGATCAGACAAACATGCACTCGCGCATTATGCTGTCGCCTTATCAACCACCCGGCGTTGCGAGCTGATTATCGTGCTGCGATAATCGCGGCGCGTGGGCCGGAGCGCTGCCTCCTCTATCGCCAACCCCCAAAAAGAGCGCGCTGCGTATTTTGTAACCGCGCCAACTGCTGGAGGGATGGAACTTTTTTCACTCTATTCCATTTCGTGACTGGCCTTACTGCTGCAGGGGGCTTTCTCGTTTGTATTGCTGGTGAGAACGCCGGCGTGACCTTTGGTGAATTGTGCCACAGATAAAGCTGATTTTGATCGCCGGTTGCCTGCATCCGGCAAAGTCCGCGCAGTTGGAGACGCGATTATTGACAAACCGGCGTGGCACAATTCTTTAGAACGGATGCTGAGTGCCCGGGCTTTCTTTGAGTGAGAAGACCAGTCCGCTTGTTCTTACAAAAAAAGCCCCCTTTGCGGGCCGATGAATTCGAAGTTCGGTTGCGCACGATGCCGGTTTCGCCGCAGTCTACCGCACCCTGCTCAACCACAATCTGAGATGTTATGACTGATAACGAACAAAGAAGGAATGCTGCACAAACCGCCGGCGACCGCCTTGTCGCCAGGCACGTTCGTGAAGACCCCTTCGCCGCGGCCTTCAAGGCGACCAGGATGCCGATGATCGTTACCGATCCCAATCAGGACGACAATCCGATTATATTTTGCAATGCGGCGTTCGAGAAGTTGACCGGCTACTCTGCTGAAGAAGTCGTCGGCCGGAATTGTCGGTTCTTGCAGGGGCCCAACACCAGTCGTGAGGCCGTCGCTAGGATCCGTGCTTCTGTGGAAGCCGGCTCTGATATCGCCGTCGATATCCTGAACTATAAGAAGGATGGCAGCGAGTTCTGGAACGCTCTTTTCTTGTCTCCCGTCAGGGATGACGACAACCGAATTGTCTACTTCTTCGCATCTCAGCTGGACTTCACCAACGTCAAGAGCCGCGAGGCCGACCTCGCTGCGGCACGCCACAAAGCCGAAGAGGAGGTCGCGAAGAACACTGAACGGCTTCAATCAGCGCTGGGCGCAAAAACCTTACTCGTGCATGAGGTCGATCATCGGGTGAAGAACAACCTGCTTACGATGGCATCAATCGTAAAATTGCAGGCTCGCATAACGAAGAACCAAGACCATCGACAGATCCTCATGTCAGTGCTCAACCGCGTTGAAGCTCTCAGTACGGTCCAGCGCAAACTGTTTACGCTGGACGACGTTTCCCGCTTCGATATCGCGGACGTTGCCCGCGAAATGGTCTCGGATCTGGTCGGTGCTATCAAGCGGCCGGATATTCGCCTGACGCATGAGCTTCATCCAGTTTATGTCCCAGCGGTGAAAGCCACCCCGCTGGCGCTTATCGTTAACGAACTTGTTGGGGACGCCGTACGCCGGGGGCTGAGTGATGGCGGCGGCCAGATCCACGTGGTCGTCAAGCGACTGAACGGTCATTTTCTGATCCGCGTAGAGGACACTTCAATTCCAGTGGAAGTAGATATCGAGACCGCTGAAATCGGCCGTATCCTTTTGGAGACCTCTGCAAGGCAAGTTGGGGCAAAGATCGAAAGACGGACCGCGGGTCATCGAACCACTGTTGACGTAACGATGCTCGTGGAATCGCCGCAGGAGAGTGAAAATTGAAAGTACTTATTGTTGAGGACGAAATGCTGTTGGCGATGGAGCTTGAGAACGAGGTGGAGATGGCCGGCCATCAAGTGATCGGTACTGCCGCTACCCGAGACCAGGCACGGGAAGCAATCGCGGCGCAGCGGCCGGAATTCGCCTTCGTGGATATCCATCTACAAGATGGTCCCACAGGCATCGAGGTGGGGCGGGACTTAGCCGCCAAGAACATTCCCTATGTGTTTGTCAGCGGCAACATCAAGAAGATACCGAGAGATTTCGCTGGAGCACTCGGCGCGATTGAGAAGCCGTACACGATCAACGGTATGAAGAACGCGCTCGCCTACATTTCCGGGCTGATTGAAGGATGCGTTGAACTCAACCCTCCGGCGTCTCTCGTCCTGGCTGAGGACGTCGAACTTATTGAGGCAGGCCCGCGGATCTAGGAAAGCGTGATGGCAGAAGCAAAGAACCCTCAGATGGCGTTGGCAGAGATCAAGCCGCGGATTGCCGACCTTGTCGACGAGCTTGTGGCCAAGGGCGCGGACAAGCTCTCGATCATCTACGTGATCGAGAAGGAAGCCGATGCGCTGCGCGACAGACCGCAGTTGGGAGAGCGAGACGTACCGCCCGCCCGGCCGACCAACAAGTGGCAGATCGAGGACGTGTAGGCCTTGCAAGCCGGATCAAAGAACATGCCCGCTATCTTCTCAGAACCCCTGGGCCAGCCCGAACTGGTTTATTCTACTGCGTATCCAGCGAACCTGCTGGCACGTATCAGTGTCGCCGGAAAGTGTTGCGCACCGCCTCTAATTAATCCTCTTGGCGTTACGAAAAGGCGAGAGCGATAAGCATAAGCTAACCGCCCTGCACACTATAGAATTTCGCGGGTTGAATGTCACTCATGCTCTCATGCTTCATCGGTTTTGTTAGTGGGGAATGGAATTTGCTTCAGCAGCTGTCGGGCCCGCTAAAATCACACGGAAAATCGCACCGAGCTGCCAGATCGTTGATAGGCCTACCAGAACGTAGACAACGATGGAAAGGTGCTATCGTGACCACCGACTCCCACCAAGCAGGTGTCCGCGTGACGGCCGCCCGAGGCAAACGCGCGGCCGTCTCCAGGCAGTTGGAGAAAGCGGACGACCCCGTCCCGCGCCATTCAACTGGGTAATTAATTTCCCGGAAATGTCGATTGTGTCGACCGTACAAAACAAAACGGGCTTGGCCTAAATCTGGATTTCGATCCAAGCAAAACGCCATTCGTCTGGTTTTCCCATTGAATGAGTATAGTGCGCCGCGCCAGCCAGATCTTGTCGTTTCCGGAGTTCCTGAACAAGCCAACTGGCAGATGGAATTCCCTTCAGCTGGCATCGATGGATTGCGCTTTCGACTTCACTAATTGTTCCAAGACCAACAGTGGGCACGGCACCAGGCTTCATCAAGGTCCAACTATATTGCCGCATCCTTCCTCCACTGGCATCACAACAGAGCCTTAATGATGGCACACAGCGCGTGTTTGATTGTCGACTTCTCACTGGCCTGGCAAGGGCCAAACAGACGTCACCTTAATGCGGAACTCAAGTTGAGGTTCCGCAAGCAAACGTTCGAAGATGGCACCGATCGCCGGTGAAATAGTGTTAAGCCGGAATGAGGACGGTATTGTCTCGAGCTGCGCTAACGCCACAGTCTGAGGCAAGACCGGCTCGCCGCGACGCTTAATCGCTGAGGGCCTCAGACCAGTCTTCGGCCGGGTCGCATTTTTGCCTTGGAAACGCGCGCGGGTAACTCTGGCATCTTTATTGAACGCCGCCCGCGTGTCTCCTGGATCGACACGCCCCCCAAGTCGCGCGGTGGGGGCGCTGACAGAAAAAACAGTAGATATCTCATCAACTGGCTCTCGAACTTTCGTGAGAGCACTGGGATGCGGCTAAGAGCGGTGCCAAAAGCTTAGAGCTCGGCGATTTCCGCTGCGAGTTCTCGTCGCTCGATGTCGGCGATTTCAAGGCTTATACGACCAGTGAGGACCAACGTTTGCAGGCACAGCTCGAAGATACTCCGAAATCCTTCTCCTTCAGGGTTCAATTTGCCCGGCGACAATGTGAACTCTCCGCTAGTCATTGAGGCAAGACTACATTGCATGACCATCATTGCAGCGAGATCGTCCGGCGTCCAGCCGAGTTCGAGGCAATAGCGCCTAGCAATCATAGGATTGTGCTCCGTGCTCCATTTCGCTGTATCAATGCTGCGACGTAAAGCGCTGGCGGCACTGTCGCCCTCAATGGGACACCACTCAAAAAACGCATTCAGGGAATCCAATAGCTGCTGTGCAGGATCGGGGGCGGCGAAAAGCGACATGTGACTATTCCGTGTACCGTTGTCGACCGCAAGTCTGGCGTGCGGAGCGAACCGAAGTGTATGTGCCGAAGGTTGAGCCATCCTGCTGCCCAGTCCTGAGGAGAACAGACTTCCAAGTTCTTCACAACAACCTCATTGAGCTGCGCCGTGCGCGAGGACGACGCGAAGGGTGTGTGATCAACAAAGGGTGCGGGAGCTTGGTCATGTCAAGATAGCTCGGGCCGGGATGCCTCGGGAAGACCGAGCCAAAGATACATCCATCGCGCCGCCGGGTATCAAAAGATCCGCCGGTTGCCTCATACCGTCCGTCCCGAGAGCTGGCGGGCTATGCATCGGCATTCATCTGCACCACGCGGCAGTCAATCAGTTTATCTGATTTACTCGCAGCGACGCTTCTTCTCCCACTCGAGGTATCGCACTTTCAGCTGCCCTCAAAACGCGAAAGCATATTCCTTAATTGGCCGTTCTGGGTCTCGAGCTTTTGAGCGAGCGCTGCCCTCAGTTGCTTGATGTCATCGTCCAAGCCGTAGACCGCGTCCAAATAGCCATCCTGCTCCGAGATCTGCATATGGGTCGCCGGTAGCACTTTTGCCCCTGATTCTTTGTCCTTTAAAGTGATGCGGGGTCCCTTTCGAGCCTTTTTGGTCGCACGGATATCGTAGGTCGGCCGCTTAGACTCGTGCGGGTTGGAGATTTCGCTAGCCGGAGCAGTTGCCGGAAATTCTTTCGCTTCGGCCTCCGCTACAGCCACCTCTTCCGCAGCCGGGCTGCCGACGGGTTTTACTGCATGATCGTCGGGACTGGTCATGACGGGGACAGGATTGGCGTCAGGATTTGGCGGGGCTGTCGTACCGTTTACCTGAGCAACCGCTATAACATCGAAATCCTCTTCCATAGAGCTGGCCTTGGAGCCGATGGTCAAAACTGTCGAAACGACGTTCGCCTTTGATACGTCCTTTTTGGACCTGAATCTTGAGATGATGTTCCACGGCGACATCGAGGTTCCCTCTCGCTTGACACGCCTAATGTACGCGGCGCAGAAACCGGATCAGGTACCGATCCGGCGAACGATTCTCTAGAATCCAGTTTACCCGATGGCGGACAAGGAGCAAACCGTCCGCCATCGCGCGATGATTACTTTAGGCCAAGACGCTTACGCAGATCGGAGTTCTCAGTGCGAAGCTTCTCGGCGAGCGACTTGCGTAGGCGCTGGTTTTCCTCTTCAAGCTTAAGAAGATCTACCAAATCGTCCGCCAGCGGAGATGCAGTCGCGGACGTGGAAGCGCGATTTGGACCGCGCTTGCCTGCTGCGGATGGCGACGATGTGCGCTTAGCTCGGGTCGTAGGGGTGCTGACGACTTCAGGTACTGCAGGAGCCTCGGCACGCTTCGGGCGACCGCCGCGATTTTTCTTCGCCGGCTCCGCGATCGTTGGGGCGGCTTTCGCCTCCACCTTTTTAACGCGCGGTGCGCGCTTCTTTTTTACCGGGGCTTCCGGTGACACTACCGCGTCTGCTGGTGCGGAGCTGGGATTGCTTTCGTCGGCCATTGGCGTTCTCCCCTGTTTGGCAATTTCGTTGTCATGTGTAGATGATCGGATGTCAATATCGCATGTGTTGTTGAGTGCCTTACGCTCCGATCTTAATTGAGCTTTACGGGACTTGGGCAGGTTACGGACTGAGATCCCCGACATTTCACTCTGTGGCTGCTGCACCAGCAACGCGCGCTCACCGTCGCTAACACGATCCGAGCTGCGAACATATTCGGAAACACCTTCAGTCAAAAGGACTAGGAGGCACGCTGTGACCGTAGATATCAAAGTGGGGAAGCAGCGCCGCGGCAGGAATGACAGCGCAGGAAATCGCGGTCGTTTCCGCAACGGCGAACATTACCGGCTTCTAATGCGCAGTTGCCAAAGGGCGCTCAAAGCATGGCGAGGTTTACAGTAGTGCCCTTTGGATGGCCTTAGAGATCGTGGCGCCTGCACGAGCTTGTTAAGAACGGGCACCAAGCCGGTCAAAAAAGCGCTCACTGAATGATGCAGCGTCCCAAGTATCACCTAGCGCCATCGAAACCGCAATTTCCAAAGCGCCTTTTCCTGTGTCGCTATGGATGTCGTAGCCTTGAAGTCGGCACCACGCGCAAACAGTATTCATGACCACGTCGATCTTGGCATCATCCAGGGAAAGGAGAGTGACGATTGACATAACGCTGCCTAGCGGCTGGAATTGAGCAAGCTCAAGATTGGGCTGCAAGCCGCAGTTAGGCAGTAGGACTCAAGAGAAACGGGGCAAAGGGCTTCAAGGGAAAGGAAGGTGCGTCGTCTCTCAGCTGTGCGCAAGACGCACCGGGGCACCACTGGCCGTCAGACGCTCTACAGGCGACAAATGAAATGGACGCTGTAGCAGCCTGGTGGCCCGAATATTAGGGCATTGCCTTGAAGCGTTCGATTGCGCACACGGCTGTTAGGGCGGCAACTGGTCAAACCCACGTGGCGCGAGCCATCAGCACACTGGCTTTCAGAAGAGCGGTGGCAAGAATAAATCGCCATGTTCGAACTCTGGCAATTTCGCTCGGTGGCTGCGCCCGTGGAGGTGGAAGCTCAGACGGCCAGCAATTACGTGTCGGCCCCGACGAACCTCAGCACAGGTCGCCCGGCAATAGTTTCTTCGGGAATGAGCTTTAGACGCTCCAGATCCGACACGACGCGAGATGAAGACGATGGTCGCCTCCCAGCCATGCGCTTCCGAGCTTTCGCTGCATCCGAAACTGCCTGATCGATGACATAGCGCTACGCTAAGCGCTCGTCAGTGGAACACGGCGGGTCTGGTCATGCGAACGGTTCATCTAAGTCCTCGCCTTTCAGGCCGCGATACGCCTTGCCGCCTTGTCGGCAAGCTTCCGGTTGTCGCCATGTTCATCGAGGATTATTTTGGCGTCCTCCAAAGATATCCGATGCTTCTTGGCGAGCGTGACTGCATCGTAAGGTTTCTCCGACGCAGATTTGACATTGGCGTTAGCCATGGACGTTCTCCAGTCTGTGGGGTGTTGCAGTGCCGCTGCGACTTCGTTCGAAGACGAAGATGCCTGATCCCAGATAAGTACTCGAAGCCATCATTTCCAGAGCCTGCGTGTTGACTAACAACGGGCTGCAATGGGTAGCGAAGCGGCACAGAGTCCATGACCGGCTAGCCTTTATCGGTCCGCTTTCACCCTTAGTTCTTTCTGCACGGACTTCCTCAGCGCATCCATGATGTCAACGACGTTGCTGGACTTCTGATCGTTGTCTTTTTTGCTCTCGGTCCCGGATCCGTGTGGGGGTTTCGTAGCCTTCTTTTGTCGGCAATGAGCTTCAGCTTCGGCCTGCGCAGGCTTGTAGGTACCGTCAAAATAGTCACCTTCGGCCCGGACTTCGTCACCGAACCGCAGTGTCCAGACGATAATGCCATCTCCACGGGCTTCAAGGATTACGGCTCGCTCTCGACGACCGAGCACCACGCGCGAAACGCCCACAACGTCTCGTGCCTTCATAGCCTCGCGAATGACGGCAAATGCCTCATCACCAATTTTCTCGTTTGCGGTTAAATAGTAGGGCGTGTCGAGATAGATTCATTCGATCTTGTCCCTAGACACGAATGTCTCGATATCAATTGTTCGAACGGTCTCCAGCTCGACAGCTTGCAAATCGTCGTCGGTCAGAATGATGTAGTCTTCCTCGCCACGCTCGTATGCTCTCGCCTCATCTGCGTCCTTGACCCGCTTGCCGGTAACGCTGTCGACAAATTGGGACACGACGCGGTTCCCGGTTCCTTGATTGATTGTGTGGATCGCACCTTCCCGCTCTCGGAGGTCGCTGGCACCATCGCTACGGGGCAAGTCACGAGCGACAGTTTTAGATAGCCCCTCCAGTATGGACGACGTGGTGCCATGATCAGCTCTCCTTCTTCCGAGTGGATTTGCCTTCGGATTTAGCCGAGCTTGCTGCGGGCTTCCTTTTGCCAGAATTGGCATTTGCAGCCTTGGGCTTGCCGCCACTATCTTTTTGCATTCCAAGGCTCTCTCTCAATGCCTTCAGGAGATCGTTGGGTCTGGAGACTTTCAAGGGTCTCGACTTGGGAAGAGATCTTCCCTCGGCACCGGCCGTCAATCCGCAGATGGCGATCGGGCGGTCTGAAACCTGCCTGCCGTCGAGAAGTTCTAATGCCAGAGACGGGAAAGTTCCTTGCCTTCAGAAGGCGCTTCCGCGTCGCCAGGTGTTGGTGGCAGCCGCGGTCGCGGAGGCGCGGTTGTGAGCGTCAATCCATGTCGCGGAACAAAATGTCTCCGCTGATGTTAAGTGCCTGCTTCCGGCGTTTGGAAGCTCATATCAATCTCATCGAAGGGGAAGTCTCCATGGAAGACGCAGGCATTGGCTGGATCGCGGCAATCATCATCGGCGGCATTGCCGGATGGCTCGCAGAGATGTTCATGAAGAGCAACATGGGCGTCATCATGAACATCATTCTGGGTATCGTCGGAGCTATTGTCGCCAACTTCATTCTCTCGCTTTTCGGCGTCGTCCTCGGCGGCTGGCTGGGCTACCTGATCGCTGGCTTTATCGGTGCCTGTATTTTGATCGCTCTGGCGCGAATGGTCAGGCGGACCGCTTGATCGGCCTCACGCAGATTTTCACTGAGGTTCCAGACTGTACCTGACTACGATCATCGAACCGAACGAGGGCGCTTCCCATTGTTGGTCAAGCGCCCTCTTGCGCGAGCTCGAGTGCGAGCAAAGAGCTTCCATGGCAACCTCATCCGAGGCTGATCGCGGCGCATCGAAGACCGGGTTGCATGCGCGACCGGTGCTCGTTAAAGCCCTTTTTTGCTGAGACGGCGCCAGGAGGCCCGCGCGGCGTCCTTCCAGGACCGCGCGGCAGCAGCGATTACTCGCTTCGCCGGGTCCATGATCTTCGTCTACCCCCACGCGGTCCTGTTCGGCGGGTGGACCCTGATCAATGTACAGGTGTTTCCGCTTCTTCCCGCTTTTGACCCTTCTCTGGTCATTCTGGCAATGGTGGCGTCGGTGGAGGCGATCTTCATCTCGACCTTTGTCATGATCAGCCAGAATCGCATGGCAGAGGCAGACGACAAAAGGGCGGACCTCAATTTGCAAATTTCGCTGCTTGCCGAACATGAGACGACACAGCTTCTGACAATGGTCGCCGCGATCGCCGACAAGCTTGGCCTCGACCTAGAGGAAGCACGAGATCGAAGAGCTCCAGCAAGACGTCACGCCCGATGAGGTTTTCGACACAATGGAAAAGATCACAGAAGGTTCATCCTCAGACCTTTAAGTCACGGCCGACAAGCAGGAGCACTGACCCCCCTTAGCTTGCGATGGCAGGAACCGGCTTTTGCGGACGATCACTTGACGACGATCTCAGGCAATTTTGCATCAGACTGGTCCAGAAAAGGTGTCGCAAGATGAAAGTTGACCGCTGTCGAACCCTCGCTTGAACCATTTTACACGTTGAGCGGAGGTGCCGTGGTTGAAGCTGTCCGGCACGACATAGCCCTGCGTGCGCTTTTGCAGTGTGTCGTCACCGATCTGCTGTGCGGCGTTCAAAGCCTCTTCTGTGTCGCCTGCATCGAGGATGCCTTTCTGCTGTGTGTATTTCCCCCAGATACCCGCAAAGCAGTCCGCCTGAAGCTCGACGCGGATCGACATCTTGTTCGCATCGCTTTCGCTCATCTGTTCTCGGGCTTGGTTGAACTTCGGGAGAATGCCGAGCTGGTTCTGTACATGGTGCCCAATCTCGTGAGCCACCACGTATGCTTCAGCGAAATCACCGATGGCGCCGAAGCGATTGCTGAGTTCCTCGAAGAAGGCGGTATCAAGATAGACTTTCCGGTCTTCAGGGCAGTAAAACGGCCCGGTCGCAGCCGACGCCGCGCCGCAGGCGGATTCCGTCTGATCTCGGAAGAGTACAAGCTTCGGATCCTCATACGAAAGGCCTTGTGACTGAAAAATGCCCTGCCAGGTATCTTCAGTCTCTGCAAGGACTGTCTTCATAAATGCTGTCATCTGGTCGCTGGCAGGGGTCTGCCCCGCCCCCGCGTTCTGACGCTCGCTTTGCTCGTATCCCGATCCGTCAGAGTTGGCTTCCCCCAGCACCTGAAGAAGGTCGACGCCCATTGCTTTGAAAACCAAGTAGATCACGACGAGAAAAATGATCGTGCCGATGCTCAGCCCGCCACCGCGGCGTCCGATCGGCAAGGTGAACCCGCCGCCCCGACCGAATGCACTATCGTTGAGCCCGCCGCTTTCGCCTTGGCGATCCTCGACGTTTTGAGACTGACGTCTGCCTTGCCATTCCATCTCTCAGTTCCTTTGAATTGGGACGGTCCGTTACTAACGCTGCTGTCAAGGTTGCGTAAAAAGGAAAAGGCCGCCTCACGAGGCGGCCTTCTCGGCGAAACTGCCCAAATTAAGCAGCTTTGGAACCTTTGCCCTTAGGATTGGCCTGCGCCTCGGCGAGGTGCGTCAACTTCTGATCAGTTGCTTCCTCCTCCTGAAGATTAGCCTCCAGCAGGGCAACGGCGTCCTTTAGGCCAAGCTGCTTGGCCCATGCGATCAAGGTGCCATAGCGTGCGATCTCATAGTGTTCAACAGCCTGAGCCGACGAAATGAGACCAGCGTCGAGAGCAGGCGATCCCTTGAATTCTTCCATGATCTCTTCGCCCTCGGAAATAATGCCCTGGATGGCTTCGCAGGTCTTGCCGCGCGCGGGCTTGCCAAGGATCTCGAACACCTGCTCCAGGCGGTCGATCTGGCCCTGTGTTTCATCACGATGCTGAAGGAAGCCAGCCTTGCCTTCCTCGGATTGCGCAGCGCGCGCCATCTTCGGCAGAGCTTTCAGGATCTGTTTTTCCGCGAAATAGATATCCTTGAGGGTGTCGAGAAAGAGATCGTCGAGTGTCTTGGTCGAATTCGTTGCCATAATATCCTCCTTGTCGGCCAGCTTTCTGGCGCGTGCTGCTCCGCCCGTGGCGGCGCCGCCGGTTGCAGAGATCGAAAAAACAATGCGTGTTCGAAGCATTTGTTCCGTAACTTTGACGGCCGCATCCCACGCATCTTTTCAGCGCTTGAGCTCAAGATGTCGCCCGTCGCGCCCCGCCATGACGATGAAAAACGGTATGTCTTTCCCCCATCCGCCGCCGTTGCAACCAGAGCCGCGCATTCAGCTTCTTAACGTTCTTGACCGTACGGACAGTCCCGTCGTGGAACTTCGATCCGTGCTTCTAGTTGTAAGTCCGCTCGCAGTCCTGGAGACCTGAATGCTTCCATCGATAAACTTATCCGCCAAGGCCGCTGGCATACGGAGCTTGGTGCCGTCTTGGGCGATGTCAGGTTCGCCACCCGCATGTTGTCGGATGAGATCAGGTCACCCTGCCGGAGCTATGAATTCACAAGATAGGATGATGTCGTGATCGAATACGCGTTCGGCCCGCTGATCTATGAGGATGGTGTCGAGTTTCGGCTATGGGCGCCTTTGAAAGACAGAGTTCTGGTCGACCTGGAAGGTCTTCAGCCGCAGCTGATGGAGCGGCAGGCAGACGGGTGGCATCGCTGTCGCGTGAATGGTGTCAGGCCCGGTGCCCTCTACACCTTCGTCTTGCCGGATGGATTGGAGGTGCCGGATCCGGGCTCGCGATACCAGCCTCAGGACGTGCATGGGCCGAGTGAGATCATCGATCTGTCACGACATCGCTGGAAGACCGATGCCTGGACAGGCCGTCCTTGGGGAGAGATGGTGATCTACGAGCTGCATGTCGGCTCTTTCACATCGGAGGGAACTTTCGCGGCCGCGATCACCAAGCTCGATCACTTGGCAGCTTTTGGTGTAACCGCCATCCAGATCATGCCGATCAGCGATTTTCCCGGCCGGTACAACTGGGGCTATGATGGTGTTCTCCCTTACGCGCCGGACAGCACCTATGGCCGCCCCGAAGACCTGATGGCACTGGTCGATGCTGCACACGAACGCGGCATTGGCGTCTTCCTCGACGTTGTCTACAACCACTTCGGGCCGGATGGGAACTATCTTCCGAACTACGCACCGCTGTTTACCGAGAGCCACAAGACCCCGTGGGGCAACGGGGTCAATTATGACGGTGACGGATCAAGAGCAGTTCGCGAATTCCTCATCCAGAACGCGGTTTACTGGATCAAGGAATTCAGGCTCGACGGGCTGCGGCTGGATGCCGTACACGCTATCAAGGACGACAGCGAGGAGCATCTTCTCCATGAGCTTGCCCGTCGTGTCCGAGCCATCGCTGCCGGTCGGCATGTTCATCTGATCGTCGAGAACGAAGATAACGACAGCGATCTTCTAGAGCGGGATCAGAATGGCCGGGCCGTCCAATTCACCGCCCAGTGGAATGATGATGTACATCACGTCCTTCATATTGCCGCGACCGGTGAAACTTTCGGCTATTACCAGGATTATGCCGATGACCCCTTAAAGATCGGGCTCGCTCTTGCTGAAGGCTTCGTATTCCAGGGCGAACATATGCCCTATCGTGGCGAGAGCCGGGGCAAGCCGACTTCGAACCTGCCTCCGACCGCGTTTATATCATTCATCCAAAATCATGACCAAATTGGAAATCGGGCGCTTGGCGACCGTATGATCACCTATCGGCCGCTGGAGCCGCTCAAAGCAGTCACAGCTCTCTATTTGCTGTCAGCGCAGATCCCTATGCTGTTTATGGGTGAAGAGTGGGGCGCGCGCCAGCCGTTCCCTTACTTCTGCGACTTCGACGAAGACTTGAACGAAAAGGTGAGACAGGGCCGCCGAGAGGAATTATCCCGTCTTCCTGGCTTCGATGCCGATGATTTACTCGATCCGACAGCCAAGTCGACGTTTGACGCGTCAAAACTTGACTGGTCTGAGCTCACCGGTGCGGCCGGCGCCGAAATGCTGGCGTTCTATCGATCACTTCTTGCTCTGCGGCATGACCGGATCGTTCCGCTGCTGGAAACCGTTGGCCCAATTGGCTCTTCGTTTCGGCAGGAGGGCCGCGTGACTGTTGTCGAATGGGTCTTTAACGATGGCTTGACGCTGTGTGCAGTTGCCAACCTCTCGGACCACCCGGCGCGGTTTTCGACATCGTCGGCGGCGAAACAGATCTTTTCGATCGGATCGTCGACCGAAGACACACTGGCACCCTGGGCTGTTACCGTCGGCATTGCCCAAGCTGGAGGTTAAATCTGCATGGTCTCCCGTAAAGAAAGTGACGCTCCTTCGAATGCGCGTCTCAACCAGCTGGCAACAGAACACGGGATCAGCCTCAAAAGGCCAGGCCCAGACAATGGGGACGTTGCGATTAGCGACGACACGAAGCGAAAAATCCTTGCGGCGCTCGGCGTCTGCGTCGACAGCGATGCCGAGTGCCTTGGGCGGCATGCCACCCATAAAGCTTCCAGCAAAGCCATCCCGCGCGCTTTTCTGCCGGATTTTCTTCTGACCGATCGAGTATGGGGCATCAGCTTGCAGCTTTACGAGCTGCGATCTGAACGCAATTGGGGCATTGGCGACTTCCAGGACCTGATCGACATCATCCGCTTTGCCGGGACGCTTGGCGCCGACTTCATCGGGCTTAACCCTCTGCATGCGCCTTTCCTTGCCGATCCTGACCGGTGCAGCCCCTACGAGCCATCAAGCCGGCAGATGCTCAATCCGTTGTACATCGCGGTCGACCATGTCCCCGGCTTCAAAAGCGATCCGCAGCTCGATCTGCGGATAGGGCAGTTGCGGTCGAGCGATCTCGTTGATTACGGCGGGGTGGCCGAGGCCAAGATGGCTGTTTTGCGCCGCATCTGGCAGGCTTGGCGATCCTCTTCAGATCGTCAAGCGGAAGATCGCCAAGCGTTCGATCGCTTTGTCGATGAGGGTGGGGAGGTCCTGCGCCGTCACGCGCTGTTTGACGCTTTGTCCTCGGTGATGGCTGATCAAGGTCTCGGCGCGGGTTGGTCATCTTGGCCAGCGGAATATCAGCGGCCGGAGAACGCAGAGGTCGCAAGGTTTGCCGACGAGCATGCAGACCAGATCGACTTCAATATCTGGCTGCAATGGGTTTGCCATCGCCAATTGAGACAAGCCACCGACGCTGCGCAAAACGCCGGTCTGCGTATCGGTCTCTACCTCGACCTGGCTGTCGGAGAAGCAACTGACGGCTCGGCAACCTGGAGCGAACAAGGCAACTACATCTCCGATGCAACGGTCGGAAGTCCGCCCGATCCGTTTGCTCCCCAGGGCCAGGACTGGCACTTGGCAGCCTATCATCCTGCAGAAATCGCTTCGGGCAACAACGCGCCATTTCGGCGAATGGTAACGGCTGCGATGCGGTACGCAGGCGCTATCAGGATCGATCATGCGGCAGCCCTGCGCCGGCTATTTCTCGTCCCGCTCGACAGTACGCCCGACGAAGGTGCTTATGTGGATTACCCGCAAAACGAGCTGCTACAGATTCTGGCCGAAGCCTCATCAAATTACCGTTGCCTGGTGATCGGAGAGGACCTCGGCATGCTGCCGGAAGGCCTGCAGGAGGATCTTGCTGAAGCCAATATCCTCTCTTATCGCATCCTGTCTTATGAACGGGGACAGAAGGGTTTCACGCCGGCAGGTGCATATCCGCGTCTGTCGCTCGCCTGTATTTCCACACACGACCATCAGACATTGGCAGGCTGGTGGCGTGGCGCGGACATCAATGCCAGATCCGAACATGGGATCGTCCCACCCGAGATGACGAAAGCGCATTCAGAACAACGCCAGCATGAGCGAGAAGATCTGAAGGTCGCGCTGAAAGAGGAGGGTACCAACCCGCCCAAACACCTGCCTTCGCCGAGAGCCGACGACGACAAGCTGAAAGACCTGGTCGTCAGCGCACATCGCTTCATAGCAAAGACCGCCTCAGTACTTGCTGCGGTTCGGTTGGCCGACATGACGGCCGAAAAGCGACCGACCAACATTCCGGGCACGAGCGGCACCTATCCGAACTGGAAGCCAAAGCTATCTGTGGCACTTGAGCGGCTTTCCGGATTACCGCTGCTTCAGGAAATCGCTGACGCCATGCGGGACGAGCGACCAAAACATTAGTTGGCGAGCACGATGGGAGACGACAGGTCTTCGCGCAATGTGCGGTAGGATTTCACAGAATCCCTCCACCTTGCGCAACGCTCCAGCCAGCAAATGTCACCTATCGGACACTTCGCGACCGCCTCGCATGGCTCGGTTCCTCCGCCTGCACGCTGGAACGAATGCTCCTTCGATGGACGGGAAGGGGCAGTTTCGATCTTTCAGAATGAAACGCTCGGCGAGCAACCCGTCCTCGGGCTGGCCGGGCCCGACAGCGGCGCTCAGAGCAAACAGACCGGCTGAAGGCCAGCGATCCAGGCCGCGGGCGAGATCAACACTCGGCTGGAGGGCGCGTCGGCCCTCTGATCGGCATCATCGAAAAAATTCGCCTCCAGCCTATGAGCGGCCATCCGGTCGGCATGATCCCGGCGATGGCGTCGAGGAACGCCTCCACGCCGTGCTCATGTTCGAACTTGCGGCAAGCCGCCTTGAGGTCGTTGGCTTCCATTATCGGTTCTCACGCAGTCAGAACGACCTTTATGCAATTGTCCTTCTTGTCACGGAACGTCTCGTAGAGTTCGGGCCCGCGTTCGAGGTCCGCGCGGTGGGTTATTACAAAACTCGGATCAATTTCGCCTTCCTCGATCCGGCGCAGGAGATCGAGCGAGTAACGGTTGACATGCGTCTGGCCGGTTCTGATCGTCAGGCCCTTGTTCATTGCCGCTCCGAACGGGATCTTGTCGAGGAACCCGCCATAAACGCCGGGAACTGAGACGATACCGCCAGGACGGCATGCCATTATTGCGGTCCGGAGAACATGCGGGCGGTCGGTTCCAAGCAATGTGGCGGCTTTTACCTTATCGACGATGGCATCAAAGGATGCCGTTGCATGCGATTCAGCACCAACAGCATCGATGCATTTGTCGGCGCCATGGCCAGCAGTCATGTCCTTGATGCGATCGGGGATGGTACCCTCGATTTCATCAAAATTGATCGTTTTGGCGCCAGCTGCGGCGGCGAGAGCCAGACGCTCTGGTACGTTGTCGATCGCAATGACGCGGGCGGCGCCTTGCATAAGTGCGCTCTTGATACAGAACTGGCCGACCGGGCCACAGCCCCAGATCGCAACGATGTCTGTTGGCTCGATCTCGCAATTGGCCGCTGCCATCCACCCGGTCGGAAAAATGTCGCCGAGGAAGAGTGCCTGCTCGTCAGAGATGCCGTTCGGTATGATTATAGGGGAGACATCTGCGTAGGGCACGCGCACATATTCGGCTTGTCCGCCGGCGTAGGCGCCCGTTAGATGCGAATATCCAAACAGCCCCGCTGTCGGATAGCCGAATGCCTTCGTGGCGTTCTCGGCATTGCGGTTCGTTCGCTCACAGACTGACCAGTTGCCCTTTAGGCATTGCGAGCACTCGCCACAGCAAATTGTAAAGGGTACGACCACTCTGTCGCCGACCTTGAGCTTCTTGTTGCCGCGACCGACTTCAACCACCTCGCCCATAAATTCGTGGCCGAGAATATCGCCCTTCTCCATGAAGGGGATGTAGCCGTCCATCAAATGGAGGTCGGACCCACAAATCGCGCAGGCCGACATCTTGATGATCGCGTCTCGGTCATTTTCTATTTTGGGATCTGGGACGCTGTCGCAGCGAATGTCGCCTTTCCCATGCCAGCAGAGTGCTTTCATCACTGTCTCCTTGTTGTCTCAAGATGCGGTGCCGACCGCGCGGGTTCTCGTGGTCAGAGAGATCACGATGGAAAGGACGCCGACCGCGTGGACGATCCAGCGCGCTGCGGGCGGAAAATTGACGATTGACGGTGCTATGAGCATGGCGAAGCCGAATACAGCATCGTTCCGCTATCGCTCGAAGCCAGGCGATAGTCCGTCTGGAGGTTGCCCAGGATAAACGCCACGGTGGTGGAAGTCTCGTCAATGCCCATCAATTGTCCGACTTTATCGTCTGGTGCCTAACAACGGCGCGTACGGAAAGTTCCGCGTTCGAAAACGGTCAGGGAAACGCCGGGCTGGTGCAATACCTGACACGTTCGACTAATCGGGCCGTGAACGAAAGCTTACACGGGATACGAAATCCGCAGGCGCGACGGGCAAGCCTGGAAACGACGCGATTTTGACGAAGCAGATCACGGAACAACAACCCGCATCCGTTGTTCTTGCAACGGACCCCTTACAGCGAGATTTTCATTGCGCATTACCGAATACGAAGCCACAGATCCGCCACCACTCCCGTCCGCGGACGAGAGAAGTCCGCCGGGCAAGGCGCCGGCGGCCTTCGTTGCGACGCGTCTTGCCGCCCTGCTTGAAAGCTCGCGCATGTCGATCTGCTACGTTGCCTTGAGTGAACTCTCCGCGGAGCGCGTCTCACGTTCGATCCGGTGCCTGTTTCCGGACCTGGACGTCGTCGAGCTGCCACCATGGGACTGCTTGCCCTATGACCGTGTTCCCCCATCTCGCAATTGCATGGGAAGGCGGATGGACGCCTTGAGTGTCTGGAGCGAACCCAGCCGGACACCAAGGTTGCTGATCACCTCGCTCAATGCTGTCCTTCAGCGGATCCCACCCCTGGACATCATAAGGAACAGTCGTTTTGCAGTCAGGACGGGGAGGCCCCTCGACAGGCAGATGTTCGAAGCGTTTGTCCGCTCCACGGGGTATGCGATCGAAACCGTGGCCGATGAGCCTGGGGAGCTCGCAATCAGAGAAGAGGTCATCGACATATTTCCCGCGGGAGCGGCAGCGCCGATGCGGATCGTTCTGAGCGAGGACGACGAGGTCGTCGAACTCAAATCCTACGACCCCGCGACCCAAAGGACGACCGAACTTCAAGACGAGATGGTCTTTGGTCCGGCATCGGAGGCAATCCCTGCCGATGACGGGATAAATGAGGAGAGGCCGTCTCGCAGCATGGAGCTCGCCCTCCTGCAACTCTACGATTCCATGCCGACCGTTTTCGATGTTCTCGGACAGTGTCGCGTGGCATTCGCGCCCGGAGCAGAAGCACGCCTTGGTGAATATCTCGGCATCGTCGATGACGCCCTCCAGGCAGATGACAGGTTCCGGGCTCACGACGGTTCACATCCTTGCTCCCTCTACCTTGATCGCGCCGAATGGAATGCACAGATTGCGACGCTTGCGACTGTCGAGCTTGACGTGAGGGGAGGCGATGCCTTGCCGCCCGCTAAAGAGGCCGGAAACCCTCGAAGGTTTCGCGAGGATGTCGCTCTTGCTAACCTGCAAAGGGGACGAAAGGTCGTCATAGCGGGCCGCGGCCGTTCGCTGGATGCGCTGTGTCAGCGGGTTGAAAAGACGTCCGGGCGCGTTTGCGACAAGGCAACGGCGTGGGATGCGGTCCTGAAGGCGCGCGCTGGTAGCCTCATCAGGGTGGAAAGCGACGTTGAGGAAGGTTTCGTGGATGAAGACCGGGACCTCGCCCTTATCCCCGCAAGCGAAGATTTGGCCTCCCTGCCGTCAACCGGCTCTGCGCTGATCGAGCCTGAGATTGAAATCGGCGACGTGGTCGTTCATGAAGATCACGGTATTTCGATCCTGTCTGATCTGGAGCGCGTCGCAATAGAAGGGCATGAAAGGGATGCTGCCCGGCTCCAGTTCCGGGATGACGCTTCCCTGTTGGTGCCGACCGAAGAATTCGGCAAGATCTGGCGATATGGCTCGCAAGCCGGGTCCGTCACCCTCGAGCGACTACACACAGATGCCTGGCGAAAGACCCAGGCAAGGATCGTTAAAGACATCGGGTCGACCGCCCGTCATCTTATGAAGCTTGCCCGTGAGCGGCACGCGGCAAAAGCCAAAAGGTTCGTTGCGCCACGCGGGGAGTATAGCCGGTTTGCCCGCCGGTTTCCCTATTCGGAGACGCCGGACCAGCTGGCCGCAATCAAGGCCGTGCTTTCGGACCTATCTTCAGGCCAGGTGATGAACCGGCTGATCTGTGGTGATGTCGGCTTCGGCAAGACCGAAATTGCGTTACGCGCAGCTGCGGCCGTGGCTCTTGCCGGCGGCCAGGTCGTGGTCATCGCGCCGACGACTGTTCTGGCTCGTCAGCACTTCTCGACGTTCCAACGCCGCTTTGGTGACACAGGAGTTTCGGTCGCGATGCTGTCGCGGCTGGTCAAGCCTTCTGGCGCAAAGGCGGTGAAGGCCGGGCTCGTTAGTGGCGAGATCAGCATTGTTGTCGCGACACAGGCCATTCTCGCGAAAGACGTGGCCTTCTCCCGTCTTGGTCTGCTAATCGTTGACGAGGAGCACCGTTTTGGCTTGAAAGAAAAGCGGGCGATGAGCGCACTTGCGCCGGCGCTTCATACACTTGCGATGTCCGCCACCCCCATCCCACGCACTCTGCAGTCTGCCATGATCGGCATCCAGGAGGTCAATCTCCTGGTCACCGCGCCATCGAAACGCCGGCCTGTCAGAACATCGCTTGGCCAATTTGACAAGGCGTCGATGCGTACGGCACTGATGCGGGAATTTCGCCGAGGTGGCCAGAGCTTCGTTGTCGTCCCAAGGATCGAGGACATCGGGGAAGTCGAAGCAATCCTTGCGACAATTGTTCCGGAACTTACCATCGGGATCGCGCATGGGAAGATGTCGGCCGGAGACATTGACGAAGCAATCGTTGGTTTTGCCAGCGGCGACGGGGACGTCCTGCTGGCGACCAATATCATCGAAAATGGCCTCGACGTTCCGTTGGCCAATACCATGTTTATCTGGCGAGCCGATAAATTCGGGCTTGCGCAGCTCCACCAGCTGCGCGGTCGGGTTGGACGGGCGAGAGCGCAGGGTTTTGCCTACCTTGTGACCGAAGAGGGCGCCGACGTTTCGGAGGAAACGCGGTTGAGACTATCTACCCTTGTCGAGAACGATCGCCTCGGATCCGGACTTTCCATCAGCATGCGAGATCTCGACCTTCGCGGCGCAGGTGACGTTGCCGGCGAGGAGCAGAGCGGGCACATCAAGGCGATCGGCATCGGGCTTTACCAACGGCTCCTCGAGCAAGCCGTGTTGGAGCTGCGTGGCCAAAAAGCGTTGGATCACCGGCGCTCGATCGTCAACCTCGGGGTTTCCGGCTCCATCCCGCGCGACTACGTGTCGGACCCGGCAGTGCGGTTCAATTTCCATGTGCGCCTACTGCACGCGGTCTCCATCGAGCAGGTGGACGATCTCGAAGAGGAATTCGAAGATCGGTTCGGTGATCCGCCTCAGGACCTGTTGATTTTGCTCCGGCTGACCAGGTTGCAAATTGCGGCGGCGCGCTTTGGTTTGGCGAGACTGGAGGCTGGCCCCAAGGCATTGGCAGTCACGGTGACCCCGAAAACGCCGGCGAAGGTGCTGACCACCTTGCTTAAAAATGCTGGATCGTCTCGACATGACGACCGTGTGGTGTTCGAGCGAGCAACGCAGACGGGCGCCGAACGTGTGTTTTTCTTCGAAAAGCTTCTCTCGTTGCATTAGGCGGCGGCTCGGTCACCGTGGCGCATCGCCGCATCGCCGCATCGCCTGCATCGATCAACGTCCGCTTTCCGCCTGAAGCTTAGAAAGATCGCTTGTGGACCGCGAAGGCGGACCGATTGTTATCAGCTGGCTTTTGTCGATCTGGCTCGCGTTGGGCCTACTCCTGAAGGAGGCCCGTGGTCGGCGCGGCTTTCGGCTGACAGCGTCTTGAGCCGACGCTGTCAGTTGGCCTTGCTATCTAGATCATTACCTCGCCACCCGTCACGGGGATGACGGCGCCGGTCATGTAGCTGCCGAGGTCGGAGGCCAGCAGGACATAGGCGCCAGCCAATTCCGCTGGCTGCCCGGCGCGGCCGATCAGCGTCTGTTCGCCGAATTTGGCAGCCTTTTCGGCTGGCATTGTCGAGGGAATGAGCGGGGTCCAGATCGGACCGGGCGCCACCGCGTTGACACGGATGCCCTTGTCGGCAAGCATCTCGGCAAGTCCAGCCGTGAAGTTCAGGACTGCCCCCTTGGTCGACGCATAGGCCAAAAGCTGCGGTGAGGGTTGACGCGACTGGATCGAGGTCGTGTTGATGATCGCACTTCCGGCCTTCATGTGTTGAGCGGCAGCTTTGGAAAGGAAGAATGGGGCGTAGATATTGGTGCGAAACGTCTCGTCCCACTCCTCCGCGGTGATGTCCCCGATATCAGCATATGTGCGTTGGAAGGCGGCATTGTTGACGAGAATGTCGATGCTTCCAAGTTCGTCGACGGCGCGCTGAACCAGGGAGCGGCAATGATCTTCGGACTTGATGTCGCCGGGGACTAACACAGCCTTGCGGCCGGCCTTTGCAATCCACTCTGCCGTGTCTTTCGCGTCGTCCTCTTCAACGTCCAGATAGGAGACGAGAATGTCGGCGCCCTCGCGGGCAAATGCGATCGCGACAGCCTTGCCTATTCCTGAATCGGCACCTGTGATCAGTGCCACCTTGCCGTTCAGTTTGCCATCGCCTTTGTAGGATTGTTCGCCATGGTCGGGAATCGGGTCCATGGCCCTCGTTTTGCCTGGCGGGCTTTGCTGCTGCTCCGGATAGGGCGGGGTTGGCCGGCGTGCATCATCTGTCATCGTGGGCTCCATTATTGTTTGACGCTTACCAAACATCTGCAGGCAACCACAGTTCCATTGCCGTCACGGTCGTTCGAGAAATGAGGCAAGATGTGACGTGAGAATGCCCGGGGGCCAAGCCGGACGCCTGCTCGGTCACGTAAGCCATCGTTCCCAATCCTGACGACCCTAGAGCACGGACCCGTCCGATTAGAGTTGCTACCACGAGATTTGGACCAGTCATTGTGATTTTTGGGCCCTCTGATTTCTGACGGCCGAACCGGTCGATGAAAGGATTAGCGCCCCTCTAGCCAGTGCCTCTCGGTCTCGGCGGCAGGGCGCCGCATGCGTATAGACATGCCGGCAGTCCGCGATATTTCTCTTGATGGGTCGAACGAACTTCGCTGACCGTCGTTAGCCGTCAGTCGATGGATCTAAGCAGACCAACGCAAGAACCGCCGCGTCGCTGCGGGCGGAATTGAAATTCTGTGCAAAGGGAATTCATTTGCCCAACAACCATGACGAGAAGGGATGAACATCTTCTGTCCCACGGCGTTCATGACCAAGATCAGCTTCTAATCAGAAAAGCCGCTTTTTAAGTTGGCTCTTTTCAACCAGGGAGAAAAACACAATGGCAGACCCCAAGGATTCACCCGCCGTCCAATCGTTGCTTCGCGAACAGGCGGCACAACGCTCACGGTCGCAAAAAGGCGAGCTCGACAAAGCTCTTGAAGACACCTTTCCGGCGTCAGACCCCGTATCCGCGTCGACAACGTCCATTCCAACCGGCCGGGCTGACCCAGGCGAGGCAGCGCGCGTGCTGCAGGCCGATGAGGAGTCCAGCTCTGATCCGGCTGATCGGTCCTTGAGGCGTGACGCTGGTCAAGTGAGACAGGCGGCGTCTCAGGTTGCAAAAGACGGGGCGAGGGCCGCCCGTGCCGAGGCTCGAAGCTTCTGGGCCGATGTTGAAGCGACCGTACGCGAAAACCCGCTGACCGCAGTCGGCATTGTCGCCGGCCTCGCCTATCTGTGGGGCGCCACGCGGTAAGCTCAATCAAGCACCGCAGGAGGCTTGCGGACAAGGGCGAGCCTCCTGCTCATGCCCAATGCGGCGTTCAGTTTGCTCTGCCATCAGTATCCACGACAGGCAGATGCAAGTGGATATAGAGACGCAACCGCACGATCGTATTGCGTCCTCGTTCCTGTCATTGCTATCGCACCAGCCGGTCGTTGCCCATTTCCAGCCGCGCCAAAGATGGTATTGATCGCCGATAATGTAGACCCAATCCGCATAATGGTCGAAGCAGGCGCTCCGGTTGGAGCTAAGATGCGCGACTATCGCGTGCGAGCCCAGAGCGCGCTGCGAGGCCTTTCTCGGTCAACCGGCATCTGTAGGCCAAGGAAAGGTCTCCTATGACTTCGATCAAATCATTTTGCAGAGCTAGGCGAGTTGTTCGCCGTCCCACAGTCGATGGCGGCGGCCGAAAGCTTAAGTGATCGAGATGCATCAGTAATGTGCGCATGCGCTGGCCGGTCAATGTCTTCATGGGCAATCGTAATCGCAAAAAATCGAGTGGCGTCAAACGGCAGGATAAATCGGCGCAGACATTCCGGCCGCGCACTGGCATCGCATTTCCAGCGTAAGGCTCGCGAGGTGTCAAGGGGCCCCAGGCCACGGTGGCGATCAGCCTTTCGTCCGGGCGGCAAAACGGGGATCGTTTCAACACCGCTGGTCGCCTGCCGGGTCGGTCATTGTCGGTGGAAGCGCAGGGGTTGGGGTGGCCGGCACGCGGGAGGAATAAGCCTCGCCCTGCACAGGTGGATGCACAGGACGAGGCAGCTGGTTTGGATTGCCCTTCAAACCATAGCCATGATGAACGCTTAAAAGCGAGCTGTCAGCCTGACCCTTAGGATTAATCAAAGCGGCTTGGACGCTACGTAAGGTTGGTTGCCAGGCCGGCAACATCCTTGCAAAAAGCAATGTGGTGCTTCTCAAACCGTCGTCTACCAGCGGCAGATACGCTTATCACTATAGACCCAGCGGTGATGATAACGATGCCGGACAGTGGTCACGCGGCAGCGACGACCAGGGCGGTAGTAGTGGCGCGCATGGTGGCGGCGCCAGTCGCGCCGGTCTCGGCCGCCATCCCTGTAGCCTATGTGAAGATCGCCGACGGTAAGCGTCAGACTGTCGGCCATTCCCGGTGTCGCGGTCGCGATTATCGATGCCAATCCGATCTACCAGCCATCAGTAGCGTTTTCATTTTTCAATACTCCGTTCGAAACGCAGACCTGAAAACGCAGCCGTCCGTTTGCTGTGCCTCGATCGACCTTAGTCCTACTATGCGCGATCGGACGGCAGCGCTCCTATCTCCCAGCCACAAAGCGGCCGGTACCACGCAACTGTGACCCATCGACAGAGACGGGAAACGAGCGAAAAGACTAGCTGTCGTGCGGCCTCCGAGCAGCAAAACAGGAAACGAAGAGCCGACCGCAACTCACCCCTTGACTCAGGACTGGGTGAAGGATCCGTTTCTCGCTGCTGCACCCTCCGCAGATCGCGCTAGCGCCGGGTGTTCGTTCTGGTCCATTCCTCGTATTCGCCCCGAGCATCATCGTGCAACGGATAGTATCGCTGCAGGGATCCGCCAGCCATCAGCTTCATACGGGAGAATTCTTCCCAGTCATGGTGGGTTTTTGATTCCTGGATCACCTTTGAGGCCATGGCAACGGGGAGCACGACCACCCCGTCATCATCCGCCACGATGATGTCTCCGGGGATCACCGTGACGCCACCACAGGCAATCGGTACGTTCACTGCGTTGGGATAGATGCTCGTCTGAACATGGTAGTTCGGCGTCCAGCCGCGAAGCCACAGCGACAGGTCCAGCTTTTCGACGTTGGGTCTGTCGCGCATGCATCCATCGATAACGATGCCGGCGCCGCCGCGGCCCTTAAAATAGGTCGACATCATATCGCCGAAGACACCCGAGCTCATATCGCCGCGCGCATCGACGACGACCACGTCGCCTTCCTGCACGTGATAGAGGACATGGCGGTGCAGCTGCGTTTCCGGATCAGCGTATTCGCCCTCGCTGAAGAGATCAGGCCGCTGGGGCATGAACTGGAGTGTCAATGCCGGTCCGACGATCGATCTGCCTCGCCGCTGCGAAACGGGGCCAACCATGTGCGGATTGCGAAATCCCATGTGCCCAAGCGTTCCCGCTATCGTTGCCGCGCCGATTTCTTCCAGAGCCTCGATCAATTCCTTGGGGGGCCGCGTAATATCCGTTGTCTTGGTCATGGGGGCTCCAGTGTTTGGTAATTACCAGTTGGTGACTGAACCGTCGCGGCGCCTCAGATGCGGCGCTTCCCAGAAGCGGAAGCTCTCGGCGGCAATGGCATCCTCATTTACCTCGATGCCGAGCCCGGGCCGTTCGCTGACTGGGTAGTCTGCTCCGTCCAGTCTTGGCTGAACTGGAAAGAAGTCCGAATTGTCAAAGCCGAGCCTGGCTTCAGGCGCCCGGGTCTCTAGCCAAGCGAAATTGGCGACAGCGGCTGCAAAATGGATTGTCGCAGCGGTACAGACCGGGCCAAGTGGATTGTGCGGCATCAAATCGACGTAGTGCGCCTCGCTCCAGCCGGCGATTTTCATCGCTTCTGTGAGCCCCCCGACGTTGCAGACGTCAATCCGGTTGAACTGGTGAATGTCGCGCTCGATATACGGCAAGAACTGCCACTTGCTGGCAAATTCTTCACCAATGGCAAAGGGGATATCCGTCATTCTGCGCAAGGATTCATAGGCTGACGGTGTTTCATCGCGTATCGGCTCTTCAAGAAAATCAAGAACACCGCGGCCGAGCTTGTTGCAGAAGCTCGCCGCCTCCGCCACCGATAAGCGGTGGTGATAATCGATACCGAGGACGACGTCATCACCCAATACCTCGCGTGCCTCGTTCAGCATCGATGCCGTTGGGCCAATTGATTCTCTCGGCTCGAAAATATCCTTGCTGTCCTGCCCGGCCGGGAAGAAACGGATTGCCTGCCAGCCTTGTGCCCGCAATTCACGCGCGCGCTCGATGGCGGCAGCCCCCTCGGCCTCGTCACCGGTCGATGCAAAGGTTGGAATGCGCTCGCGCTGCCTGCCGCCGAGCAGTTCATAGACCGGCACGCCAAGGGCCTTGCCCTTGATATCGTGAAGAGCGATATCGATCGCCGACATCGCCGCCTGGAGAACCCGGCCACCTTCAAAATACTGGCTGCGATAGATCTCCTGCCAGATCCGGCCGATCTGCATCGCGTCGCGGCCGATCAGAAATTCGCGATAATGCTCGATCGCTCCCGTGACGGCTTGCTCGCGCCCACTCAAGCCGCTTTCGCCCCAGCCAAAGATCCCTTGATCGGTTTCGACCTTGACCAGCATCTGATTGCGAATGCCCACCCATACTGGATAGGGCTTGATTGCAGTGATCTTGAGTTTTGCCGTCATCGACGCCTCGTGTTGCGCATTCGCCTGCTGTCAATCAGCTCTCAGGGCCATTTCTGTTTCACCGTCGAAGAGATGGATCCGCTCCTGATCGAATTCGAGCCAGATCTGTTCGTCCGGCGCAACCGCGACAGCCGGCGGCACGCTGATATTGACGATCGCGCCGGAGAGGAACGCTTGCACGAAGGTGACGTCTCCCGTCGGCTCTACGGTATAGGCCTTGGCGGGCACGCTTCCCGGAACCGCACTTTTGTGCAGTTTGATGGTCGAGTGTCGCGCACCGAGAACGACTTTCCTCGACTTTGCCTTGTCGACCTTGCGAGCATTTGCTGTGGAGAGTTCCAGATGCCAGCCTTCCGCGCTGGTCAAAACAGCTCTTCCTTGGCCTGTCGATGCTTCGAGGGGCACCAGGCTCATCGCCGGGCTGCCGACAAATCCGGCAACGAACATGTTTACGGGATTGGCAAAGACCTGCGCTGGCGTATCGTATTGCTGGAGATAGCCACCATTCATCACCGCCATTCTGTCTGCCATCGTCACAGCCTCAAGCTGGTCATGCGTCACATAGATGATTGTCGCCTTCAGATCCTGATGAAACCGCTTGATCTCCGAGCGCATTTGAACGCGCAGCTTTGCATCCAGGTTGGAGAGCGGCTCATCCATCAGGAACACGGCAGGGTCGCGAACAAGAGCGCGGCCGAGTGCCACGCGCTGCTGTTGTCCGCCCGACAGCTCCCGCGGCTTGCGTTCGAGCAACTGCGTCATATCGAGGACGCGGGCCGCTTCCCTGACTTTCTTGTCGATCTCGTCCTTCGGCAGTTTTCGCATCTGCAGCGGAAACGCCAGGTTTTTGTAGACGGATTTTTGCGGATAAAGAGCGTAATTCTGGAACACCATTGCGATGTCCCGGTCTTTGGGGTCGAGTTCGTTGACCACACGATCGCCGATGACGATATCGCCAGATGTGACCGAGGTCAGCCCCGCCACCAGGTTGAGCGTCGTCGTCTTGCCGCAGCCTGAAGGGCCGACGAGTGCGACGAATTCGCCGTCGTTGACCGTCAGCGAAACGCTTTTAACAGCATTGAAGCTGCCATAATTTTTGATCAGATCCTTTAAGACCACATGGGCCACGAGCAACTCCCTAGTGCTTGACGGCGCCCTCTGTCAGCGCGCGGACGAAGTATCGTTGCAGAAGCAGAAACAGGACGACAACCGGTACGCTCATCATGAAGCTGGCCGCCATAAGGCCAGGAAAGTCGGTGGTGTTTTCCGAAAAGAAGCGCTGGATGCCGACAGGCAAAGTCAGCTGTTCGTTTTTCGAAAGGAAGGTATAGGCGTAAATGTACTCGTTCCAGGCGCCGATGAAGGAGTAGATCGCTGTTGCGATGATCCCGGGCGTCGACAGCGGCACAACGATCAGAACGAAGGCCTGAAAGCGTGTCGCCCCGTCAATGCGCGCGGCTTGTTCCAGCTGGATTGGAATGTTGTCGTAGAACCCTTTGAGGAGCCAGATGGCCAGAGGCAAGCCGAAGGTGAGGTAGGTCAGGACGAGGGACCCGTGGGTGTTGACCAGCCCGATTGCCCGCATGAGGATAAAAAGCGGTACGAGAAAAATCACCGCTGGAAACATGTTCCGAAGCAGGACGGCAAAAAACAGAAAGTTCCGTCCAGGAAATGAGAAGCGAGAGAAGGCGTAGGCGGCCGGGACAGCGACGATCACCGACATTATGGTCGTCGCCGTGGAGACGAATAGGCTGTTCCAGAAGAAACGCAGGAAATCCTGGCCGACGCTGTTTTGCGGGTCGAGCAGCTTCTGGTAGCTGGCGAGCGTCGGCTGATCCGGCCACCATTGAGGCGGAAACTGCATTGCTGCGAAGCCCGATTTGATTGACGTGAGCAACATCCAAATCATCGGCAAGGCTGTGTAGAGCAGCATGAAGAGCAGGAAGATGCGCCCGCCCCATCGCCATGCATCGACGCGCGTGCGGTGGTGCGGCTTGGGCGCGTCTCGGGTCTGTGCAATCGTGCTCATTCGGCCGCTTCCTTTTTATCGTTGGAGCTGAGCGCGCGGACATAGAAGTAACCGAACGACATCAGGATCAGGAACAGCAGGACCGAATATGCAGATGCAACGCCCCACCGCTGGCGGCCGAAGGCGAGCTCGTAGATGTGGGTGATCCAGATGTGCGACGCGTTCGACGGGCCACCGCCGGTCATGATCCATGGGATGATGAACGAATTGAAGTTGGCGACCGCCAGAAGCAGGATCGTTACGATCGAAACGTTGCCGACATGCGGGAAGGTCACGTGCCAGAACCGCTGCCACGCATTGGCTCCATCTACTTTTGCTGCGCGCAGCAATTGGTCGGGAACGGTCTGAAGAGCGGCCATCATCATGATCATGGCGAACGGGAACTCGCGCCAGATATTGACGATGATGAGAGAAGGCAGAACGGTATCGACATTGTCGATGAAGTTGGGTGGCCGGTCTGCGAGACCGAGGCCGACCAGAACCGCGCCGATCACGCCGAAGTCTGAATGATAAATCCATTTCCAGATATAAGACGCGGCGACTGCGCTGATGACCCACGGGATAATCAGGATTGCGCGCAGGATCGCTCTGCCTGCAAAGTCGCGATGGAGCGCTAGTGCACAGGCAAACCCGAGAACGAAGGAGATGAAAGTCGACCCAACCGTCCAGATAAGCGTGTTCTTGGTCACCGTCCAGAACACCGGGCTTTTCAGGATGGCGGTATAATTGTCGATGCCGACAAAGATCTTGTCGCGCAGCTGCAGACCGGGCGGCGTGTTGAAGAAGGACAGTTCTATCGTATAGTATATGGGGTAGGCGATCACGATAAGCATCACCGCGATCGACGGCAGCACATACGCGTAGTCGAAGCGATGATCCCAAACCCTGCGCATCACTCCAGATCTACGGTTATGCCACCGGCCAGTGTTTTCGGCCTTTCCGGTCAAAATCGTCACTATGCAAAGCCCTCATCCGTGGGAAGAAGGCCGGCTGCAGATCGCTCTGCAGCCGGTCCAAGATCAAAGGACCTTGTCTAGAGGCCACCATCCATCAGTTCCTTGACCTTTTTAGCCGCGTCATCTGCGGCCTGGTCAACGGTCATCGCCCCGGTCAGCGCGTTTTGCAGCATGTCGGGCACGATGATGTTCATGATTTCCGGTGACTGCGGAAGTGCTGGGAAGGGAATGCCGTAGGGCAGCATGGACGTCGTCACGTCAAGAAACTTTATCTTTTCCAGCCGGTCTTTCATCCACTTCGTCTTGAAGCCGTTCAGGTTCCCGGGGTTGGATCCGACATAGGCGAGTTTCAGCGACCATTCCGGGCTGCTCCACATGCAGATGATCGCCTTGGCTGCGGGTTCATCGACCGTGCCGCCCTCGACATATTCCGGCTTGAGAATATGGATGTTCGAGCCACCGAAGACCACGGCACGCTTGCCGTCAGGTCCGGTCGGGATCAGGCCGTAGCGCATGTTGTCGATAACGGTCTGTGCTTTCTCCTTGTCCGTCGCCGTTGCTTTTTTCTGCAGGTCGAGCATGACGTCGTAATCGGACGGGTGCGAAACCATCATTCCCAGCTGGCCAGCAAGGAATAGCGGCTGATTGTCAGCCTGCTGGTTGGTCAACGCCGAAACGGGAACCGACTTGTCGCGGACATACATGTCATAGGAGGCCTGCAAAGCCGCCTTGCTTTGAGGGCTGGCAAGTTCGACCTCCTTGTAGGTCGGATCGGCGGATGCTTCGTCGAAGACACCACCGCCATAAGCCCATAGCTGCGGCATAAAACGGTATGGCGTATTGCCAGCGTTCTTGCGGGCCACGAGGCCATAGCCCGACACGCCAAGCTTGTCATGGATCTGCTTGGAATATTTTACGACGTCATCCCAGGTGGCTGGCGCCTTGTCGGGATCGAGGCCAGCGCGCTTGAATATGTCGGCATTCCAGATGAATGCCATCGTCTCGTTATTGGTCGGAATGCCATAAGGCACGCCATCCCAACTGACGGCCTTCATTGCGCCGGGCCAGAAGTCCTCTGTCTTGTAGCCGACATCCTCTGGCTTCAAAGGCTGAAGGTAACCCTTGGCAGCGAACTCGACGCCTCCGAGGATTTGCAGGCGGACGGCCATCGGTGCGGCGTTGCCGAGAAGCGCGGTGCGGAACTTGTCGAGAAGATCGTTGTAGGTCAGTCCCTGTTCTTCGAGCTGAATATTGGGGTAGGTCTTGCGGAACGTCGCGAAGAAGTCCTTGTAATATTGCCGAAGTGAATCGGGATCTCCCTCGAAGATACCCTGGTACCAGAAGGTCAGCCGCCCCTTATAGTCGAGGGGTGTTACCTTGCTGCAGTCCGCTGCGGTATCGAAGTCCTGTGTGCCGGCGATCGACCTTACATAGTCGGGTGACCACTTGCTCAGGTCGACCGATGCGCCCAAGGCTGAGGCAGACATCATCGACATCAGCAAAGCGGTTGAGACGGTGCCGCGCAGCACGGCACCTCCGAGTGAAATCCTCGTCATGGGTATCCTCCAGGTTCTCCCGAGCCGCTCGGTCCACGGCGAGCGCTCCTGTCCGCTGGGCCGCCTCCTCAAGCAGTGTATCCCATCAGACGGATTGCACGTTTTCAGATCAAGGAATGTCTGTCAATCGGCAAAATCGTACATTGTTTGAAGCCGATTTGCATGATAGGCGAGTAAGCCGAGTATTGGATGGGGATTATTTTGAACGAGACGAGCGATTTCAGAGCCGGACCACCTGAAGGCATCGATGCCGATGGAGCATCGAGCGAGGGGGCCTCGCTCTACAAAATCATCAGGGACGACATCATCGAGGGCCGGCTGGCGGCAAACGAGCGGCTGGTGGTGACCGATCTCGCCCGGCGCCATGGTACGTCCACCAACCCGGTGCGCGAGGCCTTGCAGCTTTTGCGAGGAGAGGGTTTCGTCACATTCGTGCCGAACCGGGGTGCGCGCGTCCGGCCGATCGATCAGGACTTTGTTCGCGATATCTACGAGATTGGTGTCCTCATTGAACCGGCATTGACACGCTGGTTCGTCACGATGGCAACCGTTGACGACATTGCCGAACTTGAGCGCATTCAGGATCTGATTGAGCAAAACGATTTTGCCGACCCGTTCAAACACAGTGAGTTGGACACGGCTTTTCATACGGTGATGTACCAGAAGCACTATAACCGTCATGCTGCCGAACTCTGGTGGAAGCACCGTGAAGTGCTGCGCGCAGTCGGGCGGCGGTTCAATTTCACGCTTGCCCGCCGGGCCGCCATCCTGAGTGAACACCGTGAGCTCATCGCGCATGTGAAGTCGGGAAACGCCGAGGCGGCAGCTGAACTCATCGCCCGGCACGTCGAGGGCTCCGGCCGTCATCTCCTCGAACACATGCGGGCGCGTAGCGCTCTTCGTGCGGGATAGACAAAGCCCGGGTGTAGACTCTCCTTCATGCCTCCAAGTCAAAGGTACCCCAGATGAAGATTACCAGTGTACGGCCGTGGCTCATCAAGTCGGATGCGTCTTACTGGGGCGAGTTCCTGTTCGTCGAGGTGACGACCGACGACGGGGTGAGCGGCTGGGGAGAGATCACAACGACGACGAAACTCGCCAATCGTGCGCTCTGTACGATCCTGCGCCAGATCGGCCAAGCACTGAAAGGCGAGGATCCGGGGCGCATCGAATACTTGTGGCACAAGATATTTCGCAGCTTTACCTACATGGGCAGCCGAGGTGCGGCTGTCGAATGCGTCAGCGCGATCGACATAGCTCTATGGGATATCCGCGGGAAAGTCATCGGCAAGCCGATCTACGAGCTTCTCGGGGGCCCGGTACGAGACGAGATCGCGCTCTACACCCATCCCAATCAGGCGAGGTTTACCAGCAGAGAGGCCGTCATCCGCGAAATCCGCGACATCGTCGATTCTGGTCACACCGGACTGAAGTTCGATCCTTTCCCCCAACAAGGACGCATCGCCGATGGTTACGCGCGAGAACAGCGAGACGGCTATCTTGACGGCACCATGACCCGAAAGGATGAGCGCGAAGCCGCAGAGCTTACCGCGCTGATCCGTGAGACGGCGGGTCCTGATGTCGACATCTTGATCGACGCCCACGGCCGTTTCGATGTCCCCACTGCCATTCGCCTTTGCCGAAGCCTTGAGGAAGCGGGGCAAATAGACTGGTTTGAGGAGCCTTGCCCACCCGAAAGCCTCAACGCTCTCAAGCAGGTCCGGGAGAAGGTAAGCGCCGCGATCTCGTGGGGCGAGCGCGGCCACACCAAGTGGGACTTCGTTCCGGTTCTCGAAAACAAGCTTGCCGACTACATCATGCCGGACGTCACCTGGACGGGGGGCATTACCGAACTGAAGAAAATCTCAGCTCTTTGCGAAGCTTATTATATCCCGGTCTCCCCGCATGACGCCGCCGGCCCGATCAACGTTGTCGCTGGCGCCCAGGTGATGATGACCGTTCCGAACTTCTACAAACTCGAGACATCGGAGTGGAACCTGGGCAAGTACGATCATCTCATCGACCGCCCACTCGATGTCTCAAATGGCAACCTGAAGCTCAGCCCCAAGCCCGGGCTCGGTATCGAGATGAACCGCGACTACCTTCAAGACCACGAGATTGCACTGGACTGACCAACGTTTTCGGCTGTGCCGGCCGCGCGGCGGCCAGCCCTGTCGACAGGAGCGAGGATCAACTTATGAAAGAGGCAGACGGAGCCGAAGACGCGCTCGATCGGGTGAACCAGAATTCCAAGCCCTCGGACCTTCGCATTACCGACATGCGGGTTGCCGAAATCGTCGGTGCACCCTTCACCTCTGCGCTTCTCAAGATCTATACGAACCAGGGAATCGTCGGGCTCGGCGAGGTCCGGGACGGGGCGAGCGCGACTTATGCTCTCATGTTGAAGAGCCGATTGCTTGGCGAAAACCCCTGCGACATCGATCGCCTGTTCCGGCGCATCAAACAGTTCGGCGGACATGGACGGCAAGGCGGCGGTGTATCGGCGGTCGAAATTGCCCTTTGGGATCTTGCCGGCAAGGCCTATGGCGTTCCGGTCTACCAGATGCTCGGCGGTCGCTTCCGGGAGAAGGTACGCGTTTATTGCGACACGGACGCCACCGTGCCGAGCGGCACGGAAACCGGCAAGCGCCTAAAAGAGCGCATGGATCTCGGCTTCACCTTCCTCAAGATGGACCTTGGGCTGATGCAGATCGCCGATGTCCCTGGAGCGGTGGTGTTTCCTGCAGGCTCGCTGGAAGGATATCGCGACAGCCCGACGCGCGGACCGTTGAAGACGGCGGACGAACGCCGTCTTCGCAATGCAGCCTATGACGTGCATAACGTCCAGCATCCATTTACGGGTCTGCACTTTACCGACAAGGGCCTGGACTTGCTTGAGCAATACATCGCCGAGGTTCGCGAAGTCATTGGAATGAATGTACCGCTCGCGATCGACCACATCGGCCATATTTCGATGCAGAACGGCATTCGCCTCGCGCGACGCATCGAGAAATATGTGCCGGCATGGCTCGAGGACGTGATCCCCTGGCAATACGCACAGCAATATCGGCAATTGCAGGATGCCACCACCGTACCGATCTGTACCGGCGAAGACATCTATCTCAAGGAGGGTTTTCAGCCGCTCCTCGACAGTGGCGGTGTTTCGGTCATCCATCCGGATCTTCTGACCAGCGGAGGCATCCTTGAGACCAAGAAGATCGGTGACATGGCCCAGGATCGCGGTGTGGCAATGGCGATCCACATGGCGGAGAGCCCGATTGCGGCGATGGCGGCTGCTCATGTTGCGACAGCGACCGAAAACTTCATGGCCCTTGAATATCATTCGGCCGATGTCGACTGGTGGGACGACATTGTGACGGGCCTACCAAGACCATTGGTGAAGGATGGTTTTATCACTGTGCCCGACAAGCCGGGGCTTGGGATCGACGATGTCGTCGACGAGGTCATCCTGCAGCATTTGCAGCCGGGTGTCGCCGGCATTTGGCAGCCCACTGACCATTGGGATGACGAGTATTCCTGGGATCGTACCTGGAGTTGAAGCGAGAAAACGAAGATGAAGATCACCGACCTGCGCTGCGCTGTTATCGGCAAACACCCCATCGTCCGGATTGTGACCGACGAGGGCCTCTATGGCCTCGGCGAGGTGGAGTTTACCAAGACTTACCTCAAGCCATGGGTATTGCATTTTCGCGACGCTCTGATCGGTGAGGACCCCACCGACGTCGAAAGGGTGATGCTGAAGATCCGCCAGCGCGGCTCGTTCAAGCCATATGGCGCGGCCGTGAGCGCCATTGAGCATGCATTGTGGGATATCGCCGGCAAAGCGGCTGGCGTGCCGGCCTACAAGCTGCTTGGGGGCAAGGTGCGAGACAAGGTGCGCGTCTATAATGGCTCGGTGCGCCGGAAGCGTTCGGGTGATCGGCCGGAGGATTACGCCGCCGACGTCAGATGGATGATGGAGCAGCCGCAGAATTTCTTTATGGTCAAGCAGGGGATCTCGTTCCACTCCAATATGAAGGATACGGTCGAGGATTTTCATTATGGTGTGACGCAGACCAAGGCGGGTTACCACGGCGCGATGGATCAGGGCGTCATCAGCGAGCGCGGCTTCAACAATATGCTCGACTGCGTCATCGCAATGAAGGAAGTGCTTGGGGACAAAGTCAGCCTGGCGCTTGATTGTGGCCCAGGCTGGATGTTGCCGGATGCGATAAAGTTTGCTCGCGCGGTCGAGAAATACAATCTGATGTGGCTGGAGGACATGCTGACAGGCGACTATGTGCCCTGGGTCAATCCTCAGGCCTACAGGGAGCTGACCACCTCTACCTCGACACCGATTCACACCGGCGAGCAGATCTATCTCCGTCACAACTTCAAGGAGCTGATCGAAACGCAAGCCGTTCGTGTCATCGGGCCTGACCCGGCTGATGTCGGAGGTATCGCGGAACTGAAATGGATCACCGAACACGCCTATATGCACTCAATCCTGATGGCCCCACACGGAACGGCAAACGGGCTCCTTGGTCTCGGCGCGTTGATCAATGTGTGCGCGACGCTGCCGGCAAATTATGTTGCCTTTGAATATCCGACCGCCTCGGATCCTTGGTGGGAAGATCTGATCATTGGCTTGCCGGAAGAGATCGTGAAGGACAGCATGGTGGATCTTCTTGAGACGCCAGGCCTCGGTCTCGACATCGACGCGGAGAGCGCGAAGAAATACCTCAAGGAGGAAGATGCAGGATTTTTCGACCTGAACTGAAATGTCATCAGCGCGAGCAACGACCAGGCGAAAAATAGCCTTCAACGAACGTGTCACCCCAAATTTCTCGGCCCCGCTGGCAGGTGTCTGAAGCAGCCAAGTCTTCTGCTGGAAGATGGGTGGGCAGGTGAGCGACTGGTTCATTGCAATGTCTGGCCGCCTTGAATTAAATCATAGAAGGAGGAAAAGATGCTCAAAAGGACGCTCGGCCGGCAGGGTCTGGAAGTCTCGGCTATTGGTTTTGGCTGCATGGGTTTGAACCATCACCGCGGTCCCGCGATGCGCTCAAGCGATGCGATCACTTTGATGCGAACGGCATTCGATCGCGGAGTGACCTTCTTCGATACCGCCGAAATCTATGGTCCTTTCACGAACGAGGAACTCGTAGGGGAGGCTCTCGCACCGATCCGCGACCACGTCGTGATTGCCACAAAATTTGGCTTCAGGGACGGGCGATCAAGCAATGGCCTTGACAGCCGGCCGGAGAGTATCCGTCGGATGGTCGATGCCGCGCTTGTCCGGCTTAGAACCGACCACATCGACCTTCTCTACCAGCACCGTATCGATCCTGACGTTGCGATGGCGGATGTTGCAGGAACGGTCAAGGATTTGATCGACGCCGGTAAAGTCTTGCACTTTGGGCTATCGGAGGCCGACGATGAAGCTATCCGGATAGCTGATGCGGTCCAGCCGGTTGCCGCCGTGCAGAGTGAGTACTCCCTGTGGTGGCGCCGCCCCGAGGCGAGCGTTCTTTCGACCGTCGAAGAATTGGGGATCGGGTTCGTAGCCTATAGCCCTCTGGGACGCGGCTTCCTGTCGGGGACGATGGGGCAAAGCACGAACTTCGCGGCCGACAACGATCAGCGCAAGACAAATCCCTATCTCTCAGCTGAAAATCGCGCGGCGAACCAACCGATCATTGATGCGATCCAGGCAATCGCGGAGGAAAAGCGGGCGACCGCTGCACAGGTTGCGATCGGTTGGTTGCTGGCACGGAAGCCATGGATTGTTCCCATTCCCGGAACGACGAAGCTGCAAAGGCTCGACGAAAATCTCGATACGCTTTCCCTTGAGTTCAGTGAAAGTGATCTGGAGAAAATCGATCGCCTGTTTTCGACCATCACGGTTCACGGTGAGCGCTACGCCAGCGCTCCTGCGCCAACGGCCGAACGATAGAGCGCCGGTTCCCGTCGCAGCCTTACAGAGCCATTTCAGGCTGCCATGTCCTATCGGCAAACGAGACATCTTACGCCGATGAGCCGCCGCCGCTGATCGTCCTTCTATCCAAGTGGGGAACTGTTACCGTCCGGAGATAATTCTGCAGATGTTTTGAGCCCCGTGCCTGTCACGTTTGCCCAAGCGTCTCTATAACCTCTAAGCCAGGCCGCATAGCGGTCAGGTCGACCTTGATAAGGGTTTGCAGACAGTAAGGCCCCATTTCGCGCGCTCAAACAACCAGCCTGCTCGGCGTCCTTGGTTTCCCTCATCAAGCTCATAAGGATCTCCACAAAAGCAAGATTGATAGAAAAATCTGGTTGATGTCCAACGTCGGTACTTCTCCCGCTGCCAATGTCAAGTGGCAGAGGCCGCGGGATTGGCGTCCAACCGCTGCAGGCCTGATCGTTCGCCAGAGCTTATAAAGTGGGTCTTCAACCATGCGTTGTCCATGATCGATTGCGTCACCCTTGCCATTCTTTGCGGCTTTCAACCCGTCGGCTCCCCGGCACCAAGCGGGCACAACAGCCAGTTGCCCTATCTCGCCGGATCGGAGAAGCTATACGTTGCCTCCAGCTTCCAGGGACCACCTTGGTAGTGCCATAGCTGATACCCAATCATGTTCAATGTCTTCGGCTCAAACTCATCGCGGAGTTCGTCGAACAACAGGTTGGCCTTTTTCGTGTCGACCCCGTTTTGCACGGTAATGTGCGGCCGCCATGGCTGAAGGTCCTGCGGGCAAAGCCACGGCTGAAAGCTGCGTCGCAAGGCAGCGCGAATATTGTTGAGCTCGTCGGAGGCGACCGCGAAGGCGACGCCACGGCCGAGGTGGTATATGCCGGTCGTTGTCACGGTCGCCGGCACGACGTCTGCTGCCAGGGCTGCGAGTGTCGTACGGATGTCTGCGAGGCGGATGTTATCGATTTGATGAAACATCGTCAGATGCGCGCGCAGAAAGTTGCGGGGACTGGGAAAGTGCCTTTTACGCAAGGCTTCAAACGCTGCGAGATCGTCATCGGGGAATGCTGCGGTCAGGATCATAGCATCGAGATAGATTGACGCAGTTAAAATACAAGCAGGGGCATCTCAGAGAAGCGCGCAAAGGCGCTCAGTGCGCTGGTCTGGCCAAACAAGCTACCAGCATCGCTCGGCGATCGATCGCCGGTGGAGAGATGAACGCCAAGTCGACACCACCATGAGGCTGTCGGGGCACGGCGCCGCCCGCTGCCGGGACCGGAGCGAAGAATGCAGGTAGCCGAGAAGGCAGGCGATCCTTACCACCCACAGACCTCCCTGTGCAATTAGCGCTTTAATGTTGCCACCGATCGCCACGAAACCGAATCTCGGTCGGCGCGTTTTGAGCAGGCAACATGACTGGAGTGGCGGATGGATCGCCTGTCGGCAGGATACGACGAGATTGAACGTGAAAAGCAGGGAAACGCCATACCGCGTCCGATCTCTGATCATGGCGTTATCGGTGACCTCGCAACACTGGCCTTGGTCGCCAAGGATGGGGCGATCGATTTCATGTGTTGGCCGAACTTTGACAGTCCGACAATCTTCGCGGCGCTCCTCGATCCCGAAAATGGTGGAAACTTCGAAATCTCGCCGAATATCGCTGATGCCAGGGTGGTCCATCAATACCGTCCAGACACCAATGTTCTCATCACCCGTTGGATGGGCGCTGATGCGAGTGCGGAACTTACTGATTTCATGGCCGTCAACAATGGCGTAGCCGACACAGCGACGACGCTCGCGCGGCGTCTGAAGGTCACGCGCGGCAAGGTCCAGTTCACGATGCGCTGCGCGCCGCGTTTCGACTACGCCCGGCAAAAGATGGGCGCTATCGTGAACGGCAAAGCGGCATCTTGGGAGCCCTCAGCTTCCGTTCAGGGATTTCGTTTGTCGTCGAACACTGGCCTTTCCGCGGATGGCGCCGACGTCGTAGCTGGCGGTCTCCTGATGGCCGGAGAGACGGCAGATTTCATCCTTGCAGCTGTCGATCAGCGTCTAATCGAGATATCGGAGATTGATGGTTTCGAGGACGCCACCATTGCCTATTGGCAGGATTGGGCTTCGCAATCAACCTATCGCGGCCGATGGCGGGAGATGGTCAACAGATCCGCGCTGACGCTGAAGCTGATGACGTCAAGGCGCCACGGCTCGATTGTTGCAGCGGGAACTTTTGGTTTGCCCGAAGCGCCCGGGGGTAGCCGCAATTGGGATTATCGCGCGACATGGATCCGGGATGCATCCTTTACTATTTACGCCTTGATGCGACTTGGATACCAGCAGGAGGCCGAGGCTTTCAACGGCTGGATCGGCAAGCGCGCTATGAGATGCGGTTCCCGAGGCAAACTTGATATCATGTACGCCGTCGATGGTGGGCAAGTGCCGGAAGAGGTCAGTCTTGACCATATGCGGGGCTATGGCGGAGCGCGTCCGGTTCGCATCGGCAACAAGGCATCCGAGCAGTTCCAGCTTGATATCTACGGCGAGCTTATGGATGCGATCTATCTCAGCAACAAATACGGTCACGCCATATCTCATGACGGCTGGCGTGGCGTGCGAGACGTCATCGACTATGTGTGCGAGCATTGGCAGGATGCCGATGCGGGTATCTGGGAAATGCGCCGGGAGCCGCAGCATTTCCTCCATTCCCGGCTGATGTGCTGGGTGGCGGTTGATCGCGCGATACGCCTTGCGAGCAAGCGCTCGCTGGCTGCGCCTTTCGCCAAATGGATCGACGTGCGCAATGATATCTATGAGGACATCTGGGCCAATTTCTGGAATGAGGAAAACGGACATTTCGTTCAAACGAAGAATGGCGATAGCCTCGACGCATCCCTGCTACTGATGCCACTGGTGCGCTTCGTCAGTGCGACAGACCCGCGATGGCTGGCAACTCTTGACGCGATCGGGCGAACACTTTCTGACGACGGCGTCGTCTATCGCTACAAGAGCGCCGACGGTTTGCGCGGCCGGGAAGGTGCTTTCTCGGCCTGTTCTTTCTGGTATGCAGAATGCCTTGCGCGCGCCGGCGACCTGAAGAAGGCGCGGCAGGTATTCGAGGCGGTCCTCAACTACGCCAACGATCTCGGTCTTTATGCCGAGGAGTTCGATGTCCGCTCTGACCTGATTGGCAATTTTCCGCAAGCTTTTACGCATTTGGCGCTGATCAGCGCAGCCTATTATCTCGACCGTGAGCTTGATCGACGAAACGACCAAGAATGGCGGCCGTAAGCAATGGCGGTTGCGGATCCCGGCGTGCGAGCAGAAATCAATAGCCATCTGTCGAGCGCACGTTCAATAGCAGTGCCGGGCCGACTGGCCGGAGGATCCGGCTTGATCCGTGAGCACGCCACCCTGTCTTGGAGACTGCTGACCGCTCTGCGCGGCCGTCCCTTGCGAGCGACCGGTGCAAGGGAAAAAGGAGATCACGCTCGCCCGCGTGATCTCCAATTAAAACTGCTCCACGCCCCCGCAAAGCAGTCGATGCCAGAGAGGAACTGACAAGCTGAGACTGAGGCGGTTTGGTTAATGCAGCGTTAATGAACGACAACATGATTTTGCCGCTGTGAACAGCGCTGAAAAACAAAAACGCTTCATCGCATGGGTCAGCCGTGCGTCAACTCATGTGCCATCGACGGTTCTGCGAACATCTCTTGCTTCATCAGCACTCAGCGACATTGACCGCATCGACCGACGCGGCGTGCATGGCAATGGCAGGATGACGGGCAACTATTTGCCCGTCAGGAACGCGCGCCAGCCTCCAAATGCCGTAATGTCGGCACTGTTGCTCACTGCAGATGCTTCAACGAGGAAGCCCTTAACACTGGACCCATCGGCCAAGGCGATCGTCCCGATCCCTAAGGGGGATGGTATCTCGGCGACGAAACTTCCGAACGCCTCAGCAGACAAACGCCAAACCTCCACGTCGATTTCGCCGCCTTCTCCATCACGGATGCGAAGCAGGCCGGGCTTCGAAGGCTTCTGAGATGTCAATTCGAACAATCGGTACGCATCGGATGTCTTTGCGGTGCGCACAAAACGCGCGTCCCTGGATGTGAGTTGGGCATTGAGAGGCATGCCGCTCAGATGAGCTCCGACCACCGCAATTTCAATTTGGCCACGCGCGGGTGGCGCCACAGCAGCGGTCTTTGGAAGCGTCCAGCCGGTAGCACCCAGCGTTAGGCCGCTCGCCTGGTGAAGCCTCCGCGCCACGGCGCCAGCGATGCCGTCCTGGCCAGCTGGCGCAAGCAGCGTCACGCTCGATGGCAGGCCGTCGCGGCGCCGGCCACAGGGTACGGCGATGCCGCAGAGACCGAGCAGATTGACGAAATTCGTGTAGGTGCCCAGCCGCGAGTTCTCGCGGATCGGTTCGGCTTCCAGCTCGGCGACAGTGAAGTGCCGCGGTGCCGTCGGCACGCAGAGCAGATCGACCGAGGCGATGACAGGCGCGAGCTGCTTTTTATAGGCCTGAAGCGCGTAGAGGCCGCGGAAGGCGTCCGAGGCGGAGAGCGTCCTGGCGCCGCCATAAATCTTGCGGGTCACCGGATGGAGGCTCGCTTCCTTCGCATCAAAGAATTCCTTGACGGCGGCATAGCGCTCGGCGACCCAGGCCCCCTCGTAGAGCAAATCGGCGACCTTATAGAAATCGTGGAAGGGCAGTTCGGTGATCGCGTAGCCCATCCCGGCGAGGTCATCGAGGCTCTTGTCAAAAGCTTCAGCCATCGCCTCGTCGCCAAAGAACCGCAGATCGGCACGCGCCGGCACGCCGATTCTCAGAACCGGCGGCAGCGCCTCTAGCGCAAGCGGGCCGTAATCTCTCGAATAGGCGTCGGTTTCATCTGGCGCGGCCGCAGCCGAGAACACGCACCATGCATCGTCGACCGTCAGCGCGAAGACCGAGACGCAGTCGAGCGTGCGGCAGGCGGGAGTGACGCCCGATGTCGAAAGCGCGCCGAGGCTCGGCTTCAAGCCGACGATGTTGTTGAGGCCGGCGGGAATGCGGCCGGAGCCGGCTGTATCGGTGCCGAGCGCGAAGCTGACGATGCCCTGGGCGGTGGCGACCGCCGATCCGGAAGACGAGCCCCCTGGCACAAGCTTGGGATCGATGGCGTTGCGCGGTATCGGATAGGGCGAGCGGACGCCGACGAGGCCAGTGGCGAACTGATCAAGATTGGTCTTGCCGACGACGATGGCACCGGCCGCCTTCAGCCGGGCAACGACGGTCGCATCCTTTTCGGGCGTATAGGCATAGTCGGGGCAGGCGGCGGTGGTCGGCATGCCGGTGACGTCGATATTATCCTTGACGGCGAAGGGGATGCCCCAGAGCGGCTTTGCCGACGGGTCGAATGTGCCGAGTGCCGCTGCTTGGGCGAGCAGATCCGCCTTGCTGGCAATTGAGATGAAGATGCCCGGATCGTTTACCGCCGCGATGCGGGCGAAGACCGCCTCGATCACATCCTCAGCCTTTCCGCCGTCGGCGTAGAAGGCGTGCAGTGAACTGATATCGAAGGCTGGTACCGTCCTCATGCCATTTCCTCTTCCAAAATCCTCACCGGCCTGTCCCACTGGATCAGGACCACGCATCCGGTATCGCTCCACACGGAATGCTCGGTGCCTTCGGCATTGACGACATAGCTGCCGCGGCCGTAGTCGCCCGCCTCGTCGGATTGCGTGCCGTCAAGAACGAAGATCGTCTCCAGACCCTCATGCCGGTGCCGGGGGACGGCTGCTCCTGCCTCGTATTTCAAGAGCGCTATCCCCGGCTGGTCCGCCTCGAACCTGCGGATCCAGTGTATCTCCACCCCGTCACGGAATGGCTCGAAGGCCAGTTTATTCCAGCCGCCCAGCGTCAGCATCTCGCGCGTCGTTTCAGGCATCGGCGATCCCTTTCAGAATATCGTCCACATGGGCGGTCCAGCCGACGATCGCGCCCTGGGCGCGGATCATGTCGATTGCCGCCTTTTTGAATTCGGGGAAATAGCTTTCGGTCGCCTCCTCGGCGAGCAGGCACTCGTAGCCGCGGTCATTGGCTTCGCGCATCGTCGTCTGCACACAGACCTCGGTGGTGACGCCGGCAAAGACCAGCTGGCTGATGCCTTCCTCTTTCAGGATGTCGCCGAGCGGCGTTGCATAGAATGCGCCCTTGCCGGGCTTCTCGATAACGATCTCGCCATCGACGGGTGCAAGCTCAGGGAGAATTGCTGTTCCCGGCTCGCCTGCGATCAGGATGCGGCCCATCGGACCGGCATCGCCGATCCTCAGCGACGGGCTGCCGCGATCGCGCTTTGCCGGCGGCAGATCGGAAAGATCGGGCTTGTGGCATTCCATCGTGTGAATGACCGGCAGTCCCGCCTGGCGGAAGCCTTCGATCAGGCGCTTGACGTCGGGAATGATCCTGCTGATCCGGCTGACATCGTTGCCGAGGCTGGCGCCGAAGCCGCCGGGCTCGGCGAAATCACGCTGCATGTCGATGACGACGAGGGCCAGTTCGCCCGGTCTTGCCGGGAAGGCAAATGGTTCTGCCGCAATGCCGACCATCAGTGATGTCCTGCCATATGGGCGCCGATCACGCCGATGTCGGCACCGCGGGCTGGCGTTTCGTAAACCAGCTTGCCTTCCGAGATGACCATAATGCGATCGGACATTTCCAGGAGCTCGTCCAGATCTTCCGACAGCAGCAGCACCGCCGTTCCGGCGTTGCGCGCCTTCATGATGCGGGCTCGGATATCGGCGACAGCAGAAAAGTCGAGGCCGAAACAGGGATTGGAGACGATCAGGAGATCGACATCGCCGGTCAGCTCGCGGGCAAGCACCGCACGCTGCACGTTGCCGCCCGACAGAGCCGCGATCGGCGAGGCGGACGAGGCGGTCTTCACCTTGAAATCGGCAATCAGATCGGCGGCGCGCTTCTTCATCTGTCCCTTGCTCAGCCAGATAGCATCGCCGCCGCCGTCCTTGAGATCGAAGGTGCGGAAGGCAAGGTTCTCGCTGACGGTCATCTTCGGGGCGCAGGCGTTCTGCAGCGGCTCTTCGGGGATGAAGCGGACGTTGTGCTGGCGCGTTTCCGGCCGGGTGGCGCCGTAGCGGCTGCCCTTGACGGAGACGCTGCCTGCTTCCAGCGGGCGCTGCCCTGCGAGAATTTCTGTCAGTTCCTTCTGGCCGTTGCCGGATATGCCGGCGATCCCGAGGATTTCGCCCGAGCGGACGGTGAGCCTGTCGATCTCGATGGTCTTGAGGCCGGAGCGATCCGGTGCCTTGGCGGCCTCGACGGCAAGCACCATCGGCGCGCTATCGGAAACCGGTGTGCGGGCGTCGAGCTCGGCAAGCTTGACGTCGCCGATCATCATCGCCGCCATATCGGATATCGAGAGCTCGCCGATCTTGCCGCTGCCGACCAGCTTGCCGCGGCGCAGGATCGAGACGGCATCGGCAAACTTGGTCACCTCGTGGAACTTGTGGCTGATCATCAGTACGGTCAGCTCGCCGCGCTCTGTCATAGCGCGCACGAGCCCCAGCATCTCGTCGGCTTCGGCCGGGGTCAGCACCGATGTCGGTTCGTCAAGCACGATGAAGGAGCGGCCGAGATAGAGCTGCTTGACGATCTCAAGCTTCTGCTTTTCGCCGGCCGCCAGCTCGCTGACAGGGCGTTCGAGCGGGATCTTGAACGGCATGCGTTCCATGAAGGCCGCAAGATCACGGCGTTCCTTGGCCCAGTTGATGACTGCGGGCACTTCGGCTCCGCTGATCACCAGGTTTTCGGCGCCGGTTAGCGACGGCACCAGTGTGAAGTGCTGGTAGACCATGCCGAGGCCATAGGCAGCCGCATCCCGGGGCGAGGCGATCGCAGCCTCGCGGCCGCCGACCGATAGCGAGCCCGATGTGGCATGGTAGAAGCCCATGATGCATTTGACGAGGGTCGATTTGCCGGCGCCGTTTTCTCCGAGCAGCGCGTGAAAGCTGCCGGCAGGAATGCTGATCGAGACGTTGTCCAGTGCGGTGAACGACCCGAAGCGCATGGTCATGCCGAGGGTATCGATACCGATGGCCTTGCCGGCCTGGGGAAGGGGCGTGTCGCGAACGATGCTCACTTCAACTCTCCTTTTCAACGATGATGGCGACGGGACCGCCGCCGGAGGGACCCTGGTGTTCGGCCCCGCCGGAGACATAGAGATCGGTCATGCCGAAGACGCCGGCGAGCACGCCGCCGACGAAGGCGCGGGCATGGCGTGTGCCTGATATGTCGGAATCGTCGAGCATGGTGTGGCGCAGACCACCGACCTTTCCCGACGGGTCGGGCTCAGCCTTGGCGAGCACCGCGGTGAGACGGGCACTGGCGGGCAGACGATCGCGTGCCTTTAGCACGGAGGATGTGTCGATCGCATTCTCCATCACGGCATGGTCGATCGCGAAGGGACCGGACCAGCCGTTGCCCATGCCGAGCACGACGATTTCATGGTCAAGCAATTCGACGCCGCCGGAGGTGGATGCGCGGCGAGAGAAGATGGCGTAGCGCGTGCAGATGTCGGCGTCGGCAATCGAACCTGGGTCGGCCTCGCCGAGGGCGACGGCGGCACCGAGGGCGGAGGCACCGCGCGACAGGCCCATCGATTTCAGCGTGTCGCGGGTCGCGACCGCCTCGCCTTCGTTCTCGGCGACGCCAACGCGGGCCAGCGTCAGAAGCGGGCATTTGATCTGGACGAAATGCACGTCCCTCGGGTCATCGATGCCGGCATCGCGCATCGCCGCCTTCACACCGTTGGCGACCATCAGGATCTGCTGGCGGCGCCCGAGATGGTGGAAGGGAAGGACCGGCGTACGTGCGGTGCCGATCGCCAACGCGCGGCCCGCCGGCGCCTCGCTCTTTTCGCGGGAAAAGACCGTCCAGTGCGGCGACAGCGCGCCCTCCGTGCCGCCGGACATGACGAGGCAGACGCCGGTGACGCCATGCCTCGCGAACAGCGCTTCGAAGCTGCGGCTGGCAAAGCCGCGGGTGAAGTCGTTGACGCAGCCATTGCCTTCCGTCTTGCCGAGGATGGCAACGACGCTTTCCGGCCTCAGCCCGGCGGCAAACAGCGCCTCGACGCCGGAGACGTCGTCGGGGCCGGCTGCCGCAACGCGATAGACATGGGCACGCATTGAGGACATCAGGGCAGCGCCTCGATCAGAGTGTTCGAATTGGAGACCGAGCCGAACACGCCGCCCTGCATCTTCACCATCTTGATGGCGGCGAGATGATTGCCGTAATCGGTGGCGCCGCAGCAGTCTTCGAGCAGCAGGCATTCGAAGCCGCGGTCGTTGGCTTCGCGCATGGTGGTCGAGACGCAGACATCAGTGGTGATGCCGGTCAGGATGATGTTTTCGATACGCTTCTGGTTGAGGATCAGCTCCAGGTCGGTGGCGCAGAAGGAACCCTTGCCGGGCTTGTCGATGATCGTCTCGCCGGCGACCGGGTACAGTTCGGGGATGATGTCCCAGCCTGGTTCGCCACGGGTGAGAATGCGGCCGCAGGGGCCGGGATCGCCGATGCCGGCGCCGATGCGTTGCGAACGCCAGCGCTTGTTGGCCGGCAGGTCGGCGAGATCGGGCCGGTGGCCCTCGCGGGTATGGATGATGTGATAGCCCTTGGCACGCATGGCTGTAAGCACCGCCTTGATCGGCTCGATCGGTGCCTGGACCAGCGACAGGTCGTAGCCCATGTGATCGACATAGCCGCCCTTGCCGCAGAAATCGGTCTGCATGTCGATGATGATGAGAGCGGTATTGTCGGGTCGCAGCGCGCCATTATACGGCCAGGGATAGGGGTCGGCGGTGATGTAATGCATCTTGGTCTCGACCAGAGTGTCCATCGTCTTGTCCTATTCGGCAGCGGGTTTGAGGGTTTCGCCGTAGCGGCGTGCCGGCGTGTCGAAGCCGCAGGAGGTGCCGTCGGTGACCTTGATCTGGTCTTCCCAGGGCAAGCGGTAGCGGCCGGCGATCAGGTCGTGCATGTAGCTGTAGGGCGCGTCACCGGCGCCACCCGATACCGCGACATAACCGCGATGGCCGAACTGGTAGATGTTGTTTTCGACACCCCAGCCGAGACGTGCCTCTCGGACGAGATCGGGACGGACCTCGGCGGTGATGATCTCGTTGACGCGGCCGGATGTGCCGTGAGCGATGATCGTGCCGTCGAAATTGCAGATCATGCCTTCGCCCATGGAATCGAAGGTGCCGTCGGAGCCGCACATGCAGACACTGGCGGTGACCATGAGATTGCAGAAGGCGTTGGACTGGTTGGTGAACTTCCAGCTGTCGCGGATCGGCGCGGTATAGCCCGCCGTGCGGATCATGATCTCGGCGCCCTTGTAGGCGCATTCGCGGGCCATTTCCGGGAACATGCCGTCGTGGCAGATGATCAGCGCAAGCTTCGCGCCCTTCGGGCCGTCGATCACGGGAATGCCAAGATCGCCGGGCTCCCATGGCTCGATCGGGACCCAGGGATGCATCTTGCGATAGTAGAGCTTGAGCTCGCCCTGATCGTCGATGACGATGCCGGAATTGTAGGGCATGCCGCCGGGGTTCAGCTCCATGATCGAGAAGCAGCCCCAGATGGCGTTGTCGCGGCAGGCCTGCTTGAAGGCGGCGACTTCAGGACCGTCGAGGCTGCACATGATATCCGGATTGATGTCCATCGACAGGCCGTGCAGGGCATATTCGGGGAAGACCACGAGATCCATGCCCGGCTGATTGCGTCTCGCCTTGCCGACGAGATAGACGATCACCTGCGTCTGGCGCGCAAGGTCCGCCCTGGTGACGGTGACCGGCAATTGCAGCTGGACGAGGCCGATGCCGACACCGTGCTCCGATTTGTTCAAACCGCCTAGGCCATTCATGGCTGGGCTCCTTTCTGGTTCATTTCGTCAGTGACAGGGCGCCCGGCGCGCCCGTCAGCGAGCGGTTGGGCGACGAGGTGGCGATCAAGATGGCGAGCGTCAGCACGTAGGGGGCGGCGTAGAAGAGGTAATAGCCCTGCGTGACGCCGACCGACTGCAATGCCGGACCAAGCGCACCGGCGCCGCCGAAGAGCAGTGCCGCAAAGAAGCAGCCGATCGGGTTCCAGCGCGCGAAGATGACGAGCGCGACGGCCATCAGGCCCTGTCCGGAGGAGATCCCCTCGTTCCAGGAGCCGGGATAGTAGAGCGACAGATAGGCGCCGCCGATCGCTGCCAGCGAGCCGCCGGTGGCCGTGGCGAGCAGACGGACGCGGTCCGGATTGATGCCCATGGCACGCGCCGCATCGGTACTGTCGCCGACGACCCGCAGGATCAGTCCGACGCGCATGTTCCGGAACGCCCACCAGAGCAGGAATGCCAACGCGGCGCCGATGACAAACAGCACATTGATGTTCAGGGCGGCCTGTATCTGCGGGCTCGCCGACCAGAAGCCAAGCGGGATGGCCGGCAGGCGCGGGGCAACCGGCTGGATGAACGGCTTGCCGAGGAAGAAGGCGAGGCCAAGCCCGAACTGCATCATGGCGATGCCGATGGCGATATCGTTGACCTTCGGCCATTTACAGATCCAGCCGTGCACCAAGCCGAAGATCGCGCCCGACCCCATCGCGGCGAGTACGCCGAGCCAGGGAGAACCGGTCATGACGGCGATGGCATAGGCGGTCATGGCGCCGAAGACGAGCGTGCCTTCGAGGCCGAGATTGATGCGGCCGGAGCGTTCGGTGATCGTCTCGCCGAGACTGACGAAGATGAAGGGGGTGGAGACGCGGATCGCGCCGGCCAGGATTGCAAGCGGAACACCCCAGATGCCGATGCCTGAACTTTCCATCACTGGTTCCTTTTCCAGAGGTCCGGATTGAAGATCTTGAAGCGGCCGTAGAAGGTCTCGCAGAACAGGATGACGATGAAGAGCGTGCCCTGGAGGACGAGAACCGTGGCGTCCGGCAGGCCCATGCGCCGCTGGATCAGACCGCCCGAGGCATCGATGCCGCCGAGCAGGATGGCAACGGGGATGATGGCCAGCGGATTATGCCGCGCAAGGAAGGCGACGAGGATGCCTGTATAGCCGTAGCCGGCCGCAAGCGAAGCATTGGCGCCGCCCTGGACGGCCGCCACCTCGATCATGCCCGCCAGTCCGGCAAAACTCCCGGCGATCGCGGTGAAGCCGGTGATCAGCCTGCCGACCGGCAGGCCCTGGATCTGGGCGGCGCGGACGTTGCCGCCGGCGATGCGCGCGGCAAAGCCGTAGCTGGTCGCCTCGATCAGCAACCAGGAGAGGATGCAGGCGGCGATGCCGATCGCCAGACCCCAATGGACGTCCATGCCGGGGATCTTGCCGAGCATGTATTCGGCCGGTAACGGCGCGGTGGATGGCTTGTTGAGACTGGCCGGATCGCGCAGCGGTCCCTCGACGAACTGGTTCATCAGGGCAATGGCGATATAGGCGAGCAGCAGCGAGGAGATCGTCTCGTTGACGCCGCGATAGTGGCGCAGGAAGCCGGCAAGGCCGATCCACAAGCCGCCTGCAACCATTGCCGCCAGGCCCATCAGGATCAGCGTCGGCCAGACCGGCGCAAAGCCGACGAGTGGCAGAGCGATCGCCGCCGCTGCGACCCCTCCGAGCACGACAGCGCCTTCGCCGCCGATGATGACGAGGCCGAGACGGGCGGGAAGTGCTACGCAGAGTGCCGTCAGCAGCAGAGGGGAAGCTCGGCTCAGGCAGTTCTGGATCGAAAACCAGCTGCCGAAACCGCCGGTATACATCAGCTGGAAGAGCATCGCCGGCGACTTGCCGATGATGAGGATGAAGAGGGAGAAGAGCGCGAGCCCGATCAGGATGGCCACGAGCCCGATGGCGACGGGCTCGGTGCGCCGCGCCAGCCATTCGATGGCCGGGCGCAGCGAGGCGGGCTTGGCAGGAGCGGCTGTCATTGCGGGATCGTGGGTCTCGACCGTCATGGCACTTCTCCCTTCAATCCATCAGGCGGTGGATCCGACGACGCCCTCGACCAGATAATCCATGCTCTCGAGCTCGATCGCGTCCTCGGCGAAGCTCTTGCCGCCGGCGATCACCTCGTTGCCCTTGTTGTCTTTCATCGGGCCCTTGAAGACCGAGAAGCCGCCCTTCATGATTTCCGCATGCGTCGCTTCGAACGCCTTGCGGCCTGCCTCCGGCACTGCCGGTCCGAGCGGGCTCATCTTGACGAAGCCGTCCTTCAGGCCGCCGCGGACGAAGTTGGCGAGCTTTTCGCCGGCCTGGGCCTTCTTGACGAAGTCGGTGTAGACGTTGCCCCAGGCCCATTCGGCGCCGGTCAGGTATTTTTCAGGAGCCAGCGGGCTCTGGTTGGCGTGATAGCCGCAGACGAAGGCATTGCGGCCAGCCGCCGTCTCGACGACGACCTTCGGGCTATCGACATGGCAGGTGATGACGTCGGCGCCCTGATCGATCAGCGCGTTGGTCGCTTCCGCTTCCTTGACCGCCAGCGACCACTCGCCGGTGAAGATCACTTGGCAGGTGATAGTCGGATCGACGCTGCGGGCGCCGAGCAGGAAGGAATTGATGTTCTGGATGACCTGCGGGATTGGTTTGGCTGCGACGAAGCCGATCTTCTTGCTCTTCGTCGTATGGCCGGCGGCGATACCGTTCAGATACTGGCCCTGGCCGATATAGCCGAAATAGGAGCCGGTATTCTTCGGATGCTTGCCCTCCTGCCAGAGGCCGCCGCAATGGCGGAACTGGATATCCGGATATTTGGCGGCCATGGCCAGCATGTGCGGATCGAAATAGCCGAAGGAGGTCGGGAAGAGCAGCGTTGCGCCGTCGAGGTTGATCATCGATTCCATGGTCTTCTGAACGTCTACGGTCTCGGGGACGTTTTCTTCTTCGACGACGGTGACGCCGGGGATCGCCTTGACGACGGCGGCACCCTCGGCATGCGCCTGGTTGTAGCCGTAGTCATCCTTTGGGCCGACATAGATGAAACCAATGGTCAGAGCATTCTGGGCGAGCGAGCGTGACGCGGTGAGGCCGGTAACGGTTGCGGCGAAGGCGCCGGCAGCAGTAGCAGTCAGAAATTTGCGGCGGTTCATGGGAAGGAGGTCGGTCATTGCAGGCTCCTTGACGGCTGGGCCGATAAAAAGGGTTACGAAAAAGTGTATGCAATGGCCGTGCCAGTTCCTAAGTCATTGAAAAGAGGAGTTGAAAATCGACATTCAGCCGCACCTGATAAAAGTGTATGCACTTTCGTTCCATAAAATGATGATTTTATAATCAAAACAGGTTCCATGGTGAAAATTACGCCTTCTGCGTAACGTCTTTCGAACTTCGATTCGTGGACGAGTTTTTAAATCCCTGAATTATCTAGATATTTGACTATCTCGTAAATCTGTATCATCTGTATGCAGATTGCTGAGAGAAGGCAGGGCGTTGCCGCGGATACGAAAAAGAGAGGTCATTAGAGCCGGTAACACCGTCGAACAGATGGTGAGGGCAGTTGCCGATCTGATTGTGACGGGAGAACTGCTACCGGGCGAAAAGCTCGATGAGGGCTCGCTAGCCGACCGCTTTGCCGTCTCCCGCACACCGGTGCGCGAGGCTTTGCGCGAACTCGGGGCGATGGGGCTGGTTGCCCGCGAGCCCAACCGCAGCGCAGTTGTTGCAAATGTTTCCGGGCACTATCTTCATTCGATGTTCGAGGCGATGGCTGAGCTCGAGCGAATATGCGCCCGGCTTTGTGCCGAGCGTATGAGCGTTGACGAGCGCAGATTGCTCGAGCGCCAACACGAGGGTTCAAAGGTGTTGGTGCATCAGTTTAACGTGGATGAATACGCCGCGCATAACGCCGAATTCCACACCCGCCTCTATCGCGGAGCGCGCAACGATCATATCTTCGAGCTAGCGACTGCAACTCGTGCCAGACTTGCACCTTTTCGCAGCGCCCAGTTCCGCCTGCCTGACCGTTTGGCAAGATCATTTCAAGAGCACGATCTTATCGTCCAGGCAATCCTGAGAGCGGATGGAGCGGCGGCTGGCGATTATGCTTTCCAGCACGTTGAATTGGTCAGTAGCGCAAGCAGCGTCTTCGCAAGGGGCTGATATGTCGATGATGCGTTCTTTTTAGAATGGGTCACGCTGCAACCAGTCCGGTCCAAACAATCCGATAATGCTCTGACGAGCTCACCCCTCGGGTCGGAAGCGAGAGCGCATCAATGCTCCCGGGTCTAGATATCGGGTGAACTGATTGAGGGGACGACACGCGTCCGTCGTCTGCGGTTATCGTAGATAACAAAGCTGCCGAAGCACCGCGTGGACCTCGCGTCCAGGTCCATAATCTTCACGAACCATTGACGGGAGGCCCCTCAAAAACGTGATCAGTGCGATCATCGCGATGCCCCAGAAATAGGCCGCCGTTGATAGAGCGGCCGTGCGCGTGAGATCTCACCAGTGGATGGCTGGATGTCAGAAAAGGTCAGGTCACATCCTTGACTGTAGAAGGCGGTACCACACGTGTTTCACGCGGTTGGCTGCCGCGAGTCCGAAACACGAACTGCGGGAAGAGCTATTCATGATCTCTGTTTTCACAAAGCCATTTGCCGGCTTCCTTTTCGATATGGACGGCACGATCATCAACTCAGCAGCTTCAACTGATCGGGTTTGGGGCAGGTGGGCCGTTCGCCACGGATTAGATCCACATGAGCTTCTTGCGAAAATGCACGGATCGAGGTCGGTTGATACGATCCGGCGATTGAACCTGCCGGGGGTAGATCCCGAACGGGAAGCCGCGGCAATTGAAGCCGAGGAAGCTGATGACATCGAGGACGTGGTTGCCATTCCCGGCGCTCAGACATTCTTAAACAGTCTGCCGGCGCGACGGTGGGCACTGGTGACATCGTCTTCGAAGAAGCTTGTGCTGCGTCGACTGGAGGCTGCACAACTTCCTGTACCTGAGTTTCTCGTAACGGCTGAGGAAGTCGTGCATGGGAAGCCCGATCCCGAAGCCTATCTTCTCGGCGCCGAGAAGCTGGGTGTCAATGCAAGAGATTGCCTGATCTTTGAGGATACGATGCCGGGTCTGAACGCTGGCGAAGCTGCTGGGGGCAACATCCTGTTGATCAGCGCCGTTCATAATCCTCCCCTGGCAAGCAAACACGAGGCGGTCGACGACTTTCGGCAACTGAGAGCGGTTCCTTCCAACGACGGCGCTGTGCTTCGAATCGAAAAAATCACAGGCAGCAGTATTGCCGGTGGGTAAACGTTTGATGGCGGCCAGGCGCTCGACGCTGTCTCATCCGGTGCTCTGGTGTCGTTTTAAATCATGATGATCGCGCCTGACGTGCCGCGACGAAAACCCTTCTTGATCTCCTTTCAAATGGCACGGTGTCAGGCGTGTTGCGTATGAGATACACTTGCAAGCGGCTGTCACCAGCGTCATAGCTGTGCGTCGTAGAGGAGCCCACATGTCAAAGACAAGACTGTTCTCGCCTATCCGTATCGGGTCGCTCAACATGCGAAACCGCATCGTCATCGCGCCTATGTGCCAGTACTCGGCTGCCGACGGCGAAATGACTGACTGGCATCACATTCACCTTGGCCATCTCGCACTCTCGGGCGCGGGCATTCTTACGATCGAGGCGACAGCAGTCTTACCAGAGGGTCGGATAACCTACGGTGACGTCGGCCTATATTCCGATGGCTGTCAGGCCGCGATGGATCGTGTGCTGACCAGTGTCAGACGGTGGTCCAACATGCCTGTTGCGATCCAACTCGGCCATGCTGGCCGCAAGGCCTCGACTGAGAAGCCATGGCTTGGTGGCCATCAGCTGAGCCCAGGCGAAAAGAACGGCTGGAAGACCGCCGCTCCTAGCGCTGTTGCGTTCAAGCCTGAATACGATCCGCCTCAACAACTCGATAGAGACGGACTTAAGCGGGTGCGAGGTGCTTTTGCAGACGCCGCAAGACGTGCTGCCGCTCTCGGGATCGACGCTGTGCAGATCCATGGCGCACATGGCTATCTGCTGCATCAGTTCCTGTCACCACTGTCAAACAAACGCACCGACGAGTACGGCGGCTCGCTTGAGAACCGCATGCGGTTTCCCCTGGAAGTTTTCGATGTGGTCAGAGAGGCTTTCCCTTCCGACAAGCCTGTGACGATGCGCGTGTCGGCGACCGACTGGGCACAGGGGGGGTGGGACAACGCTCAGACCGTCGTTTTCGCCGAGGCGCTGGAGGGGAGAGGGTGCTCGGCAATCCATGTTTCGACCGGCGGGCTCTCGGCTCACCAGCAGATTTCAATCGGTCCAAGCTACCAGGTACCTTTCGCGCGCACCGTCAAACACGCAGTCAAGATACCTGTGATCGCTGTCGGTCTCATTACTGACTTCGAACAGGCGGAAGCCATATTGACAACGGGGGATGCTGATCTCATTGCGATCGCGAGAGCGATCCTCTACGATCCGCGCTGGCCGTGGCACGCTGCCGCGCATTTCGGGGAAACCGTTGATGCGCCCGAACAATATCTTCGCAGCCAGCCTCGTCAGTTCAAGGACCTGTTCGGTACGCCGGCGGGATGATTGCCGTAGGGTATTGCCACTCAGACCTTCGATGAGACCTCGCGGCAACCGAACTAACGCTTCTCCGGTCCCCGCCGTCCCCGCCAGCTGCAAATGTTTTCCCAAGCCAAGGCGATACCGGCTAGCAATAGGAAAACGGTCGGAATAGCGACTATCGGAATGGTCCAGACGCTGAGAGCACCGGTCAACCACCATAGCATCCATACTGCGTCAACCATCAAAAACAAGGCGACAAGAAATGAGATCGCTCTACGCATCACGCCCCATCTGACCATTTACATGAAAGTAGAACTTGGACGGCCTCCATGGGTTCCGGCCTGCGGGCATTGTCTCGGCTGCGATGCTGCGCAGCCAGGATCACGCGGGTGGCTATCGCGCCTGCGTGGGATCTGGCGTCAGCCGAAACGTTCGCCTGTCAAGCGCCCCGCTGTCGGCGGCACCCCGCACGGCGCCAATATTTCAAATTCAGTACCGATGAGGCTCCCTCGAAGCCGATCCGGTGGATCTTCCCTTATCGGTCGCTGCAGTTCAGGAATACAGAAAACCTCGCGCGGGCCTATGACGAGGCAGCGTATTTGGAGACCGTCATATTCCCATTCTCATGTGAACCCTCGCATTGATGACAATGGAACATCATCATCATCTACACGTTCCTCGCCGCCAGCAAAGGAGCAAATGATGATACGAGCAGAACAGATTACCGAGCACATGGAAGTCATCTCTCAGGACGGAGCGCATGTCGGCACGGTCGACCACATGGACGGCGACAGCCGCATCAAGCTTACCAAGACCGACTCCGACGATGGAAAACATCATTTCGTTTCCTTGGAATGGGTGGATCATGTCGATGAGCATGTGCACCTCTCCAAGAGCGAAGCTGATGTTCGCAGCGCATGGTCCGTCGAGGACTGACGACCTACAACGCTTGACGTGAAACAAACCCATGGGGCCGGGCCGTCCGGCTCCTCCTTCAAGCAGCTACGGGAACAGCATGGCAAGGATCGCGATCATCGGCTCGGGACCGACGGGGATCTATACTCTCAAGGGGCTCATCTCGCACCCGGCTGGACTTTCGATCACCGTCTTCGAGGAAAGTCCGGACCCCGGTAAAGGCACTCCTTACCATCCAGCCGTCAACGACAAGGCTATGTTGGCGAATATAGCGAGCATCGAGATTCCGCCGATCATTGACAGCCTCGTAGGCTGGCTCAGATCGCGGTCCAACGAGGAGCTACAGAATCTCGGCATAGCACGCGACGCGATCGGCGAGCGCGAGTTCTATCCCCGCATCGTTCTTGGTGACTACTTTGCTGCGCAGTTTTGGGAGCTGGTCAGGCGTGGCCATGCGGCGGGTCACACGATTGACGTCCGGGGAAGCTGCCGGATCGCCGACATCGCATTGAATGCGCATGATCTAACAGTCACGGCAACAAGCAGCGAGAATTCGCCTTGCCGGTTGAGCTTCGATCATGTTGTGATGGCAACAGGTCATGACTGGCCGCAGGATACGGAAACATCTCCGGGCTATTTTGCCTCTCCATGGCCCGCAGCTGCTATCAAGCGGATCAAGGCCGTCAAGGTCGGCGTTCTTGGAACGTCCCTCAGTGGCATTGACGCCGTGGTTTCGGTGGCGACGGCGCACGGGGTGTTCCTACGGGACGATATGGGGGCGCTGCTGTACCAGCCTTTGCAAGGTCGCGAGGACTTGCACATCACGATGATGTCGAGGAAGGGACTGCTTCCTGAGGCCGATTTCTACTGCCCTATCCCTTACGAGCCATTGGCTATATGTACACCGATGGCGGTCGAGCAGGCAGTACACGATGAACCGGACAGGCTTCTGGACGCTGTGTTCGATCTCTTCAAGCAGGAGCTTGCCCGTGCGGATCCTGATTTTGCTGCACGCATTGGACTGGCCCTTGCGACGGTAGAAGATATTTCCGATCGATACTTCCGCGAACGGACAGCCAGCGACCAGTTCGTATGGGCCGGCCGTGTTCTCGCACAGGCCAAACGGGATAAGATCGAGCGCAACACGGTTCCTTGGCGCTACGCTATCCTGCGCATGCATGAGGTCATTGCACGAGCCGTGCCGCACTTCAGCAACGGCGACCTGGGACGCTTCCATAAATATTTCAAAACGGTCTTCGTCGACGATTATGCGACGGTTCCACATGAATCCATTGAGCGGCTCTTGGCGTTGCACAATGCCGGGAAGCTAGAGGTGATGGCAACGGGTTCTGATTACACGATCGAAAAGACCGACGGTCAGCCGGGAGTCGAGCTGACTATCGCTGCTTCCTCGCCCATCCGTTTCGCGGCCTTCATTGACGCCACCGGGCAACATCCTCTCTCCGCAAAGGACATTCCGTTCGAGAGCCTCCGACGCCAGGACGTCATCCGGCAGGCTCAGACACCGACCAATAGCCTGGGTGGCGACGGGTGCGATCTCAGGCCCACAGGGGGGATCGACGTCGATGAAAGCTTCCGGCCGAAGTTCGAAGCGAACTTGACAAACCAGCTCTACTGCGTATCGGTGCCTTTCCTGTTGCACAAGCTGCCATTCGTCCAGGGCATAACATCTGCAAGCGATATGGGCGAGATCGTTTCTGAATCGATCAGGAGCGCGCTCGGGAAAGTTAGTCAGTTACTGCCATTCCCGGTTTCGACTGAAAGGCTAAATCGATCGCCTACACCGACGACGCCCACCGAGGATACGGTTGCATAGACGCCGAATGCTCGATGCCGCTTTCTGACGATGGTACGAAGCACCTCGGCATCCTCGTCAATTCCTTGTTGGGCGATCATGGTCATGCCGCAACGCTTGGCAACCTCCTTCACCAGCCCGCCGCCCCCAACGCCGACGTGGAACGATTGCCCTACCCAGCCCTGGTCATTGCTTTCAGTGCTGATCACCAGATTGGGCCGGAAGCGGCGTGTGTCGACAAAGCTTTTACCAAGTTCGAGCGATAAAGCGCGTAGGGATGATGTCGTTATGAGGTGAAGCGGGGTGACGTCGTACCTTGGTTTGAGGCAGACCGTCGACCCATTGGTGAGAGACACCATGGTTCCGGCAGCTCGTATGCCGCACCGGAAGCCCATGTGCTCGCTTACCAGTCTATCGAGTTCGCTTCCATGACTGGCCTCGTGCTTTCCAACTGAGACAACCACTGATGTACCTTCAATGCGTGCTGCCATCAGCAAAGCCTTGCGCCAACGAAGGTCGCTTTCGGGAGAGGCGACTTGACCGTTATCGAGGTCAACGAGAAGATGCGTCCTGTCCCCGGCTATGCCCGAGAGGCACATTTCGCCCGAGGTGAGCTTCTCGCCGCCCAAGCTCGATACCGGATATCTCCAAACTTCTATAACATGGCCAGCCATCAAACCTCTCGCATTTTCGCAGCAACCCATGCCGAGAGCTGCTACGACAAATGCGGACCAGGATAGTTCGTTCCTGCAGTGGCTTTCAAAATGTCCAAAACGTGTCGCAACGGTTGGCGCGCCGGCCTTTGGTGAGCCATGCAAGGCCATGGCGATGCGCACTATTCCGTTACGTTCCTCCTCGCCCTCATGCGGCCGGAAATGACAGCGGCGGCTCCTGTCATCGAACTCTGGTGATCCAATTGCTAAAGCATCGGTCGCTCTACTCAACCGCTGGACACCCAAACGTTCACGGATGCCACGGCATCCCGGATGAAGCCGTTGAACGCTTAATGGCCTGGCCCGACAAGATTGCTGCGAGGCCGCGTGATCTGCGGCGCACTACATTGTTAGCCGCGGCGTGATGATCTGCCCGGCGATTGTCTTGAACACGTCCACCAGCTTGGCGGAATCTTCCATCGCATAGGCTTTCGAACTGTCGGAGGCGCAAGACGCGAGGCCAGCGGCTGTCGGGCCCGTGACGCCGACGGCCACCGTAAAGATCGTGATGCCGGCCGCCTTCGCATTTGTGCAGACGCTGGACATCAACGCATTGGCCTTTGCGGCGTCGGTCCCTGTGTGCTGAAGGTAGTTCGACTTGTTAGGAGACAAAGTGTTGGCGCCATCGGTCATTAAGACAATGAATTTGCTGAGGCCATTACCCTTTGGAAGAGCTTCCTCCATGGGCATTTGCGAAGACAGGGTGTTCCAACCCCACAGGATGCCCGCAGGAATATAGGTCTCGTCCTTAGCAGCCATCTTAGATATCGCCATGCGTAACGAAGTATAGTTGTTGGTCAGCGGCATGACGACCGACCCGCAGGTGGTATTCTGCAGCCCAGTATATTTGGTCGCCGGTTGAACGTCGTTGACGTCGAGCGGACTTGGCCGCGAACCGACGCAGCCGTTCCAGGTATAGTTGAAAGTTTTATCGGAGCAGGTGGTGACGGGCTCGTCATATGTATAGCTGTCGCATTGCTCCTTCTGCCCCGTCGTGGTCACGCCGTCATTCGTAGTGGTGGTCGGAACCATTTTGCAGCCCGACTTGGACAGGAGTTTTTTCGAGGTAGTGCAGGTATTTCTGACCTCAGACGTATCATTAGGTACACTAAGCCAAGGCTGCCCCCGGTTTTCTGTCCCGACGTTAACGTATCGTGAGAACGGCACCAGCGAGAAGCGAGCATTCACATTCGATGCCGTCTCGAAAACCTTAAGCAAGGAGTTCGCTGCCGCCTTCAGATCTGTCAGCTTTTGACCAGACATCGATCCGGTATTGTCGAGCACCATCGAAACCTCGATCTTCTGATAGCCGGAGCGCACTGATTGCGCAGAAACGGCGACCTCGAGGTTGTCTTGGAACAGGATCTGACCGATCGTCAGCGGAACACGGGTCCTGGCGTTCAGGGTAATGTAGTTGGACGCCGAGACCTGGAGATCGTCGACACTGGCAGACTTGGCTAGATCGCCGCTCAGATTGGCAATGAAAACACGGGTTGCTTCTATTTTCATGTTGTCGACCGACGTCGACGGCATTGATGCCGCAGCGAGGACGGCGGCATCCGCTGCAGCTTGCAAATCGGCCTTTCGTGACAGGGCCATGGAGAAGTCAGTCGCCATCCCAGCGGCCCCAATCAGTGGCACGGCGACGATTGCGGTCATAACCGCGAAATTACCTGACTTATCTTTCCAGATCGACATCGTTCACCCCGCAGTTCTAGGTGGTTCAAATTGAAGTGAAAGCGTTTAGCATTTGTTAAGAAGAGATCCGGGTGATCCCGAATGAACGCGAGGAATGGCCGGCCAAGGCGCGCCGACGGAGCGACGCCAGTCGGCGATAACGTCTCCTTGGGCCAGACGGCTAGGACAAAGCAGCCGGTCCAGGAAAGAATGCACCAGTACCAGTTGGTTCGGACGGCGCGTCTGGGGCAGGCGCAAAAGCAAATGGCCCGGGCGCCGGGTGGGGGAGCCGGTCCAGGTCGTCATAGCGTCCCGGGCGGCAAAAGCTCTAGCGGTGGCGGCGGCAAGGGTTCCTGCGATGGGGATGCTGTGAAGGGCCCCGGCAGCCATTTGGCTGGAGTTTGTAATGTGCAAGAAAAGCGAGGGTCAACGTTTCAAACGGTGCTGCTGCACAGCCTTGTTGACCGCCGAGGGTCAGTTACTATGAAGTGGGCGGATGGTGAGGGGCAGGACGCTATCGGACAATGACCTTTGTTCCGGTCTGGACCAGCTCGTACAGCTCCTCCACGTCCTGCCGGTACATCCGAAAGCAGCCACTTGAAGCCTTTGTGCCGATCGAGGACGGATCGTTGGTCCCGTGAATGCGCAACAGACCATCGGCAAGGTAGATCGCGCGCGTTCCCAGCGGGTTTTGGGGGCCAGGGGCGACGACCGCGGGCAGCCGCGGGTTTTTTTCCCGCATGCTTGCGGTCGGTCGCCATTCCGGATGTTCGCGCTTGGCGACCACCCGCGTCGTTCCAAACCACTGTTTTCCCTCCCGTCCGACGGCGATCGGGTAGACGAATTGCTGTCCCTGCGACGTCGTGTAAGTCAGCGTTCTGCGGCGTGTTGAGATTTCGATGGTGCCGCGGCCGATATTGATCGACGGCCGTTGACGCTCCAGCTCTGGCGCCCGATAGCGCGGTTCCCGATACCCGGGTTCAAGATAGCGCTGGTCGTTCTCATCGTAGGGAGGCGGCGGATACGGACTGTACGGGTCGTCGTAGCCATACCCGTCATAATCTCCGTAATCCTGCTGAGGGGGGTAAAACTGCGCATTGGCGTTTCCCGCGAAGAGCGCGCTGCACAAGGCAAAGACGACCATCGATTTCATGTAGAGCCACCGAACGTTTTTCATCGATTGGACCGAATTCTGTGGCAGCACTATGACGACGACTACGCAGTGCGAGCTTTCGAGATGTTGATCCGACCGAGACTGTCTGCATCCTCGGTCTCGAAGGAAATCCGGCGGGCTCGCGAAGTCTCTGCAAGCGCCCAGATTTGCCGTCCCTTTTTAGGGCGAGTTTCAGGAAAGGTGCAAAGAGTAGTGCTAAGTGTTCGTTAATGCCCGCGCTCGAGACACCACGGCTCTGCCTCATCGTCGTCGCCAAAATGTCCGTTTGGAAAAAGCCGACGCTTGCGCATCGCAAGGCGTTTACTCAGCCGATCGGTGGCCGCAGCGGTCTCTTGACCGGCTGATCCTCGTGCACTGCCCGGAGTGATCTCCGTTTTCGGACGTCAGTTCAGCGAGCTGGGTCGACCTTTCTATGCCAGCCGACAGCGGCGCGGGTCGAGGCCGCGCTTTAGGCGTCCCAATCAACATCGGAACAACGCCGTTGGATGCAGGTTAGGTTGATGAGCGTTGCGTTTTCCTAACTCAGGATGCGCAGCATGGTAAGTCACGGCAGCTCGCAAGGTCAGAACGTCAACGCTGGCTTGTCGGATTTTCAGGCTCTTACGCTCATGCGCGCAACGACTAATCAGCGGCGTCCATGACGCTGAGGCAGGGAAAGATGCAACGATTTTACCGTGTGGACAGTCAAACAGCACAAGCTTATCCGGGGCATCTCATCGTCGTCTGGGGCGACGTTGAAAGGATAGTTGGTGAAGTGGTTCCTATGGGTCATACTTCCCGCGGCCAAACGGAACCCCTTGAAGCTGCAATCCATAACGCCCTCCTTATAAAACAGCGTGACGCGCTGCCCATTGCGGTGCGAGATGATTTGGGGCTGTGGCCGCCGAGGCTCGGTCAGTTGGTTGTTTGGGATCCATGAGAGTATTGAGAGATCAAGTTAATGATCGCTGTTATAGCTTTCACGCCTGACATTGCCGCGCTTAGCGCTGCCACATCGGCCGCCCTTAGGAAGCCGGCTGCATCAAGATGCGGTGGCAATGTTTCATGGCGTGGTAGGGTGCATGCTGACTCGCTCGCTTTTCACCTCAGGCGGCCAATCTGAGCCATGCAGAAGGGGTGGATGAGCGAGTCATTTCGATCAATACTCTTATTGTCGAGGCTGCTTACTTTTTGCCGCCTGCATCGCCATTCGTATAAGGTACTCAATGAGCTTCTCGCCGTCGCCGCGGACTGCCTTGCACGACTTCGATTTAGCTGATTTGCCATTTATTCCTCGTGCTCGCAGGCTCGGGAGACGCCACTTTAGCCAGGTGCGGCCTAAAAGGCATGGGCATGCTTTCGCCGCCGGCAGCCAACCTAGGGCACTTTGCTGTCCGTTTCGGCTTAGCCCATCATGGATGTGCCGGGCAATGATCAGTCCGCTGTCTGCTCGTCATCTGCGCACGATGCTACCGGCATATGACCCATCTTCAGCGCAAGAGGCCACAGCCGGCGTTTCTTCCATCTTTTCTTCGCGTTCGCCGCCATTGGATTCGTATCGCCTGTGACCGGCTCAACTCCCCGAGGATTGAGTTCAACTCCCCCTGTCCGGCGATGGAGATGGCTCTCGGCCCAAACCGGAAGCCCTGTAAAACCGGCGGTAGCAACGCAAGGCGCCTCAGGCGATGTTGAACGACGTTCGGGAGCGTTCAACGGCGGCCCGCTTTGTCGGTAACGGATTTCACCGACAGCAAAAGGAAGCGAAAGCTAACTTAAAGCTTTCCACGGGGCGCGCGACAGCGGCCAAGGACTATCTACAACAGAAGGAGCATTTCGCCCGGGGTTGGGGCGCCCGCATGGAAAATTTAGGGGCAGACAAAAGAACCGGCGGGTGGCAATTTCCGTACATTCGGCAGAGTGAGAGGTTTGATCGGCCCGGCGACGAACTCCTGGCTCTGCTCTGGCCGGATAGCGGCGCCGTCACGCGAACCCGACGAGAGAAGGGGGCGGCACTAGGCTCTCTCCGCTCCGTCTGGCGGCAGCGTAATCGAGCGCGGCCACGACCTCTGCACCAGAGAGCGGCTTTGCCACCACACCGACTGCACCGGGAAATCCCTTCGAAACGATTTCTGGTGACGCCGTCGCGAATAGCACCGTGACATTCCAGCGCTCTGAGAGCATTTTGCCGATCGCCGTTCCGTCTTCCTCATCAAGATGAATGTCGACTATCGCGACATCGACATGTTCCGCCAGTCGAGCCGCCTCAATAGCATTTCGGGCATGTCCGCAAACCTCGTAACCTCCTGCCATCGCCGCCTCCTCGATGGTCATAGCCATCTCAAGGTCGTCCTCGACGATCAGAACCTTGATAGGTCCTCTAACAGGCTCCATGGCATCACCTCGGTTCTAAGCCCAATGCCATCATTCACGGCATCGCAACAACGAGCATGACAGCTCCGACCAAGAGGATGACAAATAACGTGACGATTGTCCAAAAAGCGAGCCGGAAGCCCTTGGAGAATTGGATACTTTTCCAATCCGTCTTCGGGGAGGGGCTGGTTCCCAGAGAAGTGTCGGTGTGCAGGTATCGGGACATAGTGTTCGGTTCCAGTTGGCGCATGGTGAACGGGCGGTAACCGCGAATGTTCCTCTCCCGACTGGTCACGGCTGCGAATGCCTGAATTGAGTAGTTGCTTATACGCCGACAGGCGTTACGCTTACGAAGGCCCAGCATAGAGGTATTGCATATGGATGCTCTCTCCAGGAAAACGGTCGGTATCGAAGACAGTAAGATATTGGTGACGATCCTCGATCAGTGGTGTGCTGCAAATCCGGCAGCGTCGGGAGGTAGCGAAGCGCGAGCAAAAGCTGAGGAACTTGTAGACTGGTTCGAATTCGGCATTTCGGATGCGAATGAATTGGTTGATCTGATCCATCGAAAGCATTGGCAGGTTTCGACAATTTGAGAATAGCTCACGTAAGCATCTCCGATGATTTTTCGACGACGGGATGCCAAAACGACAGGCTCTTGAATCGTCTCGTTCCCGGGTTGCGAGTGTCGATAAGGAACATTCCTGGGACAGTCGACACGGCAGGGGATGACGGGCGGCGTCCTTCAACTTGTCGTCCACGTCGGCCCGGGAAACTGGCCGCAGCGGTCTCGGTAGAGTGCAAGCAAACCGTAACGCCTTCCTGCTAGCGTTTTAGAATGGAAACCCAAATCATCAAGTTCGGCCTCAGCACGCCCACTCTCGTCATCATTCAGGACGAAATGCCGAAATCGCGGGTTATCAACCTCCTGATTGATCACGTCGTCGAAGACGAGGACGCGAGGGCAGCCATCGAGCTCGTCTGCGGCTCTCCCGCGGGCCGTTATGATGGCAATGGATGGTCCTTCTGGTTTGCAATGAAGGACGCGATCTTACACTGACAGCGCAACGTGTCTTCCTTCGCGGTTCGAGCGAAAGCCATTGGTTCTCATGCCCCGACTGCTATGACATGCATCAGAAGCTTTCCAGCCCGGACTCGCCAATGCCAAGATTGCGCGCCGAGCTCATATGGTTTTGAACGTAATGCGAGATGACGCCAGCCCCCGCTTGGCTGCGAAGATGGGTTGCGAACCCACTCATTTGAGGATGAGACGGCCGTTTCATTGTGTCCGACAAGCACGGACGGCAACTCCTGCGATATTGGCGAGCGGCGTAAAGCTGTCCACTTCGTCGTGAGTAGCGCAATCTCCTGTGAAAACATTGCCGTAGAGAGAAAAGTGATAGAGGCCTCCCGTTAACAGGGCCAGATCCCGGTCTGGCCTTCATTTCTGTTGAAACGAAGAGTGCCCACTGATGGCCAATCGGAGGGATCGCCTCCGTAGGCAGAAATATATGCGACAACCCAGTTGCTTTGCACGCTTTACCTGGTCAACGAGCGCTTTTACGCTGACTGCCTGGCGCCAGCCCTATCCAACTGTAAGTGTTTGGCATGGTTCGCATCACGATCGCCGGCGTTTGCCGCAATGACGGTCATGTTGGAGGCATCCGGGGCCTGGTCTGAGCGCCGGCCCGCTAACAGAAGGGCGTTGAATGGACGCAGGCAATAAATAGAGGTTACAATCGCGGCGGCCAGCTGTACGCCAGTGCGCAGGATGCGACATTTCGACAACGGCCCTTCGGACCGTCGTGAAACCTGCCTTTGAGCACGCCACTCAGGACCGCCTATCCTTCGTTTCCATCGCTGATGAAGTTCGTATCACTACCGTCGGGTGCCGGATTTGCAATGTCTGTGACAGAGACGGGAACTTCTTGCCGCCGCTTTTGCCGACGGACCTCCGCCGTTGAAGATACAGGGTCGGTTATAGAAGGTTGCGCCTGAACTTGGTCCGGTAGTTCCGTGGCATTGCTATCGGTGCGGATCATAATTTCCTCCTAGTTTTGTTTAAACCCGCACGAGTGCTTCCAGTTCCCAAGCGCCACCGGCCTAAGATGCGGAGTAGAACTAAAAACTAATTGCACATCAAAACGCCCGGGCTGCTTCGGCCAAGGGAAGCTGTTGAGCGCCGGGGGGAAAATGATCAGGCACTGCTGGATCAACGTCGGCCTGGACGTCATACCTGCGACCTACTCCTGCAAGATGATGCCCATCTCGTTCGTATTATCAGCCGATACGATAGGAAGGGTTTGAATCTTATACCGGTCCGAGCCGGTGCGCGGTAAACCGATCAGGCCACCGTCACGAAATCGTGGCTCAGCTTTTGGATCAGGTCCAGGGGGCTCGTATAAGATAGAATTTCAACGTGGTTCAGGTTTGTCGCAGTTTCAAAATTGGAAAGACCGGGTCGGTATATGAGGCTCACCGGGTTGTCGTCCGAACCTCGACACGCACTGTCGGACGAGAAACTTGCTAGTGTTCTGCCGGCTTAGCTCACGGTGAGCGCAATGACCTTAATATTTCGTCTGAGGCGAGAAGATTGTCGGATATCTGAGCGAAGCGTCGGTAAGGGCGCGCGGCTGGACGCTAGCTGATGCGAGAAGAGGGCTCACGCTGCGATCCGCCCAGCAAAGGATGCCTGAGGCGGAGGACGGATAACGGAAACTCGTGCATAAAACCGAGCCTAATTCCCTGGCCGCTGGGCGAGCTCGACATCTTGTGCTGCAGCAACGCTGATTACGACTAGTCCTTCTAATTTCACCGTGCGCCGGAACTTGGGACCATGCGCTGCGTTCGGCGCGTGAGGAGAGCAAACATGTCTGTTCCAAACGAACCTATCGTCCCGCCACAATCGCCATCACCGATCGACAGACCTCCGCAGGATCCTGATCGTGTTCCCGCAGACGAACCCGTCCGCGATCCGGATCCCGACGAGCCAGCCAGCCCGTTCAGTCACACCACATCGCATTGCCCGACTTGGGGCCTGATCTGCAGGGGCGTTCGCCTGCAGCCGGAAGATTTCCGGCAAACGGCTTGAGTTGCAGAGCCAAATCTGGCGTTGGATTGAACGGCCGCGCGGTGGTCTGGCCAGTGTGAATTGTCTGGGCTGTGAAGCGGTGCGGCAGTGACGCCGCCACACCAGCCGCGGGGGTGGGCGTTCCGCCGCACGTTTGTCCTGACAGATACACCCATAGAGGGTGCTGCCTCGAAGCTGCAGATCTTTTAATGTCGTTTAGACGCCGCATGCGCCCGAACCCGAAAAGAGTGCGATTGCGATTGACAGGCACGATGCCATGCTTCGGACAGCTCGGTCGTTAAAGCGGATGACCGCGACAGGGGCGACCTCGGATGCCCCTGACGCGTGCGGAAACTCCAGAGATATGTTGTTCGGCCAAAGCCCAAGCAGCTTCAACCTGATCAGGGACCGTAGCCCCTGCTGTTAAACCAGTAGGATCCAGTCTTCAGCTGGCGACTTTTTGGTCCGGCGGTGCATCCGAGTGGCTTAATCTCGGACCAAGGTCGGGGGTAGGGAACAGCTAATCGCCTCGCTCGTTCTTTGGCAGCGGTCAGATCAGACCGCGTCCAAGGAGAGGTAAAAATGCTCACGAAAATCTCGATAGCCGCCACCCTGTCCGCAGCGCTCCTGTCAGGCACAGCATTCGCTCAGTCGTCGACCGTCAATGGAGCCGCTGGCGGAGCGGTCACCGGCGCGATCGTCGGCGGCCCGGTCGGCGCAGCCGTGGGTGGCGTTGCAGGCGCCGTGGTCGGCACAGTCATCGATCCGCCGCCGCAGAAGGTGGTGACCTATGTCCAGGAAGCTCCGGCTCCGACCACGCGGGTCGTCGTAAAGGAGAAGGTCGTAGTAGGTCAGCCGCTTCCTGAAACAGTCGTCGTCACGCCCGTGCCGGACAATCCGACCTATTCCTACGCGATCGTTAACGACGAACGGGTCATCGTCGAACCATCTTCGCGCAAAGTTGTCCAGATCATCAATTGACGTTCGGCGGGCGCGGGTCTGCCGCGCCCGCCATTTATGTCCCATCAGGAAAACTGCACTATGAAAGCAGTCGCTTCATTGGTCTTTGGCATCGTCTGCGCAGTCGGCGCCGGTATTGTGGGAATTTCAGCAGCTTCTGCTGTGATGTCCAATCCGGAAGGCCAGCATTTAACGACACTCTCCGAGCCTGATCTCTGGACCTCTGAGCCTGTGCGGATAGACGTTGCAAAGCAACAATATGAGCGGGTCGAGCCCGTCTATTCGAGCTACGTCACCGATCACGCTGGTGCCAGGATTGCGACGAAGACCCCGGTCGAACGCAGCTTGGAGGCGGATAGTGTACAGGAAAAGGTGGCCACAGCTGCAGCTCATCGCGACTGGTGCGTGCAACGATATCGCTCATACGATGAGGCCGAAAATACATATCGAAGCTTCAGCGGCGAAACACGGACCTGCGTATCGCCCTTCGCACCGCCATCTGCGGTCGCTCAGAGTGCAGACGAGGATCGGGCCACAGCAAACGTAGCCTGGTGCGCTGCACGCTACCGCTCTTATCGCGCCAAGGATAACACTTATCAGCCCTTCGACGGGCCGCGTCGCGCCTGCGTGCCATCAGCGCGTCAGGAAATAGCAGCAAATTGATGAGCTGTTTCAGAGCAAGGGGATCGCTATGCGGCTTTTGATTGTTGAAGATGAAGTCGACGTGGCTCTCACGATCGAGGATGTGGCCCTAGGCTTAGGGTTTGAAGTGGTTGGAATCGCGACCAACATGCAGGAAGCTCTGGAGATAGCTCCAGAAACGGAGATTGCGCTGGTCGACTTGCGGCTTGCCGATGGCATCACAGGTCCCGCAATCGCCCGCGCGCTTGTCGCCGGCTGGAATATCGGCGTGGTTTTTGTGACCGGCAGTCCTGAACTGAACGAGGAGGTCGATGGTCTGCTGACGATCGAAAAGCCGGCCACTCCGGACGTTGTCAAAGCCGCGCTTCAGGCAGCGGCGAAGTGGAGACGATCTCACGCCCACGCCTGACGCGCGGAGGCCGGCGAAAGGAGGTGGCTTTTCCGGAACTTTGGCGGTGAATCAAAAAGACGTGACACCATTTGCCGTACTGAAGTCGTCCTGCCGCATGAGGAATCCGGGCTGCGGCTCGAACTGGAAGGCCAACGCGTCAGCGACCATTACCAGCCTGTCACACAATCGCTGGATGCGCTGCTTTGAAGATTGATCGGCTTGGAGTCAGCGGCTTTATGTTTCAGGTGGCGCGGGCGAATGCGGTCACGGAGTGGCCACTGCGAGAACTTTTGTCCAACCGTCCAGCTGTTACGCCAATTTTGTCGAAGACGGTTGTCCCGACCGAAATCGATGCCCCGTCCTTCAACCGTTGCAGATGGCGCAGTGCTTCAATCCCTCTACTGATATACCGGAAGGTTCAGGGCGATGACGCCTTCCGGTTCATAAAAACCCTCGATCTCAGCAAGCAACTGTCCCTGTGGCGAACGACTGGCGCTTTACTGCGGAACTTACCGCGGAAACCTTCTCGAAACCCTTGCCTTGAGCGATCCGGCTTCCCAGGGAGGCAGGCAACCGCTTAAGCGTCATTCCAAACGTGATCGGCCCCCGTTGCCTCGAACGGCTCAATTCCCAACGCAGCGGTCTCAGGTTAGTCAATTCTCCGGTCTGGACATGCAGCGAGGTGATAAGCGTAGAGGCGACGCAGTCGGGCCCCAATGTTAACCGAGAGCCGGTGCCGGGGTCGCCGGCGGCAGAGCCGAAGTCATTCAGCCGTGCGGCGATCATCGCCACCGATACGCATCACCGATGCCCGGTTGACCAGGGCGCAATCGGCTTTTCTAACCTGTTGTTTCGCCCCCCTAGCAGATGATAGCGATGCGATAGCCCACCCTCCCATCGTCCGATGCGGAAGGTCGACGCTCGTTAACTGCGGTCTTATCTGCCGACAAATCTCGCTGTCGTCGTAGCCGACAACCGAGATATCGTCAGGGACCTTCAGACCCATGTCCAGCAGCGCATTGAGGCAGCCGAGTGCCATCTGATCGTTCTGACAGAAGATTGCCGTTGGCGGCGTCTTCAGGGACATCAGCTGGCGCGTCGCGTCATAGCCTGAGGAGGGCGTCCAGTTTCCGCGCACAACATAATCAGGAACCTCGTCCAAGCGTCGCTCTGAAAGCGCCAGCCGGTAGCCGGCAAGACGAAGACCCGCCGCTTCCATAAACATCTCCCCAGTTATCGTCGCGATCCGCTGGTGGCCACGGTCAAGTAGGGTAGCAGTGGCGCGCCGACCGCCAGCGAGCTCGTCGGGAATGATTGAGGGATACTCGCCCCCCGATGTGTAGCAGTTCAGAAGGACCGCGGGCACTGGGAGCCTGCGCATGGCCGGGCTCAATTCAACCGGCCGGGTGAAGACTGACATGAAGACTATTCCGCCCACACCGGCCGCAAGCAGACGCTCGATAGCCAGTTCTTCATGCCTTTCACGGTCGAGGCTTTGGGCGACAAGTATCGTCACGTCCTGATCCCACGATACGATCCGCGCCCCTTCGATTGCATTGATTGCTTCAGGCGTCGTTGCAAGCTGATCAACGATGAAGCCGACGGAACTTCCACGAAGGTTGTCGAGGCCCGACCGTCTGACCGGCCCTGACACCCCGTAGCCGAGTTCGCGAGCCGCAAGGATGACGCGAGCCTTGAGCTCGGCAGAGATCTGCACCTCGGTGACGTCGTTTAGCACCAGCGATACCGTTGCCTGCGAGCAGCCCGCGGCCTTCGCCACATCTGCCATTGTCACTCGGCGGGGCGATTTGTCTCGTGGTCGTCCGTTCAAAAGCGCACCTAATATTTATTAGCTTGACTGAAACTTATTAGTACCGCTACCGTACCTACAGTTCAAGGAGGATAACACGATGAACGACAGTGCAAAAATTCTCAACGATGCACAGACGCTGCGGACGGATGGCATCGTCGGCTTGAAGGGGGCATTTGCGCCAGAATGGGCCGATCGTATGCGCGAAGACATGATGACGGCTTTTTGGGAAGCGATCCAGCGTCCAGGCGGCGCGGTGGGCCGAGGTCCGCGACGGTGGTATGTCGAGCTACATCCGCAGGCCTTCGGCGGATTTGTCGATCTTATCACCCATCCATGGGTCGTAGCACTTTGCACCGAAGTTCTGGGCCCCAGTTACCAGATTGTCGAAATTGGGCTCGATGTACCGTTTCAGGGAGCGAAGTTCCAGCCGTGGCATCGGGATTTTCCATCCCCACGCGACACGTATGAAGAAAAGAGGATCACCTCGCTCGCTTTCAACCTGACGGGGGTCGACGTGACCGAAGACATGGGGCCGTTCGAAGTTGCTCCAGGCACACAGTATGACGACGGCAGGGAATGGAAGCATGAGATGTTTCCGGATAAATCGCTGTGGGGGCGCTTCAACGAGCGAGCCGTTCGGAAATATCCACGACGTGGCGACATTTCTTGCAGATCGGCACTGACGGTTCATCGCGGCACCGAACATGGCTCGCCCATTGCCCGTCCGGTCATGGTGTTGGGGGTCGACGCGCCAGGGGCGGGTCATGCCGAGATGCATGACATGATGGTGACACGCGATTGGTACGAGGCACTGCCCGACGTTGCGCGAGATCATCTTGTCTGCCGGGTTGTCGATGAGCTCGTCCCGATCACTCAGAAGCACGATATCGAAGGCCTTGTCATGGGGGCCGATCCAACTTGATCGTGATGAAGACCAGGTGTGCTTTACCGCTTGACCGCGCCTCGCATCCTGGGATCGGGCTGTAGCGCTGGATCCCACTGTCGCGACTATCGCGGTCGCTCGGTCTTGATCATCCTAGATCCGTCCGCGTAATCTTCCGTCGGGCGTCAGCATCAACGCAGCGAACTCGGCGCAGGGAAGGGGGCGGGAATAGAGGTAACCTTGGAGATCGGTGCAGCCTGCGGCAATCAGAAAGTCTTGTTGTCCGACAGTTTCGACGCCTTCTGCGGTTGCCGCCTTCCCCAGTTTCCGGCTCAAAGCAATGACGGACGAAACGATGGTGGCTCCCTCCGCCTTGCTTCCGAGCAGCGTCACGAATGAGCGGTCGATTTTGATCCTGTCGATGTTGATCTGGAGCAGGTGGCTAAGGGACGAAAAGCCGGTTCCGAAATCGTCGAGCGCAATTCGGACACCCTGAGAGCGAAGATTTCCCAAGGTTGACTGGACGGCGGCATCAACCTCGAACAGCGCAGCCTCTGTTAACTCAAGTTCAAGACGCGCCGGATCGAAGCCGGTTTCCTCGATGATGGACAGGACCTTGGAATCGAACCCGCGACGACGGAGTTGGGAGGGGGAAACATTGACCGCCACCGTCATCATCTCGGGCCATGCTCTAGCCTCTTCTGCCGCCCTGCGCAGAACCCATTCGCCAAGCTGGTCTATCAGCCCAGCTTCTTCGGCAAGCGGGATGAACCTGTCGGGAGCAAGAAGCCCAAGCCGGGGATGACGCCACCGGACCAACGCTTCCGCCCCCGATATAGGCTCGCCGCGTGTTGCGCGGTGTACGGACTGGAAGAACAGCTCGAGCTTGCCAGCATCATCTTCCGGCCTCAGATCATTGCAGGCCGAACTTGGCATTTCGGTAAGAACCTTGCGGAGTTCCCTTGTGAGGTTTTCCCTCTCGCTGCCGCGGCTATCCATTGACACGTCATAGGTAACATATTTTCCGCGGCCGCTCGACTTTGCTTCATAGAGAGCGACGTCGGCTCGGCGTAAGGTCTCTCCTCTCTCAGCCGTCCCTTCGACGATACCGACGGCACCAATCGAGCAGCCGATCCGCACGATGACGCCGCCGCCTGCCCGAAGTTCAAAGGGCGCGCTAAGCGTTTTTATGATCTGAAGCAGCAGTTCATTATCGCGTCCGGCGCTAACACCGGGCACAAGCAGTGCGAATTCGTCACCGCCCACTCTTGCAAGCGTATCTGCGTTCCCCAGAAGCTCCTGCATGCGCGCGACTGCCTTGATCAGCAATTCGTCGCCTGCCGGATGCCCGTAGGTGTCGTTGACCTCCTTGAACCTGTCGAGGTCGATGAGGGCGAGAAGGGCTTGGTTGCCATGGTGGCGGAGACCGTCGAGGCAGTGTTTAAAGCGTTCGGAAAATAGCGCTCTGTTTGGCAAGCCGGTGAGCACATCGTGGAGAGACAAGTGGCGTGCATGGTCCTCGCTCTGAGCAAGTTCCAAGAGGCTTTTCCTGAGCCGAACCATGAGGGCAAAGAAAAGGCCGCCGATCAGCACGCCTGCGAACGTCAGAAGCGGGGTCAGCCGCGCCACGACCCGGGATCCAGGCAGGTCAGGCGTCCAGATAATGAAGCCGATCGGTTCATGTGTCGCCGTGGCCTCGATTTGGAAAGCAACTTCGTTCGCCTCTGCATCAGCGGTTCGCGCATATCGAGCACCCGCCAGGCCTTGCTCCCGGCTCAAGGTATCAAGGGTGGGCCCATCCAAGAACCGGAACGCGGCAAGAAGCAACGGCTGGGACGTCCGGGATGCTGCGTCAATGGATGCTATGCCTGCTATCGACGGACGGCCTTCCAGGCGCATCAGATCGACGCGGATCGGTGCGTTTGCAGCGGCTGCTTCTTTTCCATGCAAGACGGTCCTGACCATTGGCAGGAGGAGCGGGCGGATCCATTTGTAACGTCGGGTCGTTTCCGGGTCCGAAGCGAAGGCCAGGTCCCCTGTGGGTGTTATCAAAAACGTCCCGTTGTAGCCGAACACGGTCTTGGACATGGTCGCAAACGCTTGTGCCGTGCCTGCATCGTCCTCATTGCTCATCGAGGCACTGGCTGAAATAAGTGAGGAGTATCCGGCCGCCATCAGCCTGAGGTCGTTCGAAACACGGTCGACCTGATCCTGCAAGCGGCTGTCGACCAGCTTTCGCTGACGGTCGAGCGCTGCGGCATCGCTTTCTTTTCCTGCCCAGAGGGCTGCAACAAAAACCAGCCCCAGGATCGCCAGCCCACTGATTGCGAGCAAGGCCAGTGTCGCACTTGACGATCGTGTTGCTCTTTTGGCCAGACGTTGTGGAAAATCATATGCGGACAAAGGTACCTCTCCCAGATTTTTCAATTCTGGAGGGCATAGATTACGAAAGGCTTTTCAAGCGACTGCAAATTTAGCCGGTCAGCATGATGAGCTTCTTAAAGGTTTCGTGTTCGACTGTCCGAGTTCTGATGCTCAACCAGATGGATTACACGATGACCAGATCGAACACGTCTTTCCGCTTCAAACTGCTGGCTGTGGCATCGAGCCTGATGCTGAGTGTCGGTGCCGCCCATTCTTCCTCGGCCGCCGAACAGGAAATGGTGCGAGTTGCCGTCGAGGGGGGATTTCCTCCGTTCAATTACCTGGACTCGGAAAACAATCTTCAGGGCTTCGATGTCGATATCGCAAAGGCGTTATGCGAGGCAGCCGCGCTGAAATGCCAGTTCATCGTGCAGGAATGGACAGGTATGATCCCGAACCTGTTGGCAAAGAAATATGACGCCATCATTTCCTCAATGTCCATGAGCGCGGAGCGGCGTCAACAGGTTGCGTTCACCAGCAAATATTACGATAGTCCGTCCGTATTCATCGTGCGCAAAGGCGCCGATATCACCGGCACTTCGCCCGATGATCTGAAAGATTTGAGACTTGGGGTGACGGCGGCCACATCGCAGGAGTCCTACGCGCGGAAATTCTACCCCGGCGTAGAAACAAGTGTGGTCCATGCGTCACCTGATCTCTACAAGAACCTGGCCGAGGGAAACGTGGATATCATCTTCGAGGACAAGTTGGCGGTGTACGACTGGTTGGCAAATACGAAGGCCGGCAGTTGCTGTGAATTCAAAGGTGAGGACGTCAAAAACGCCGAATATTTCGGCGACGGCGCGGGCATCGCCGTTCGCCCCGACGATGTCACGCTTCTTGCGAAGCTCAATGCCGCGCTGGACAAGATCCAGGCCAATGACGTGTACGATACGATCAACGCAAAATACTTCCCGTTCTCGATCCGATGACCTTGTGCCGGATCCGCATCGCTGGCGACCTCGAAAAAAGGAAAGAGCGTCCAGGTGCCGGCCTCAATAGCAGGGAGGTCGACGTTGGCATCGCGTTGTGCACAAAAAAACCCTGGCAGGCGCCAGGGTTGAAGTCAGGATAACGACTGCGGGAGGGATGTCGCAGTCTGTCAAAAACGCCGGGCATCACCATTAGTTCCTTCTGAAGAGGTAAGATCGGACGGTTTGCCGGCGACCTCTTCCCCGTCGCCCTGGTTCAAGCTCTCGAAGGGGCGTTGCAGCGCAGCCGTACCTCGCGCGCCCGTTTGGCGAAAATCTCCATTGGCGGGCTCGCTCGTGCTCTCCAATACCGGAAAGACGCTTTCGCGATCATTGGTGGTCGGCAGCAAGGTGCCGTATCGGTGGTCATCCAAGTTGGTCTCCGCTGGTTGTCTAGCAGAAAAAGCCGAGGCAGCGTCGGCAAGGTTGCCGTCCCAGCCGTCCAATCGCCATTGGCCAGCGCGCTCTTCAAGGTCGACAGCACCCTCAACGTCCAGTATGTCCTGCGCCGTCTCATAGTGCGCGTCGTCGACCTCTGCTGACACGAGAAAACCGCCACGTCGCAGACCCTCTGCATACGTGACCCGCTCGTCCTCGGAGATCTTCCAGCCGTCAAGCTTTCGCCAGAAGCTGTTGTCGCCGGTCACTGCGTCATCGACCCTGTCTGCCTCGAAGCCAGGCACGAAGCGGATTGCCTCCATCATCAGGCCGGCCTTCTTCAGGCGCTCTACCGCCTGTTCTGCGTCCTCGCGGGTGTCGAAGAAACCGACGAGCGTGTCTTTTGACTTGTCGGTCGACAGTGCGGGGGTTCTTTCGGTCGATAGGTTCGTCATCTCAACTCTCCTGTAGTAAGCTTTATTTGCCATCGCGATCGGTCGCATGTCGGTGCAACTTTCATGCCGTCCCATTGTTCCATGCAGCGCCGATCGGTCCCGACGGGGCGCAGCGCGATAATGTGAACGTGTTGCGGCGTGGGCCATCTTCGCTGGCGTGGGGCCGACCGCTGACGCTGGCTGCAGCGGTTCGATTTGCCTCCTTCAGCTCTCAAGACTGCCGGGCCAGAAGGAAGAAAGCAGTTGTCGCATGGTGCCCATGACGATCCCAGCCTCCCGGCTATCACCCTTTGCGAGTGTTTCAGTGATCTTCTTCATTTGCTCGAAGGTTAAATGTGGGGGCAGCGGTGGGACCTCCGGGTCCGTCTTGACCTCGAGCAGCACCGGCCGGTCAGACGACAGCGCCTCATCCCAGGCCGGCCCGACATTTTCTGGGCGGTCGACATAGATCCCCTTTAGTCCAATCATTTCCGCAAAGCGATGATACGGGACGTTTGGAATGCTTTGGGACGCTTCGAATTTAGGGTCACCCTCCATGACCCTCTGCTCCCACGTCACCTGATTGAGGTCTTCGTTGTTGAAAACGCAAATCACACACCGAGGGTCGTCCCAGCTCGACCAATATTTCGCAATGGTGATGAGTTCGGACATGTTGTTCATCTGCATCGCGCCGTCCCCCACCAGCCCGATAACGGGCCGGTCGGGATGTGCAAATTTCGCAGCGAGGGCATATGGCACAGCTGCTCCCATCGATGCGAGCCCTCCCGACAAAGAGGCCATCATGCCGCGGCGAATCTTCAAATCCCGCGCATACCAATTGGCACACGATCCGGAGTCGCTGGTGATGATGGCGCCATCAGGCAACCGGGGTGAAAGTTCCCAGGTGACACGCTGAGGGTTGACCGGGTTGGCATCTGCATGTGCCCGCTCCTCAAGCGTCTTCCACCATTTCGCGACCTTCGCCTCAATACTCTTGCGCCACTCTCCCTCCTTCTGTCTGAGATGTGGTAGAAGTGCTTTGAGGGTTTGCGCAGCGTCCCCCTGCAGATTGGTGTCCATCGGGTAGCGCAATGACAGCATGCTGGGGGTGATATCGATCTGTACCGCTTTCACGCTGCCCTCCTCGGGCAAGAACTCTGAGTAGGGAAAGCCGGAGCCGATCATCAAAAGCGTGTCGCAGTCACGCATCAAATCCCAGGAGGGCTCCGTCCCCAATAGGCCAATGGATCCGGTGACCCACGGCAAATTGTCTGGCAATGCAGCCTTACCTAGCAGGGCCTTTGCTACACCGGCGTTCAGTCGGTCGGCAACGGCGATAACCTCGTCTGTCGCCGCCAGGGCGCCCGCTCCCACGAGAATGGCTACACGCTCTCCTTGGTTGAGGATATCGGCGGCTTCCTGCAGGTCTTCCAAATGTGGTACGGTGCGAGCAGCCCTGAAACCGACACCGGAGTGGACCGTGCCGTGCTTGCGAGGGGGCTCCTCATAGGGAAGGTCCTGGAGGTCGTTGGGAAGGATAACTGCCGTGACAGTTCTGTTGGCCTTGGCGATGCGGACTGCCCTATCGATGAGATGTCGCACTTGTGCTGGTGTAGCGGCTTGATGAACAAAATCGCCGGCAACGTCCTTGAAGAGTGAGGCGAGGTCGACTTCTTGTTGATAGTGGCCACCAATTGCAGCGCGGGATTGCTGCCCGACGATGGCCAAAACCGGCTGATGATCAAGCCGGGCATCATACAGGCCGGTGAGGAGGTGGGTTGCACCAGGTCCTGATGTCGCTATACAAACTCCGATATCGCCAGTGAATTTTGCATGGGCCGACGCCATGAAAGCGGCCATCTCCTCGTGCCTGGTTTGGATGAACTCCATTTTGCCTTCGCGCGAGCAAGAGCACCGAAGACGCCGTTGATACCGTCCCCCGGATATCCGAACAAGCGACGAACGCCCCATTGGTGCAGCCGTTCCACGATGAAGTCGCCGACAGTCATTGTCATTTTTCCAATCTCCAGGACGTATTTCCTTCTGCCAAACCGGGGAAAGAGCGCGATGTTCCATCGCGCGAGGAGGTAACCTGGCGCAGCTGCAACCGTTCGGCCGCGGTAAACTGCTGTCCAAAGTCCGGCAAACGCAGGGTGGACGACCACTTCTATTATCGGAGCGTTTCGGGGAACCGACTGGTTGGTCCGGCCTTTATGTTGCACAGGGTCGAGGCCTAGAGGTGGCCATCGGTCAATTTCCCAATCGCGAGGATATCCTATGCCAATGAAAGCAGTTGCCTTCAACAGCACCCTAAAACCGTCTTCCTCTTTCGAACAGTCGTCGACCGGAAGGCTTCTTGAGCTGATCTCTTCGCAGTTTGAGACGCACGATGTCGAAACCGAGATAATCCACTTGGCCGATTACGACATCAAACCAGGCGTAACCTCTAACGAGGGGGATGGGGACGCCTGGCCGGATATCAGGGCCAAGGTGCTCGCGGCCGATATCCTTATCATCGGCACACCGATATGGCTCGGTCAGCCTTCCAGCATTTGTAAACGCACACTGGAGAGGATGGACGCCTTCCTCGAAGAAACAGACGCTCACGGCCGGATGGTCTCCTACGGAAAGGTCGCCGCAGTCGCCGTTGTCGGAAACGAAGACGGCGCCCATCATGTTTCGGCAGAACTCTTCCAGGCTCTAAACGATGTCGGCTTTACCATCCCGGCCAATGCGTTAGCCTATTGGGTTGGCGAGGCGATGGGCTCGACTAACTTTGTCGACCTCGAGGAGATCCCCGGCGCAGTCAACACGATGATTTCTGCTCTGGCCCGAAATACCGCTCATTTGTCGCGCCTGCTAAAGCCAAATCAATATCCAAGCGATAAAAAATAACCGCCGCTGGCTGCAGCATGTGGGCGATCTCACCTGTCGGCAGCGGACGTACAAACATCGCAGTCGTCGGGCTCTTCCGGAGACAGATTGCTGCGAGCGTGGCGACCGTTGCGAAAAGCCGCATCCCTCGGGACTTATTATCGTCTTGCCAGGAAGCGTGATAGGGTTGAGCCAAAGCGATGCCGCCAGAGATAAGGAGCTCAAAAAACCGGTTTGTGCGAACCTGGAGGTCCCTCAAACGGAACTTCCTGATCCAGCCCGCGTTAGTGATATGGATCGTTAACCCTCAACAACGTATCCAGTTGTGCTTTCCGCAACTTTGAAAAAGCCTCACACTCCAGCGTGAGGCTTTTTCTTCTTCGAACGGCGGGGCGATTTCCGCACCGTTCCATTCGCTATTGCAACGGACGTCGCGGGGTGTCCCTGCCTTTGCTCACGCTAGGCAGCCCAACGTCAGCTTGCGGCCGGTGGCAGGACTGGGCAATTCGACCTAGCGCACCAGCGTGGGCGCGAAAAAATGCCGGCAACTCGCCAAACCGGTTTCGCCCTCTCTCTTTTCGAAAAACCTCCGCCGTTGATCAGCTTAAGGCCTCTGGGAACCATTCGCTGATAAAGGTTCATAGATCGCTCTTCGATCATCACCGCAGGGCCTCGCCTGATAACCTCAGACTAAGCGCCGTTGGAAGAAGCGGCGCTCTTTTCCGCAATCCCGATAGACATGCAAAGGCAACGGCCACAACGGCTAGCCGTCGCAACGCCCTGAACGCGCTCGACCCGAGGAAAAAACCCGCTGCCTTCCTGGGGGACAAGCAGCGGGCACAGTCCAGAGAAGAGGATTGCGACAAGCAATCCAGACTCACCAGCCCGTTGAGCTTACAGAATCGGACTGCCGTGAAAAGGCTCCGTCTGAAATCGGACAGTTGAGTTGAAGCCTGCCTGTTGCCAGGATCGGCACCAGATTCAATCTGGACGGCGAGCGAACTTTCCCGGTGACTGGAACATTCGCGACAGCCATTACGTTGACAGCCAAAGGGAGATCGGGATGTCAGACGAAAACACCAAGACCGTCGTCGCAACTTTTCAGACGCGGGAAGCCGCCGACCTTGCCGTTCAGCACATGGTTCAAAAAGCAGGCTTGGACCGAGCCGCCATTTTCCTCGAGGCCGTCGGCCGGTCCAACAGTGCCGGTAAGATCCAGAGCGGTGGTGACACTGCATCGGCAAACCACGAGACGAGGATGGATGCCGCCCTTCGTGGTGAGATCGCCGTCTCGGTCGATCCGAGAAGCGATCAGGCGGCAGTGCTTCACCGCATCTTCGGCGACGCTGGTGCCATCCACGCTGCCGCTCGCTAAAGCAACTCGCTTGGCCATGGCATCCACACCGGACGTCGGGCGAGCTCGTGTTGAAGAAGAGAGATCGAAATCGGAGGTCTCGACGAAAAGAGCCTGCGGGAGAAAAACGCGTGATCAATGATCTGTGGTACAAGAACGCCGTTGTCTATTGTCTGTCGGTCGAGACTTTCATGGATTCAAACGGTGACGGCGTCGGCGACTTTGAGGGCCTGCAGCGCCGGCTTGACTACCTCGCCGGACTGGGCGTCACCGCGATCTGGCTGATGCCATTCCAGACGTCGCCCGGGCGCGACGATGGCTATGATGTCTCCGATTATTATAACGTCGATCCACGCTACGGCACGCTCGGAGATTTCGTCGAATTCACGCATGGCGCAAAACAGCGCGGCATTCGCGTTCTCATTGATCTTGTCGTCAATCACACCTCGGACGAGCATCCCTGGTTCAAGGAGGCGAGAGCCGATAAGAAGTCGCGATACCGCGATTGGTATGTATGGTCGAAGACGAAACCGGCGGCCGCGGACGAGGGGATGGTGTTTCCCGGAGTGCAGACGTCAACGTGGACACGGGACAAGCAATCCGGCGAGTATTATTTCCATCGCTTTTACGAGTTCCAGCCGGATCTCAACACTGCGAACCCCCTTGTCCAGGCAGAGATTTTGAAGATCATGGGCTTCTGGATCCAGCTCGGTGTTTCGGGTTTTCGCATGGACGCGGTGCCCTTTGTTATCTCCGAGAAGGGCGCCGACGTTGCCCAGCCCAAGGAGCAGTTCGACATGCTTCGAACGTTCCGCGAGTTTCTTCAATGGCGAAAGGGAGACAGCGTGATTCTCGCCGAGGCCAATGTTTTGCCGAAGGAAAACATCGAATATTTCGGCGATGACGGCGAGCGAATGCAGATGATGTTCAATTTCCATGTCAACCAGGCACTCTTCTACGCGATGGCAAGCGCAGATACCCGTCCGCTTGTAAAGGCGCTCAAGGATACGGAGAAGCTTCCCAAGACTGGCCAGTGGGGCATCTTCCTACGCAACCACGACGAACTCGATCTCGGGCGACTGACCCAAAGCCAGCGGCAAACCGTGTTCAATGCGTTCGGACCGGACAAGGGCATGCAACTCTACGATCGCGGCATCCGCCGCAGGTTGGCTCCAATGCTGGGGGGAGACATTCGTCGTCTGAAACTCGCTTACAGCCTCATGTACTCGCTGCCAGGGACGCCTGTGCTGCGTTACGGTGATGAGATTGGTATGGGAGACGATCTGACGCTTCCAGAACGGAATTGCGCGCGCACCCCCATGCAATGGTCAAACGAGCCACAAGGCGGTTTCACAAAGAGTGAAAAACCCGTTCTTCCTGTTATCAGCGAGGGGCCTTACGGCTATGGACATGTCAACGTTGCCTTTCAGCGTCGTGACGCCGAATCCATGCTGAACTGGACCGAGCGTATGGTCCGCATGCGCAAAGAAGCGCCTGAGATCGGGTGGGGCACCTGTAGTGCGGTCGACTGCGGCGATCCGGGCGTGCTGATTCTTCGGTACGCATGGAGAGATAACGTTGTGATAGTCATACACAGCTTCCACGACAGGCCGGTTGAAATTGCTTTCCGCCTTCCGCAGGACAATAATGACGGCCCTCTGATCGACATACTGGATGGGCACGACAGCCGTGCTAACCACGACCGACGCCATCATATGGTTCTCGAACCCTATGGCTTCCGCTGGTTCCGCGCCGGCGGCCTGGATTACCTTCTCAAGCGCCGGCGAGCGTAATTTAGCTTCCAAGGACGATTGCCCGGGGCAGCGTGTGATCCCCGTTGGTCAGGCAAGTCTACCGTCGAACGGCGCCTGCGGTAAAGAATTGATCGATCAGCAACAGCGCTTATGTGCGACAGGTGGGGTTATTTGTCTGGTTGCCTTCCGCGTTAGACGCACTGCCAGTCAAGATGCGCTGCGCGTCAAACACTTGGACGCTCATGATGTTCGTAGGAAACAAGAAGGCTTTTCCCGGGCCGCTTTGCCAAGCGCTGCTCTCACTTCGGACCGGGGAAAGCGCCGAAATCCCAAGGTTGTATTCCACTGGGTGGTATCACTGCCGGCCCGTTCATACGCTGAAAGATGGAACACCGGTCATGGCTTCACTTTAGCAAGCCACCTGCAGGCAATCCGTCCGGCCCGACTGGCCACACAAGACATTCCCGTCCAGGCGACACTTGTTTAAGGGAAGGTTCGCCTTCGGCTACCTGTGGGACGTGTCGAGCGGCCGCTATCGGCCGCTCGACGGATGTTTCAACCTTCAGCCGCGGCGGTAACGCTGGCGCTCCGCCTCGATCTGCTCGATCGTATAAGGTTCGGCACTTTCGTCGAAGCGGCTCCAACCTTGTTGCTGATAGCTCGTGCGACGGGATACATAATCGACCGGGCGGGATGCCGACAGGATCGACTGCGCAACTTCGGCTTTGCTGCCCTCGACCTTTGCCGTCACAACGGAGCCGCCACGGCGGATACCTTCAGCATAGAAGTTGGCTTCATCCTCGGGGACACCTTCGCTGATCATCGCGCCGACAATGCCGCCGACCGCGCCGCCGGCCACCGCGCCGGCAACCGCGCCTGCAGCCGTTGCTGCGAGCCATCCCGCAGCAACGACGGGGCCAACACCTGGAATGGCAAGCATGCCGAGGCCGGTAAGCAGGCCACCGGCGCCGCCGGCCACAGCGCCGACGCCAGCACCGGCACCCGCACCTTCGCCTGCGTAAGAACCCTGGCCCTCGACATCAACACCATTCGCCTTGTTCGTCACAATACTGATGTGATCGGAAGGGACACCCGCTTCTTCCAGGGCCGTGACGGCGGACCGGGCATCATCGTAGCTGTCATACAGTCCGGTAACAGTTCTCATTTGATCATCTCCTTCAACGGTCCATTACTTGGCGAGTGTCACGTTGCCCTGAAAATCTAGGGAGACAGCTGCATCAGCGCCGTCTTTTTTGGCTGTTGCGCGCCAGACGCCCTGATCATCGAGCTTCAGTCCCATAACGTCCGAAAAGCCGGCTTCCTCGATACGTGACTTCGCCTGACTTTCCGTGAAACTGTTCTTACCAGCCACAGGCGCGCCGGGATTGTGCTCGGTATTTACGGCCGGGGTCGTCTGAGAGGTCGACGGTGTCTCGCTCTGGGCAAAGGCGACCGTCGCCGACAGCAGCATGGCGGCGGTAAACGTCGTAATCTTTTGCATGGAAAGCTCCTGTTGTTGCCAGGACGAAACTTCGAAAAAAGCAACTTGTTCCGACGCTTACATCAAGCTGGGACAACAGTCGCGTAAATGCCCGAGGCGCGAGGCGCTTGCGCAATCACTGCGATGTCAGACAATATCGGGAAACGCCTAGAACTCGTGAGCAGATCGACCGGCAGTGTTCCTACCTGCGTCCCCCGAGGGTCAAACAGGCGCTACCTCAGCCCCAGCGTCGTCGCCGCGATCGATGTCGCGCGATAGCGTCCAGGGTACGCGAACCGACATCTTTGAGCACGTGTTCAAGGCCTCGCCAGAGTTGAACGGTAGTGACTGCGTTCTTGGCATCTGAACCCGACCTCGCAGAGATCAAGCCAATGTGCGGTGGCTCCGCCGCTGCTCCGCAGTCTCAGCGAGGAACCTGAATTTGCTGTCTCGAAAAGACGCTGCAGCAAACGAGAAAGCTATATCTCGAAGGGAACGTGCGCGACAATCGCGCCTGTCGGGTCTCTGATTTCGAACACTAATCCGTCTAAACCACGGCAACGGCAACCGAGAGCGTCGAGTATCTTGCGACCATCGACCAACGCAGCCGTAATAGCGGCGCCGACATCCGGAAACATGCACCCCACTTCATCGCGGACACGTCGCGACGCCATGTTGACGTCGAAAAAGAACCGGGCGGCGATAGACGTTTCTCCGTTGTTAAATGAGCCCCGCGAGGCGGAGCCGGCGGCGCAGGTGTTCTCAACGCATGCTTCTGGCAGCGTCAGGGAAAATTTTGGAACTGCGAATGGATCCCGTCCGCGATAGCCCGACATGTTGACTATCCTTTCCGGTCACCTGATAGGTGGGCAGCTTCGGCAGCACCTTCAACCGTGAGACATTGCGCGTCCGATTGCGTACAGACGCGCCCCTTAAGTTTTCCCGGGCTTCCACCGTCCTGAATGTCCTTCGCGACTGTGTCGACCATCCCTCGGGAGGGTCGAGACAGTTGATCCGGCCTGTATGATGAGCGGCCTGAACGAGGAGCGCTCGCGAAAACTTCCTTGGAAATGTGGGTGGAGCCTGATGGGCAAAATCAGTCGGTTGATTGAAACCTGACGCAGCAAACGACCGACGAGCGAGCGGGGACCGTCGGCAATCTGGAGAACTGCGCGCTGCGAAGACAACGGCCGTCCGAGTAACCCTAGCCTTGGGTAGACCGCTTCAGCGCAAGGGCACCCGCATTAGCGGCTGTCTCCGCAAGACGGGTGGGAGGCTGTAGCAAATCATTACTTTGCATGATAATGCGGTCGTTGATTAAGCAAGATTTGACGCGAGAAGTGATGCACAGGTTTCTGACATATCTCAGCTTTGGCTTTTTGATCTGCGTCGCAATATCGATCTTTCTCATCGTCGTGGTGAGCGAGCACTATCCGGGGCCTCTTGTTGCAGGGGTAGACATGGGCGTCCGCGAAATTGGCATTGGACTTCTATGCGTCGGTGCACTGGGCGCAGCAATCATTGCCGTCCGGCTCGTCCATGCCTTAATTTCCCTCTACTCCAATTCCTGATGTCAAGCCCTTGTGGGCCGATGGAAAGGCGGCTTTCCACCGGGAGCGATAACTTTTTCGCTCCGGCTGCGACTGCGCGTCGTTAATGGCGTGGCCCAAGGCTAGACCTCGGGCGAGTTTTGGGTAAAGTCGCGACAATCGACTTGTCGCGTATCTGATTGGATGCAAAAGCTGTGAGAAGACTGGACACGCGACACAAGATTGCAGCCGTTCATCCCTTCGCGAGCGCTAAGTTCGGTCTCGCCCCAGCCGGCCTTCGGTGTAGTCAAATGGATCGATCGAGGCGCCGCTCGCTTTGACTTCGCAATAACTCCATTTCTGATTCAACTGTCATCGAAGTAGCCCTTGGCCTCCATCGACCCAGATCGGAGAGCCGGTGATATGTCGCGACCTGTCAGATGCCAGAAACGCGATGACCTCGCCAACGTCTTCACTTCGACCGGGCTTTCCTCCAGTCAGCGGTACCTGTCCTTCAGGCCAGATGACGGGTATGGCTGTATCATCCTTCTGCCGGAGGTTTGTGTTGGAACCAATGTTGGTTTCGATTTCGCCCGGGCAGACGGCATTGATCCTGATGTGGTGACGGGCGAGCTCCAATGATAGCTGCTGAACCATAGCGACCTGTCCCGCTTTCGTGGTCGTGTATGCTGTCGCTCCGGGGGTGGTGAAGGTCCGGGTTCCATTGATCGAGGACACAACGATGATCGCGCCACCACCCGATTTCTTCAAAAATGGCACCGTCTGCCTAATCGTTAGAAATGTGCCAGTGAGATTGACAGATATCGTCCTGTTCCATTCGTCGAGCGTAAGACTATCAATCGGCGCCCAGGCACCATTTATTCCCGCGTTGGCAACAACGGCATCAAGCCTGCCATACATGTCTACAAGAGAGGAAACCGCCGTCTCCATCTGCCTCTCGTCAGAAATATCGGCATCGAGCGCAATCGCATTGCCTCCCAGAGCCGCGATATCGTCAACGACGGCAGCGAGTTCGCGGTGAGAGTGACCCAAGGCGCCAATAGAGTAGCCGTCGCGTGCCAAGGTCAAGGCAGCCGCCCGACCTATTCCCGATCCGGCTCCGGTGATCATTGCTACCCGGTTGGTCATGTCTTTTCTCCGCTGACTGTTCCTAAAAACGCGCGAAAGATAAAAACGATGCCGTACGGTTGCGAACAACCATCCTTGTTGCTGATGTCTGAGCTAAGCCGGGGCCGCCGGGCCAAGGATCCTAGTTCCTTAGGAGGCGCGAAGATGAAACAACCCTCTGTTTTCGTGGATTTAGATGGGAGAGCCGAGACGAGGGCAGCATTCGCGGACATAATCCCGGCATGACGGAACCCGCTGAGAGTAAGATTCGCTTTTGGAGAAAGGCTGCTGCGGCAAAGCACGCGAGCCAGAGAGGGACGGCGAGACACATAAGACTGGATGAACAGGATCGCTTAAGACGCGCTAAAAGACCGCTCCTTTGGGTCAGTTGTAGGGCAACTTCAAGGGAGCGGTCTGATGCAGCGTTTTTCGACGGCAGCACAGTCACACTACCACGCTCGGGCCGGAGGGCAAGGATTGGTCCGCTACCGTACCGGTCGTCTTCCCCTGCTGTGACATACTGATCGATCGAACTCCATTACAGGTCGCTGGAGTGTCCTGCGTCAGTTGGATTTACGAGGTTTGGCGGCCCTGCTGATGGGCTGCCCGCTCGCCGCACAGAGGTCAAACGTAGTCCGGCGGGAACGACCATAAGAATTGCCTCAGCCGATGCAGTTTTTGCTTCTGCTGCAGACCAAGATCGGCGCTACGCAAATGGGTAGAGGTACCCTGGCACTCGCTCTCTACGAAAGTTCCAAATGGAAAGGGCGCTTCTCGACATCATGTCGGAGCGCCCTTGATCGGGATGGCGACGTTGCGGCGGAAGCCATCGGCCGAGGACTTCATCTGAGCGGATTCGGATGTCCCACGCAAGATCCATGCCCATTCCCTTAACGTCGGGAAGCGGCGTTGCACACAGTTCCTCCACATGTTCTCCACAACCTGTCCACAGCGCAAGCCTCTGGAAAGGCTACGGCAAAGGGCTTCTCCGAGCTTCTGTGCGTAGAGCTATATGATAGGGACGACGACGCCGCGAAAAAGCTGCGAAAATGAGTTTCCGTTCCGAGCCATATAGCTTTATGTTCGCCGCGCTCCTGAGCGCAGGCGGCGGACCTTGGAGAGCCGCGGCGGCGAGCATTCGTTGCTCCCGCCGCATCGTTTAGCCGGGGAGCAATGGGTAGCAGGCAAGGTCAGGACTTTCGTCGAAAGCGGAACGCACGACCGCGGGAGTGGTATCTGCCCGCATAAAGCGATCGTGACACTCGATGACATCGACGTGCCGCTGGTAAAAGTTGAGGCCTCCCGCTCCAGCATGTCGATTTTTGGTGCGGCTTGCCCCTTGATTATTTGATCCCTATGCATTGCTACTCAACCGGCGTGATCGAAGTCGTCGCAATGTTGGTCTTGCCTGTCTGTCAAAACACGCGCTAGCAGTCGTCGCGACGCCGGTTCACGTCGCCTATCGCGTTCCGAAGCCTGGTGCCTGCAGCATGCGGACAATCGCGTCATATGTGTAGGGCTTGGGAATAAATGACACGCCGCTCGCAAGGTCAAAAGCACCAAGTCTAACATGGCCAGAAGTGACGATGACGCGAGTCTGCGGCGAGCGGGCTCGCACCAGGGAGGTGAGCCCCAGTCCATCCGTCGTTCCCGGCATATTCACATCGGTGAATACAGCGTCAAAATCATTCCGTTGAAGAAGGACGAGAGCCTCGTCAGCGTTGCCCGCCTCAAGGACCTCGAAGCCGGCGTCTTCCAGGGCCTCGACGGTAGCAAACCGTATCAGCGGCTCGTCGTCGACCACCAGAACGCGCCTCACTTGCTCCCGCAGCGCCTCGTAGGGGACCTCCAGCCGCCTTTTGCGGTGTTCCCATTCTTCGGCCGCTTTGGCCCAATGCTCGCGATCTTTCCCATTTGGACAACCTTCAGATTGCCATATCTCGTGAGCTCTGATGCTGATCCAGTTATATTGGCTATGTTCCATCATGTCCTCCGATGCTAAAAAACGCGGCCTCGCGCTCGGGGTTCCGGACGGCTACAAGTATTCAACGAAACTCGCCCGTGATTAATTCTCATCAGCTTGCCGGATGATAGCGGGGTCAAATCGACCGAGGACGAGGCTGATCGTGGTTCTCCGGATATTTGAGAGAGTGGGGGAGCAGTACACGACGGCAGTCGTTCTCAATCCTGATGAAAGTTATTGCAATGGATCAAGTCGTAGCAATCTCTGAAGAAACCGGCCTTGGACAGGCGCTTCTGCGCGAGGCCGATCGTCTTGGGATCGGATACGGAGTTGTCCGAGAGGCATGGCAGCGGTTCTGGGATGAGGACGAATTGCCGACCTGCGGCCTCCAAGAGTTGCCCACTGTTCTTTTGACAGCGGCCCGCGAGAGAAACTTGCGGAGTTCGTCAATCGCTGGCGCGAACGCGCATAAAGAAGGGAAGGCAGGCCTGTAGCTCAATGGTGAGTGCCGTCGGCTCATAACCGATTGATTGCAGGTTCGAGCCCTGCCGGGGGACCCATCGCTCAAGGTCGAATTTAGCTCCATGCTAATCAAATGCGGCCAAACGCTGGCAGACAATTGCCCGCATCTGCGCCGCCCGTTCAGCGCCGACTGAACCGTCTGTCAGCGGGTCCGGCAGAGCAAGCTCATCTCACGCCGCGCGCAAGGGTCGCCGCCAGTTCATCCATGGCCGTGTCCGCCGCCGCCACCGGAATACCCGCCGTCGCTGCAAACCGCCGGAAATCCGCTCTTTTCAGCCGTTCGTCCTTGCCGCTGATTTTCAGGTCATTCTGAAGGTTCGGAAACACCCCCATTGTTACAGCTTCATAGAGCGGCGCCATACGGACCGAGCTAAAATCTCCTCTGGTTCAGCAATTTTCAGGACGGCCATGTTCTTCAGGTGCATATCGCCGCCCGCGATCAACCACGCAAATAGGGTCCGACGCAAGACCAGCAGCAAATCGGTGTCGGCGTCGGTGGAGAGGGGACGCAGTGCTGCCGCAATCCGCTCCATGGTGCCTGTGGCTTTGTCTTCCGCCCGAACGCCCAGAACGGATGTCATGTCCTCGAGCGCAATACGGCGCTTTTCGTCAGGGGCACACTATGTAACTTTCGCGTATGACAGATACGGAAAAGTTACACCATTCCGCCGGGTGATCAAGATTACTGTCACTATCGCGTATCTAAATACGCGATAGTGACGCCCCTCAACATTTCAAACTGATATTACCACCGATTGGAGCGGTGGGCCCGAAGATCATCGCTGTCATGATGCAGATCTTTGGCGCGATGATGCCGCTGACCCGCCTTTGCATGCGTCAGCATGACGATGATCGTCAGCTTGCACTGGACCGTTGCAAAGCGCCGAAGATCCAGGCCATCCCTTTACGACCGGCTCGCGGGCAACTGGCCGTCCTCCGTGCACTGACAGCAGGATCGGGCTCGGCATCGCCTAGTCGAAAGAACCCTACCGCTTGCAGCGACGACATCTTCGAGATCGCCAAGTCGTTGGTGCGGCGATGACGCCGACCGCTTTATCAACTGCCGGAAGCCGATTTGTGGGCCTATGCCAATCCATTCGCGCTTTCTGCGAGCGCGAGCCTGTAGCTCAATGGTTAGTGCCGTCGGCTCATAGCCGATTGGTTGCAGGTTCGAGTCCTGCCAGGCCCACCGCAGATGTCTGAACCGCAAGCCATCCCTGAGTTAAGCGTAGCTCTCGCCTCTGTCGCAACACCGTCACCCGGCCATACGCCCTCATCCTAACGCTTCGGATTACGCTGGAACGGTTTAGCTTCGGCATCCGTGGCGACATGAACATAGTTCTTGAAATCGTTGGCGGGATCTTGGCGGCAAGACCGATTCATCTGCATGCGGCAGGGGTATCACTCAAATTGCTCGCGAAAAATGCTTATCTCCCGACAACAGCCGGCTCAGGTATGAAACCTTTTGGGGAAAAAAGGCCGGTCCGGAACAGCGATTGCGCGTTCCGGGTAAGCTCTGGCCATGCAGGGACTATGTAGTAAAATCGATGATGTACGATCCTATGGGCAGCTCGTTGGGGCCGGAACAAGCATATCTCGGCCGTTGGAACCTGACTTGAGCGTTCTGTCGGCACCGGGTCGTAAACGTTCGCCGAAGACCTCCTCATATGAATCGGTGCGCAAAACGAAGAGTAAATGCATTACCGACGCGTACGCCGACGCGACGGACCTGGGTCAACATTCTCATGTTGCTGGGCATCCTATCTCCTGCGCAAAGTCGCTAATGAGGATGGTCGGCAATTTCTCTCTGAATGTACCCTTGAACAGGTTCCACTCACGAAGGACGTTGCCGCGGGGCGGAAATCAAGTCACCCTTTGCCTAGGCGGCCGCTCGGCCGATAGCTCTCCTCAATGGTGATCTATTCTTGGCAGGTCTCGAGCAACAAGCGCCCTCCAGCATTTCACTTTAAAGCAATTCCTTTCGCGGCCAACCCCGCCTTGAGACCGTCGATGATTGCGTGCCTGGTTTCCGTCCATTCACCCGTGGATGCCCAGTATTCGATCTTGAGAGTGATCTTGTCGGCACTGAGATCGTCCGCAAAAACGCGAGGTGGCGGATCGGAGCGCACGCGCTTATCTGACGAGATGATGTCCAGAATCAGCCTCTTGACCATGTTGCCGTCAGCGTCATTCCCAATCGCGACGGACATCTCCTGGCGTCTGTCCTTTTCCCTGCTATGGTTTATGATGGGTGTGTTCCATAGCGTCGAATTCGGAGCGAGCAGGTACAGGCCGTCAGCGTTTCTGAGCTCCGTTGCAAAGAGGCCGATCTCTCGAACCAGGCCCTTCACACTGGACGTCTCGATGTATTCGCCTACGCGGAACGGCCGTAGTACTAGCAGCATGATCCCGGCCGCAATGTTTTGCAGCGTACCCTGGAGCGCCAGTCCGATTGCCAAGCCTGCGGCGCCGAGAGCGGCGACGATGGATGCTGTCTGCACCCCGAACTGGCCGAGAACCATGACGAACACCAAGATCAGCAATCCGTAGTGAAGAACGCTCTCAAAGAAACGAGCGAGCGTTTCATCAATCCCGTGGATTCGAGATATACCCTTATAGGCCCATCGGCTTAAAAAGCCGGACAGAATCCAGCCGCCGACCAGAAGGACCACTGCGCCTGCCAAAGCCAATCCGTAGTGAATGAGCAATGCTCCGATCTGCGCTAGCGCTGTTGGATTAGAAGTAACGGCCTCTGTGGTATGATTTTCCATGCAAATGTCCCGTCTTTTGGAAGCTGACGATAAAGAGCGTCCTCCATTCAGCAATGTCGGCACAGCGTGGGTGGTTCCATCAAAACAGCGGCTTGCGGTACCGCGCGTTGACGCGCCGAGGCGACGCTGTTCGAACAGCGCGTACCCAGTCCATGCTTTGACCATGTCACGCCGTTGTCACGCGACACCGCCGCGCTTTTGAGCATGATGTGGTGAGCACACTGTTTTTGGAACCGGACATGAAGCTTTCGAAAATGACCGAAGTTTATCAGCGCGGCGGCCGCGAAGAACTGATCATCGCCATAGAAATCTTTTCGGCCACAACAAAGGCAGAGATGCTTTTTGACCTGGATACCAGCCCCGCGAGCAACGCCCTTCGAAGGCGTTACCCGATCCCGGCTGAGCCGCAACCGAGCGTCGAGGATTGTTGTTATTAATATCTTCAAGACTGACCTGGTCGCATCCGTCTTCACGGCGTCAAATAGACCTCTCAAAAACTAATTGCCTGACGACATACCGCCGGCGGTCGGCCCCTGCCTTGCCACGGGCTCGTTTTCCGGCCATCAGGCCGCATGTAAAATTGGCCAGGGGTTGCAGGATGTATTTGTTCCCGTTATGTTTCGGGTTTCCGGAGCGCCTGCGTTTGAAATCCTCCATATCGCTTTACCGAGATCAGAGACGGCTGGCAGAGACGAAAATGCGTGCGCTCTCGCACAACGATCCGTTACGTGCGAAGTATGTGGCCTGGATCGCGGACCTGCTCGGGCGGGAGGCCACCGCTGCCGACAGCGCCTTGGCCAGTTCGGCTGGAAACACAGCGCCGATGCGAAACGCGGCGGCAGCGCCTGAATCGGTCGTGAGAGTCGAAGTTCCCGCAACCGAAACATCGGGGACTTCCAACCATGAGATGACATCGCTAACCGTTGCAGAGGCTTGCCGCAAGGCTCGGCGTGAGAACCAGCTTCTCCGGCAAATGCTGGCGCGGTACGACCGGTCTTAGCGACCCTAAGGCCGGTCATGCGAACCGGCCACCGCAATGACGTGGCGTATGGAAATTTCGTTCAGGCCCGCTGCCAGGACGCCAGGAAGCAGCATCGTGATGTCGCCGGATGTCGCGTCTACGGGGGCGGCGTATCCTAGCGTGGGCCATTCGATCCTTCTTTCGATGCCTGTTGGGACGCTTTCTTCAGCCCACGAGCCGCTTCCTTGGCAAGCTCCTCCCGGTTCCGATCGGCAACTGCGGGATCGCTTCGCTCAGCATCGCTCGTCTTGTCGTTTTCCTTGCTCATGAGTCTTCCCTTGGGTGATTGGGGAAGCGGCGGTCTGCCTTGGAAGAGCAATAGCCGTCGCTGCTGACCTAAGCACGCCGCCGACCTTTAGTTCCCAGATTTTGAGGCCAGTAGGGGCAAGGTAAGACAATAGGCAACCACAGCTTCCGAGCCACTGCGGTTCCTGAAAATCCGAAGAGCTCAGGACTTCCGGAACGCGCCATTCACGTCCTTCGGCGCAGCTTCAGACCTTGTCGCCTCTGGTCCGGTTCGTTTCGAGGGTGCAGATCCACTGCTCGATCACCATGCCGTCGGCAAAGCTGGTGCCGATATCGCTAGTTCGTGGGCGGCATCGAGGTCACGGCACCTCTTGTCGGAAGCCCCCACGCTCCCATCTTCGGCGTGAGGCACGGGGGTGAGTGATGGAAAGTTGGCTTGGCAGTGTTGGCGTCCATATCGATCTTCTGCGTAATCTCGGTGTCCTCGTGGTCGCATACGCCCTAGCTCTTCCGATCGCATGGGATCGGGAACGCAACGAGCGAAGCGCCGGGCTTAGGACCTTCCCTCTCGTTGCACTTGCGGCCTGTGGCTTCATCCAGGCCGCTGAGACGGTCACCCGCGAAAATGCGGAGGCGACAGCGCGCATTGTCGAGGGCATTATCAATGGCGTGGGTTTCATTGGCGGAGGTGCAATTCTGGTGGGCAAGGCCAGCATTAGGGGAACTGCAACAGCCGCCAGCCTGTGGGCAACGGGTGCAATCGGCGCGGCAGTTGGGCTGGGCGCCTATGAGACTGCGGTCGTCCTCTCGATTGCGACCTTCGCGACATTGCGCTTCATGACGAGCTTCAAGGTGGACGACAGGGACGCAGTCAAAATACCGAAGGACCAGCAGGACGGATAGAGTGTTGGCAAGTCGCGACTAAAGTATCCGTGTTGATCAAGCCATCTTCGGGACCCATTTCTGTTTTTTTCGCAGCAGTGCGTTAGCCAATACGATGAGCTTACGCATGATCGCGGTTATGGCGACCTTTGGCGCTTTCCCTGCGGTTTTGAGTTGGTCGTATTTGACGCTGAGATCCGGGTTGAAGCGGCAGGCAGCGAGGGCCGGCATGTAGAGTGCCTGGCGGACAATGGCCCTTCCGCCAGCGATGAAAGCGCGTCCGGTCCATCGTCCGGATTGGCGGCTCATGGGGGCAAGACCGGCAAGGGCTGCTGCGGCCTTCTCATCCAGCTCGCCGAGTTCCGGCATTTCGATAAGGAGTGTGAAGGCCGTGACCTGCGACAGGCCGGGAATTGAAACGAGGATATCGAACCTGGCCTTCAGGTTCGCGTCTTCGGCAATGAGGGCCATGATGGCGTCGTCCACGGCCTTGATCTGCCGCTCGACCTGCCGGAGCCTGTCGCCGTTGTGTCGCTTCAAGAGCGGGTTGGAAAGATTCTTTGCCCTGTTCTTTGCAGCAGTCCTGTCCTTGATCAGGGCAAGGCGCGCCATATGCAACTCTTTCAGGTCATTGTGGATTTGCGCACTTGCCTGCAGGAGACGCGGTTCAAGAAGCGTGCCGTAACGAGCCAACAGTGCGGCATCGATCCTGTCTGTCTTGGCAAGTCTGCCTGTGACGTGTGCAAAACGTCTGGCAAGCCGGGGATTGACCTTGGAGAGAGCAACTCCTTGCACCATCATGAAACGCTCGAATGCCTTATGGTAGGCACCGGTTGGTTCGTAAACGATCCGCTCTACATCCTTTGTGCCGATCCACCGGACAATGGCGGCAAATCCCTTGCGGTCATTGGCAACCTTCAGCGTTTCGCCGTCCGGCAGGCTGTGCAGATCGATATGGTCTTTCGAGATGTCCGCGCCGATGGTAATGTCAGTCATCTTTTCTGATCTCCCATGCTTGTCATCCGAGCCCGAAGCTCGGGTATCCGTTCAGGACGATTGGAAAAGATGGGGGCGATCGTACTTTAGTTCGGCCCGGCATTCGCAAGAATGGCGGCCTGCGCGTCCACGATCCGTCCCCCATCGCCGGATGAGGGCGGCGACCCTCTCCGGCGCTTCTTTATCTCACCAAGAAGCAAGGAAATCATAAGACAAGCGCGTCAACGCGCTTCGAGTACCGTCAATAAAACAGGGGCGGCGCGAATACCGGACGCATTAGAGATTCAACTGGGGATTCATTCAGTTCGCTGACCACAAGAGCAACCCTTGGGCGGCGAGATTCCTAGCGATGCCGGCCCTGTTTATCGTCCGGTTGGGCTGATGACATCGGCGCCTTTGTCGTGAAGCTCGGTGCCGCGGATCAGACGAAGATTTCGACCTCAAGTTCTCCGCCGACCGGAAGATGAAAGCGCCCCGCCGAAGCGGGGCTTTTACTTACTTGCAGTTTGCCTGCTCCTGCGGCGTCATCGTCGACGGATCGTGGTTTGGCGTTGTTGTCGTGTGAGCGCAATTGTCGCTGTCGGACGAACCGTTATTCGTCCCCGAATTCGTCGATGCGCCTGAATTTGTCGTGGAATTGGTGGCATTGGGGTCGAGCGCGTTCCCGTTGGAGCCATTGGCGCCGGGGTTGACGGTCCCGTTGTTGCTGGAGCCACTGGTGCCCGTGCCGCTATTCGCGCCAGAGCCAATGGAACCGCTACCCGAGGTGCCGCCAGTAGCGGAGCCGGCGCCACCCGAAGCCTGAGCCATTGCGGATGTTGCAAGGCCGAGCGACAAGACTGATGCGGCGATGATCTTCATAAGCATGATTTTCTCCTTGAGCTTTGTGAAGGAAAGGGACTCAACCACCGTCAATCGGGCTTGTTCCTGATTTTGACAGAAAATCGTCAGCATCACAGAAACGTCTCTGAAGCGATCAGGCAGTCCGCCACTTCGATACCGGCGCAGTGCACCTAAAAGCTAACCGGACCGGGCAGCTTTGCGATTGAAGCGATCGCGGGCCGGTGCCGGGTTCACCCTACACACTGTCTCCCAAGCATCAGCAGCCACTCGTGTGAAGCGCGCGATTCAGCCGCGGCGGAAATTGTTCCAAAATAGACCGATAATGGATTATGCTATTCAATTAGAGAGGTTTTTCTGGTTGATTGACGCGGGCGGATACGGGCAGTTTGATGGTGGGGGCAGGAAGAGCGCGAGTGACGATTTGCTAACGGAAAACCATTCAGATACGACAGCTTCAGAAGAACATCACAGGACGTCGCATACATGGCTGATATCGCCGGGATCAAAAAGTCGCTTACGGGCATCGCCGGCTTCGATGATCTGACGCTCGGCGGCCTTCCGACGGGGCGACCGACGCTCGTGTGCGGCACAGCCGGCTGTGGCAAAACCTTGTTTGCCTCAACCTTTCTCCTCAACGGAGCTCGCGACTATGACGAGCCTGGCGTCTTCGTCACCTTCGAGGAACGGCCGGTTGATATCGTTAACAATGTCGCGTCGCTCGGCTTCGATGTGCAGAGCTTGATCGACGCCGACAAGCTCTACATCGAGCATATCGTCGTCGATCCATCCGAACTTGAGGAAATCGGCGACTACGATCTTGAAGGTCTCTTCCTGCGCTTGGAACTAGCGATAGACCAGGTCGGCGCAAAACGCATCGTGCTCGACACGATTGAAAGTCTTTTTTCCGCATTTACCAACCCCGCCATTTTGCGCGCGGAAATCCGCCGGCTCTTTGACTGGTTGAAGGACAAAGGCTTGACGACGATCATTACGGGGGAGCGCGGCGACGGGTCACTTACCAGGCAGGGCCTTGAGGAGTATGTTTCGGATTGCGTCATCCTGCTAGACCATCGCGTTCATAACCAGATATCCACCCGCCGCCTTCGGATCGTCAAATATCGTGGTACCGCCCACGGAACCAACGAAATCCCTTTCCTGATTGATGAAGACGGTTTCAGTGTCCTGCCGGTTAGCACACTGGGCCTGAACCACAAGGTATCGAACGATCGTATATCATCAGGCGTACCAGATCTCGACGCAATGCTGTCGGGAGGAGGGTTTCACCGGGCAACAAGCATTCTCATTAGCGGTGTTGCAGGCTCGGGCAAGAGCTCATTGTCGGCCGCATTTTGTAACGCCGCCTGTATGGCCGGCGAGAAAGCCCTCTATTGTTCCTTCGAGGAGTCGGTTGACCAGACCGTCCGTAACATGCGCTCGATCGGCACCGATCTCGCGAAATGGATTGACGCTGGAAGAATGCACTATATCGCTGTGCGGCCGACCTTTTATAGTCTCGAAATGCACCTTGCCATCATGCTGCGCGAGATCAACAAGTTCGATCCCTCTCTTGTTGTCCTCGATCCGATTTCCGCCTTTGTTGGAAGCGGAGATCCGCTTGAGGTCCAATCGATGCTGTTGCGCATGGTCGATTTCCTCAAGTCGCGCGGTACGACCGCTGTCTTCACGCACCTCATGCATTCCCAGGAAGGGGTCACGGAGACGGACGCCGGCCTATCGTCGCTGATGGACGCTTGGATATTGTTGCTCAATCGCGAGGTCGGCGGTGAATTCAACCGCGAGCTCTATCTGCTCAAGGCCCGCGGGACGGCCCATTCTAATCAGGTCCGTGAATTTGTCATGTCAGACAATGGAATCCAGCTTGTGGCGCCATATATCGGCGATGGAAGGGCGTTGACGGGATCCCAGAGACAGGCAGAAGAGGCACGGCTTCGGAAGGCGGAGCTTGAGCGTCGGGCGGACGTCATCCGTCGGGCCGATCGGCTGAAGCAGAAACGCCGCAGGACGCTTGCCCAGATTGAGGCTCTTCAGGCAGAACTTGACGCCGACGAGGCCGAATTGAATTTCGATGCTGAGGCCGAGCGGGTCTATCTCGACCAAGCTGCTTCGGATAGGTCTGATATGGAGAAAAGCCGCCGCGTGGCGGAATGACGATGGAAGATATGGAAGACCAACCTACCGGAACGCCGAAGAAACTCACGCTTTATGTTGCGGGCCAGACCCCGAAGTCGCTGGCTGCGCTCCAGAACCTCGAACGAATCTGCGCCGAGAGCCTTCCAGGCAAGTATGTGATCGAAGTCGTTGATCTTCGAAAGTCGCCGCAGCTTGCGCGTGAGCATGGGATCGTTGCCATTCCGACGCTGGTGCGCGAACTACCAGTTCCTATCCGCAAGATCATCGGCGACCTTTCGAACACGGAGAAGGTCCTGGTCAGCCTTCAGGTGGAAGGCGAATGACGTCTACTACGGTCTCAAAGGCCGAAAGCCTGAATGCCGACCTTCGCCGGCGCCTCGAGGAGGCGGAAGAGGTCATCCGCGCTATACGCGAGGGGGAAATCGACGCGCTGGTCGTCCGCAATGAAGCGAATGGCGAGGAAGTCTTCACCCTCGAAGGAGGCGTAGAGTCCTATCGCTCTTTCATGGAGGCGATGAACCTCGGCGCTGCGGCTTTCGACAGGTTCGGCAATCTGCTTTACGCCAATAGAGCCCTGACGGACCTTGTCGATGTTGCTCGCGACGCCCTGGACGGGCCGGTGTTGTTCACAGCGCTTGGAGCGAACGGCGCAAAGGCGCTGAGAGACTTGATTTCAGCAGCGCATCCCGCGACGTCGGCCGTCGAGGTCACGCTTGGCAGCGGCGATGGCGCAAGACACCTGCTGATAGCAGCCGGCGAAATGACGCTTGGCACAAATTCCGGTGTTGCCGTCACCTTCACCGATGTTACCGCGCGCATCAACGCCGAAAAGCGTGCCCAGGCTGAGCGGACAGCTCTTGCGATCCTTGCTTCGGCCGTCGAGGCCGTCGTGGTTTGCGACCTCAACGGTGTCGTCACCCACGCCAACGCCTCCGCATCGTCGCTTGCCGGTGCCGATCCGATCGGCTCTACGTTCGACGAGGCATTCGCACTCGATTTTAGAGGAGCGACCGGCTTGATGCAGGGCGGCGATTTTCTTGACGTCGTCGCCAGTGGCCAACCAATTCAGGGCATCGAGGCAATAGCACCGCGCAGCCGTGGCGCAAAGGACGTTCTCGTCAGTGCGTCCGCGCTGATGGTCGGCGAGGGAAGCATTGGGACGGTCGTCACACTCGTCGATCTGTCGCGCCGCAAGGCAGCTGAGAAGCAGCAGCTGCTGCTTATGGGCGAGCTCGATCACCGCGTTAAAAACACGCTGGCACTGGTCGTATCCATTTCTAACCGGACAGCCTCGACCGAGGAGACGATCGATGGTTTTCGCAAGGCATTTTCTGGCCGGATCCACGCACTGGCTGCAACCCACAACGTTCTGGCTGACCGCTCCTGGGCCTCGATCTTTCTTCGCGATATCCTTTCCACCGAGCTGGCACCTTACGTTAACGAGCTCGGTTCGCGACTTGAGATGATCGGCGACGACATCGAAATTCTGCCGCGTGCCGCCATTGCGTTTGGGCTTGTCGTGCATGAGCTCGCGACCAACGCGGTAAAATATGGCGCCCTGGCAATCGAAACCGGCAAGATCGCCGTATCCGTGGCTGCCCGTGACACATATTTTGAGGTTTCATGGAAGGAAATTGGTGGGCCTGCCGTCTCGATGCCAACCCGACGCGGTTTTGGAAACACCGTGATTACACGCAGCCTTCAATACTCGGCCAATGGCGGCGCATCGCTCGATTTTGAGACCGACGGCGTGCGCTGTACGATCAGGATCCCAGTTGAGGACGTGGTGCAAGCTTAGCCACATGCCACCCGACACCCAGGCATCCACGCTGTCGGCGCTTAAAGGCGGCGGCGAGAGTACCCAAGCGCATAATCATCATCGCATGCGGTGCGCCAGGCACTGTTTGCTTCAAGCCGAGCCCGTCCTGCACGGACCTTGCAGCATGAGCGCCGAAGCATATGTTAAACCGATCTTTGGAAATATGGACATGCGATGCAACATCCCGACGGTGCCTGCCTTTGAACGCTTCCGCCAAGGCACGCTTTGCACAGCTGGTATTACCGCGACTTGACGAAGGATTTCGTCTAGCGCGTTGGCTAACGGGCAGCGTGACGGATGCATGGATCGGCGCACGAAGGTCAGGTGTACAGGCAGTCGGTCGATCGCTCTCGAGCACGATCACGAATCTTTGAGGGCTCCGTACGATACCGTACATACTGCGTGTTTGCGGTCAGCTTCGGCGCGAACTTAAAACGATTCTTAAAGATGCCATGCCTAAATGCTCCGATAACACGGGGGTGGAAATGCGCGTTGTTCTTCGTTTTGTCGTCCTGCTTTTCCTCTTGCCGGTCTCGGCGATCGCTGGCAGCGATGACTGGAAAGTCGACAAGGCAACGAGCCAGGTACGTTATACGACGGATCAAATGTCGTGGAAGGACTTAAAGTCGGGCGACATTCTTCCCAATCACGCCTGGATCTCGACGGGGCCTCGCGGAAAGGCGCGACTGGTAAGGGGCGTGGAAAGCATCGCCTTTCAGCCTAACACGATGGCCGCAATCACCACCAAGCCAGCCGGCTTTTTTGCACCGCGCAAAACGGAAATCGTTCAGCAGGTGGGCGCGCTTGATCTGGAGATCGAAAGGCGAAGCCTGCCCCATACGACGGCGCAGACGCCCTATCTAGCGGCTGTTGTAAAAAGCACAATCTTCCATGTGAGCGTTGGAAGGTCCAAAGCGTCTGTGTCCGTTGATCGAGGCCTCGTGCAGGTGACCGCCTTCGCGAGCGGCCAGCAAGCCAATGTCGGGCCGCGCCAGAGCGCCATTGTCGACCGAAAGACGAGGATGAAAGTCGATGGTGCTGCCTCGCGCCCATCGATAATAGCCGTTACACCGTCCGTCGCGGTCGTGCCTGCGGTGGGAACGACCACCTTCGCCGGCCAGACCGAAGGTTCAGCAGAAGACAAAGAGAAATCGGGCAAGGGATCGCAGGATACGAGCAAGAACACTGCCAACGACAGCGGGGGCAAGTCCGGCAAGGAACACAATCGCTCGACCAATAGCGGAGGCGGTAAAGACAGCAGCTCTGGCCATGAAAGCAACGGTAATGGTGGAGGCAATGGCAACAGCAGCGGCAAGGGCAATAACGGAAACGGCAGCAATAGCGGCAAAGGCAACAACAAGTGAAAAGCTACGGCGCGACGCTTAGGCGGATCTATGACGCAGTCACTGGCCCGATCGCGCTTCGCGCCGCGCTTATCACCGTCATGCTTGCACTTCCGGTCGTCGCCCCCAGCCTGACCGCGCTAACGGCGCTCAACCAAAGGCTGATCGACAAGCGGTTTCAATGGGCGCCAAGGGAAGCCTCCGGCAAGATTGTATTCATTGCCATCGACAAGCGAACGCTTGACGAGGTCGGCGTCTGGCCTTGGCCTCGCAGCATCTATGCCACGCTTCTGGACAAGTTGATCGCTGCAAATGCAGCAGACATCTTCCTCGATATCGATTTCTCCACCCCCTCCGATGCCGATGACGATAACGCGATCGCATTGGCACTGGAGCGCGCCGGTGGAGGCGTTCTTCTACCGATCTTCCGCCAGCAGATCGCCGCGGCCTCAGGAGAGACGGTGGTCACCAGGCCCATCCCCCGGCTCCTGTCCAACGCCTGGCCGGTATTTGCGAACGTCTCCACAGACGCCGACGGCGCGGTGCGCAATTTCGATTTAGGCAGCGCCTTCGAAGGCATTTCAACGCCATCTGCAGCTTCGGCTCTCGGCGCAAGCCCGGAGACGTCAGGGCATCGGCTGATCGACTTTTCGATTGAGCCCGGCAGCGTGCCCACTTACTCACTGGCGGATGTCCTTACCGGCAAGGTAGCAGCCGGTCAGCTTGCTGGACGTTCCATTGTCGTCGGCGCCTCTGCAACCGAACTGAAGGATATCTTTCCGGTCCCGGTGCATGGAGTTTTGCCGGGACCTCTTATTCATGTTCTCGCAGCCGAGACGCTGATCCAGGCCCGCCTCCTGACCGAAGTCGATCAAGGGCCATTGGAGCTTCTCCTTGCTGCCGCGCTAATCGCTGCCGTCCTGTCGTCGCGTTCCGTTGGATTGGCCAAGCTTTCGGCGCTCGCCTTGACATTAGGCGCCGTCTGCGAATTGACGGCCTACGCTCTCCAGAAAGATTATGCCATCGTGACAGGGACGACTGTCTCCTGGCTTCTGCTCGCGCTCGCAAGCGGTCTCGCGTTGAACGAACGGGTAGATCTCGGTCAGATGATGGTGACGCTTGCAAACATCGACGCCCGCAACGCCCGCCGCCTCATGCGGCGTATCATTGCCGACAGCTCCGATGGAATTGTTGCCTTCGCTGGCGACATGAAAATCGCAGAAATCAGTGAATCTGCCAAATCGATCCTGAGAGTCGGGGCCGGCGCAAACCTGCTGAGCAGCGCAGAACAGTCGGTGACGGCGGCGATCCGTGATCTTGCTGTTTTATACGAGGCCGATCCCGGCAGGATCCAAAGCACGATCGTAGAGTTTGTCAGACGCAGGGGTGAAAGCGAAACAAACTATGAAGCGGCGATCACCCTTTCTCCGGTCGAGGAGAAGGGATTTCGAGCGGCACCCTCGTTCGGCGGGTGCGTCATTATCCGCGATGTCACCGCCCGCAAGGCATACGAGGCGAAGCTCAAGTCGATGGCCGAGAAGGACGAGCTAACCGGGCTTTTGAATCGCCGCGAGTTCCTCGCACGCCTTAAAGGACGCGGCGGCGTAGTGGCGGTTCTCGATATCGAACGCTTCTCGGACGTGTGCGCGACTTTGGGCCGCGATGTCGGTGACAAGCTCTTGAAGGCAGTAGCTTCCCGGCTCGCCGCCAGCTTCCCAGGCGATCTGCTGGCGCGAATCGATGGCGACCTGTTCGCGATCCTGAGAGCCGGGGATGATGCCGACCCGGCGTCTCAAGCCGATCTTTTGCTGGCTCTTTTCGAGGAGCCTGTCGTCTTCGACGAGATGTCCGCCACCGTTGTCGTCCGGCTCGGCGTAGCACGCACCGAGCTTGTCGATTCGGCGAGTTCTCTGCGCGCAGCCGAATCCGCGCTTGACATCGCTAAGGAAACGTCAGGGCGCTGGTCGATCTATGATCCGGCCGTCGCGCTCCAACAAGCCCGCTCCAGACGTCTCGAAGCCGACATGAGGGGTGCGCTGCGCGAAGGGCAGTTCTTTCTGCTCTACCAGCCTCAGGTGGACCTGGCGATGGGACATTTCGTCGGCGCGGAAGCACTTTTGCGCTGGCGCCACCCCGAACTCGGCATCGTCCCACCGACGGAGTTCATCCCAATTGCAGAGTCTTCCGGGATAATTTGCGATATCGGCCGCTGGGTGCTGATGCAGGCTTGTGCGGACGCCATGCATTGGCCAACGGGTGCTGTATCGGTCAACATCTCGCCAATTCAGTTCGAGCGCGCCGATGTGGAAGGGGAAATTAGCCTTGCTTTGTCCAGGAGTGGGTTGCCGGCGTCACGACTCTGTGTCGAGCTGACCGAATCTGCGTTCCTCGACAATGGCGGCCGATCGCAGGCAAAAATGGCTGCGGTTCGCGCGATCGGTGTTTCCATTGCACTCGACGATTTTGGAACGGGTTATTCCTCTATGAGCTATCTCGCTGATTTGCCGCTCGACAAACTTAAGATCGATCAGTCATTTGTTCGCAGGATGACTGCGGACCACGGGGTCTTCGAGATCGTCAAGGCAATCGTCTCCCTTGCCCATGGGTTGGGGCTGGAGATCGTCGCTGAAGGCGTCGAGGGCTTGGCTGAACAAGCGCTTCTTCGCGAGTTCCATTGCGCAACCGGTCAAGGCTATCTCTTTGGCAGGCCCCAGCCACCCGATGATATGCTCGCAGCTTTCGGCTTCGGGCCTGAGCGCAGATCAGCTTAACCTTGGATCGCCATCATCGAACGAGGTTCGTCAACCGACAGCGGCGAGTCGGGCCAGCGGTTTTGCGACGATCGGCAATGACATGAGGCGGCGATACTCCGCTTCCGGAGTGCCATAGGACTCGCCTGCGAACTGAAGCAATTTTGGTCGATCGCGGATTTCGAGGTGACTTCGAGTGGATCGTATGAGCCTTTCTCCTTCTAATACGTGAATTGCTTCCGTCACTGATGGCCTTCTGGCGCCAAGCATGATGGAGAGATATTCGTGAGTGAGGTCAAAGCCGCTCTTGGACGTACGGTCGTCCACCATCAGCAGCCATCGGGCAAGCCGCGTGCGGATGTCGAACCTGCCGTTGGCGAGAGCGGTATGGCTCACTTGTATGCCAAGGCATCGTGCAAACCGACCTGCAAGAAGATCGAGTTCGGGAGCGTCCTTCAGCACGAGCTTGAAATCGTCGGCGGCTATGGCGAGAGCAAAGCCTTCAATCTGATTGACAAGTTCGTGCGGCGTGCGCTCATCGCCGAGCGCGATCCCGAAGCCTGTCATCCCCTCCCTGCCGATGAGCCCTGTTTCAATCCTGGCGTCACCGCTCCCGACGGCGATGAGCGAACCGACACAATCGAGCGGGAAGTAGACGCGGCTGATCGTCTGATGGGCAACTTCAAGAACAGCCCCCCTTGGCACGCTCATCCTGCTCAGGAGCGGCAAAAGTTCCTTCAGAGTGTGTGCGGGAAGAAGGGCGAGAAGATCGTTTTGTAGTGCCTCCTCGATCGAGACGGTTCTTTGACGCGCAACGTCCGACAAGACAAGCGCCAAACTCTCGACCTCGACGGGTTTGCGCAACACAATTTTGTCAGCGTGGCGATCGGGTAAGACATCCGGGTCGTAGCCGGTGGCGAAAATGAAAGGGATGCCGAGCCGCTCCAGCCTGTCTGCTACGGGGAAGACCATCTCGCCCGACAGATTGATGTCCAATATAGCGGCATCGAGGTCAGTTGACGCCGCGATCGCCCCCAGAGCCTCTGCAACACCTGGGCATTTCGCAGCGACGATGACATCCATCGCCGCGAGACGCTGTGCTAACTCGCTCACCATGTAATAATCGTCTTCAACCAGGAGAATACGCTTCCCGGTCAGCGCTTCGCGGCAAGTCATGACCCGGCTCCTACTGTTCGAGACTCCTAGATGGGGCAGGAATCATGGCAGGCAAGGATGGTCTGGACATATCTCCGGTTGTGGGGCTCTCCAAGCGGCGTTGCGTGTTGGCAGCCCTGCCAGTTCTGCAGCCCTGAGGTGGTGCATCTTTTTCAAGCAATCAGCGTTTAACCCTGCAAACCCTCAAACCTTGCGACAGGAAAACGATCATGACCGACATTAGAGCCAAGGGGTTCTCGTCTCGCGCGGAACTGGAACAATATCTCGAGGAACTGGAGGATGATGGTGGCCCGAGCGTCTTGGAAGACGACGACGACGAGGTTTTTCGCGCCGCCCGTAAAGAGCTCGCATGGCTTCGTAAGGAAGTCGCAGATCTCCGCGAGCAACTATCCTTTGGACATCTGCGAAGAAATGCGGTGGACGAACGGGAAAATGGCCGTTCCCTGGCGTGGGTTGCAGCGAGCGTTATCATAACCGCCATGCTGGCCAGGCTTGTGAGCCGCAGGGGCTAGAAGATTGTGGGGCCGGCTGAGCCATGGTCGAGGGGCCCATGGGCATGCAACCGGAAGTTTGGCCGTTCCCGACACTGCCAGTGCCATGGTCAATTTCGAAAATCAACATCAGCGGCTGGAACGAGCGCGCGTCCATCGCGTTTCGTCCTAACATAGAAGGAGAAAACACCGATGGATTGGAACCGCGTCGAAGGCAATTGGAAGCAGATGAAGGGCAAGGTCAAGGAACAGTGGGGAAAACTTACTGACGATGATCTTGACGTAATCGATGGAAAGCGCAACCAGCTCGAAGGTAAGATCCAGGAACGCTATGGTTACGAGAAGGATCGTGCCAACAAGGACGTTGACGCCTGGTATGGCCGTCAGACCTGGTAAAAGCTCCAGGACTTTCTAGTCGCCGGCCCTTGTGCCGGCGACTTTTGTTTAGACGATTGGAGCCAGCTGTATCGATAATCATGCTCGTTGCCAGCTGATGTTGCTGCCTTTCCTGCTTCGACGTGTGCAAGTGATCATTTAACTTTTCGTCAACGCCGTCGACCGCCGTGGCTTTAGCCGTCACAGCCGAACCGTTCGCTGCGATGACGAATTCGATTAGCGCCCTTGACGCATTCGTCGATCGCGTCCGTGGAACGAGTTTGTTGCTACACCGTTTCGTGATCAATTCGGTTGAAACGCACGGAGTTTGATGATGGCACGCGAGAAATTAACTTGCGGGGACGCCGGTTCGACCAGCGCGAGCAAGCCGAAACGCCAATATACCGAGGGCGGCGATCCGAAACATGCGCAAATGCTAACCCGGCCAGACGCGCATGAGACCTCCCACATGGATGAGTACACACTAATGATGAAGCAGGCGATGCAGGGTCGCGCCTAGCAGCCCGTGGCGTACGACGAGTGTCAGCTTCTTTGTCCCAATCTCCTGCTACTTAAACGGCGGGAATGCCAGCGAGACGATCGAAGCGAGGTCCGAAATCAATTTTGGGTGGCTCCGCTAAACACGTCGTTCTCGGACAAGTTTCCCGAACTACACTTCCGAGCGTCCTGGTAGTCCTGTCGACCGTTGCCATTGGACATCCTACAACAAATTCGCCCTGAAACGGAGAAACCCATGGCTAACGATACAAATCCAGCCCCAGCGTCAGACCCGGCCACTGCCGAAGTCGTAACAACTCCCCAAAAAAAGAAACGCGCGCCTCGCAAGCCGGCGGTGGTTTCAACGTCCTCACCAGCTGAGAAGACCAGCAGTGCCGCGACCAGCCGCGGCAAAAAGAGATCAGCCGCCAAAGCTGCAGAGGATAATCCTTTAGCTTTGGCAGCGCCGGCCGGCCGTAAGGGTAAGCCCAAGTCTGAAGCGACCCAGATTGGTGGACGAAAGCGCACGATCTCTGCGACCGCCCGCCCTGTCGCCTCTGCGGATGAGATGGCCGATTTGCTCAAACTCGAAGAAGAGAACCAGGTGCTGCGCAAGCAACTTGGCGACAAGCTCCGGGCTGAAAATGTAGACCTGCGTAAGAAGCTCGGCGTGAAGTAATCGTCATCTGCGCTTGTTCTGGCGCAGCGTCTCACTTAGCAGCCCGGCCGCACCACGGTCCAGGCTGCTTTTCGTTGGAAGAGCGATAAGACCAGTCGTCCAGTGCTCCTTACTCGCGATAGCCGGGCTTAGACGGGTCCATGATCCGGCCAGATGGCAGAGCGGCGTCTGTCTACAGCCAATCACGTAATCCCTGACCCAAGCGAGACATGGAGATCGGCACGCTTTTATTCGGTCCTGCCGTTGTCGCCATCCATTGCCGCGGCAGTTCCTGTGCTCGCATAGCCGTCGCGCCCGTGAAGGGTGGCACGCCGATCCGTTCACGCGCATGATGATGCGCAACCTCGTGCGATTGAGCGCAAATCAATCGCGCACCGCCGCACGCGGCCACATCGGCAAACGAACCGCTGCAGGTTCCGGTTCAGGCCATCACCGTTGAACCCTCTCCACATCCAACCGGCTGAACCAAAACCAAAGTCGCGCGTTAGGCGGCTGGACTATTTCTAAAAGGAGATGACAATGAAATCTGCTCTATTCGCTTCCGCAGTGGTCGCTATGGCTTTTGCAGGCTCGGCCGATGCTGCCACAATGCGGCAACACCACGGCTCAAAGCATGTCAAACAGGTCGTCGCTGATCAGCCGAAGGAACGCCTCGGCACGCTCCAGTGTGAGGTGGCTGGAGGCATAGGCATGGTCATCGGCTCGAACCGTAAACTGGAGTGCTCCTTCAAACAGCGATCCGGCAAGATTGAACGGTATGTCGGGACGATTGGAAGGCTGGGTGTCGACGTGGGCGTGACCGGCAAGCGTTATTTGAGCTGGCTGGTCGTCAACACCGTGCCCACGCGTGTCGGCGACGGGGCGCTTGCCGGCAGGTATGTCGGAGCATCAGCCGGAGCGTCGGTCGGACTCGGTCTCGGCGCTAACGCCCTGGTCGGTGGCAGCTCAAAGAACTTCGCTTTGCAGCCAATCAGTGCCGAGGGCGGCGTCGGCCTCAATATCGCGGCTGGGATCGCTCAACTCAAGCTTCAAAAAGCTGGCTGAAGCCCCTGAGAAAGAAGTACTGCGCGCGGCCGCCTGCGCGCAGTTTACCTTTCAATTCTATGCTGCCTTAAATCCAAGACGCTGGAACGCGCTCGGGTCAGCACCGGGTTACCGAGACCTTGCTGCGCCATTTGTTTGAGATATCGGATTTGCAACAACTGTCAGCGTGACTTTTCCTTTAACAGAGCCGTCGATCTGTCCCGCCAGCTGGAACCGGAGACTTCAATTCGAGTTAGAGCGAAATGAACGAGATGTTTGCGAAGATCGATGCGATGGATGCGGAGGCGAAACTAGCTTCCGGACTTGTCTACATTCCAGGGCTGGAGAGCGGTATCACGCGAAAGCCTGGGGCCAGCGGATTTCTGTATTACCGACCCGACGGGCGTCGGATAACGGAACCTTCCGAAATAGAGCGCCTAAACGCGTTGGCCATCCCTCCCGCTTATACCAACGTCATCATCTCTACCAACCCGCTCTCCCACCTGCAGGCGATCGGAACAGATGCGCGAGGCCGACGGCAGTATCGGTACCATACCGAGTGGCATGCTGAACGTGGGAAAGCAAAATTCGAGCGGCTCGGCGCGTTCGCCGGCCGCCTTCCCGATCTTCGCGAGAGGGTTGATTTCGATCTTCGATCGCGCGGCCTAAACATGGACAAAGCGCTTGCAACCGTTGTGTGGATGCTCGACAATCTGTACATCCGCATCGGAAATACCGCCTATGCGCAGATGAATAACTCCTTTGGGCTCACCACGCTACGAAGCCGTCATGTGAAGGTCGAGGGCGGAAGCGTGAAGTTTCGTTTTAAGGGAAAATCCGGCAAGGAATGGAACCTTGCCCATAGTGATCGCCGGATTGCAAATGTCGTCAGAAAGCTGCAAGAGCTTCCAGGGCAACACCTGTTTAAGTATGTATGTGATCAAGGCGGATGCCGCCAAATCTCCTCACACGACGTCAACGCATACATCAAGGATATCACCGGCGACGACTTTAGCTCCCGTCAGTTTCGAACATGGGGTGCAACCTGTATGGCGGTGGAGGTTCTGGCATCGCTGGAAGCTGCGACAACGAAGCGGGCGCTCGCACGACAACTCAACGATGCCGTTGATCAGGTTGCTGCCAAACTTGTGAACACCCGTTCGGTCTGCCGCTCATCCTATATTCATCCGGCGGTGTTTGAGGACTTTCAAGCTGGTACGCTTGGAGACGTCCTAAAGCTGACGACTAGAAGCGCGCGGCTGCTGCAGTGGATGGATGAGGAAGAAATCAGGGTGGTGAGATGGCTAAAGAGTAGGCAGGGTGGCACGAGGACCAGCGCCTAAGCTGCGATCCACGGCTGGCGACTTTCCCGGCATTGGCGTCCTCTTTGGCTCTACGACACTGTCAACGACCAAGAGTGGTCCCCCGACCATTGTCGGCGCCGTGCCATGCTCTGGCAATTTCGTCCGTGCAGATCACGACCTGAAGGCCAGGCAGGACTTCCTGCCTGACGCCGATGCGCCGTTGCGAGGATCGCGCAGATTCCAGGCCGTTCGGCCCAAGGCCTCCGCAGCCCACGCGCCTGAGGACACTTCCATTTTGCCATCCGGGATGACGTCCCCGAAGGCCTTGCAGGTAAAAGTCACCGGCACTATTTCTTAGGCGATGACGATGCAGGGCAAAGATTGATGGCAAATCCTTATGAAACGCTCGGCGTCTCACAAGACGCGACGCAGAAGGAAATACAGTCCGCATACCGAAAGCTCGCCAAAAAACTGCATCCCGACCTCAATCCGGGTGACGCGTCAGCCGAAGAAAAGTTCAAGGCAGCCTCCGCCGCCTACGCGATCTTAGGGGATGAGGATAAGCGTGCGAGGTTCGATAGGCATGAAATCGACGAGACCGGTGGCGAGCAGGGAAAACGTAGCTACTATCGCGACTATGCATCAGGGGAGCATAGCCGCTCTCGATACCATAATCCCGGTGGGTTTGCCGATTTTGGTGATCGGGACGATATTTTCTCAAGCTTCTTTTCGGGGGCAGGGGGCAGGGGCACCGCACCGTACCCTGGAGACAATACGCACTACCGGCTGGAACTCGAGCTTCGCGAGGCTGCCAATGGCGCCAAGCGCACCGTTTCCCTGCCAGAAGGCGGCACCCTTGAGCTAAAAATCCCGGCAGGGGCTCGCGACGGACAGATCTTGCGCTTGCGGGGAAAGGGCGCCCCTGGGTACAATAACGGACCCGCGGGCGACGCCCTCGTCGAGATCCACGTTCTTCCTGACCGCCAGTTCTCTCTTGAGGGAGATGATGTCAGGATTGACCTGCCGATTTCCCTTCGGGAGGCCGTTCTGGGTGGAAAGGTCGAAGTCGCCACCTTGTCGGGGACGGTGTCCGTTACGGTTCCGCCATATTCCAGTACAGGCAGAAGGCTTCGTCTCAAAGGCAAGGGGTTTCCCAACAAGCACGGTGGCCATGGTGACCAATATGTCGTCCTGAAAATCGCTCTGCCGGCGACACCGGACGCAGAGTTGACGGACTTCATGACCCGGTGGGAAGCTGGTAAATCCCATAACCCGAGGGGCTTATAGGAGGAGGCGATGAACGATCTTGAGTACTGTCGTATCCTGCAAATCGAAAGTTCAACTCTTCAGATGTGGGTGGAGGAGCGATGGATTATCCCCGGCAGTTCTTCGCAAGCCCGTTCCTATGAGGACGTTGACCTTGCGAGAGGGCGTCTGATCCTCGATCTCATCGAAAGCATGGGCGTCAATCACGCCGGCGTTGATGTGGTCATCGAGCTCGTCGACCAGGTGCACAGCCTGCGTGAGCGGATGCGCTTGCTGATGGACGCGATCGGCAAACAGGATCCTGCGGTCCAAAACGCCCTATGGCAGGCGCTGACCCCAATCCGTTGAGTTAGCGCGGCAATTGCTCAGTCACTCTTGCTCCTGTCGCTCTTATACTCAAACTCCGCACTGGCTGGTCGATCCACGTATCTATGCTTGAAAGCCTCTGCCTTTTCCAAGCGATCGAAGCCAACCGCAACCCAGCGAGATGCAATCATGCTGAAGTTTGCACCGATGACAAAGACATCGGTTTGCGGGAATTCAGCTCCCACATGTCAGCCTGATCAGCGAGCAGCTCGTTGCTGCTCAAGATAAAGGTGAATAGCGCCCGCGCGGCGCTACCAGAGCGGAAAGAGGCTGACGAAAAATCAGATCGGAGTGGCTGGCAGCGTCCGCTTGTGTCCCGAAGCATAATACATTGCCAGCATGCGATTTCTAGAGGTGACGCTGATCTCTCGCCCTTCCAAAAAATCATCGATCTCGTCGTATGTCACCCCGTAGGCATCTTCGTCAGGCTTAAGCGGCGCGTCCGATTCCAGATCGGCCGTTGGTACTTTCAGGACAAGGCTTTCCGGTGCGCCCAAAAACTTGGCGAGTGCCCGAACGCGACGCTTGTTAAGACCAGCCAAGGGGAGCACGTCCGCGGCCCCATCGCCGAACTTTGTATAGAACCCCATCAAAGCTTCCGCAGCATGATCGGTGCCGATAACAAGCCCGCGAGTGGCGCCCGCCAACGCATATTGTGCGATCATACGCTGACGGGCTTTGATGTTCCCCAGGTGGAACTGGTAACGATCGCCATCGACGATCCCCGGAGCGTTGCGACTGATCTCACTCATGATAGCGTCTGACGCCGGCTTGACATCGATTGTAATGACGCGATCGGGTTGAATAGTCGAGAGACAAGCCTGCGCGTCGGACTTATCGGCCTGATCGCCGTACGGGAGCCGAACCGCGATAAACTCCGCCTGATGTCCGCCGCTCCTGAGCCTGGCGACAGATTTTTGCGCCAGAAGACCTGCCGTCAGTGAGTCGACGCCGCCGCTGATCCCAAGCACGAATGACCGACGCGACGCTGCTATGCAGTAGTCTTCCAGAAATGAACATCTCCGTATTACCTCGTGTTCCGCATCGAAATGTTCATGCACACCAAGGGCTTCGATGATGGATTTCTGTTCAGGCGACACTAAGCACCTCCGGGCCGAGAAACGACGGGACTTACAAACTCTTGAGGAGGCAAGCGAACGCTAGTAGCCTGTGCCCGCCGAGTGGGATTGACCAATAACTGCAGGTCGAAACCCTTGAACAATCAGGTGAGCTGATAGTTCCGATTTCATCGTCTTCGAAAAGCCCTCTGTCCAAAATCGCACGAAAAAAGACGCGACGGAACTTCCTCAACGGATCATGGTTCGTCCTTTCCTGGCCACTCGGCACTGTTGGAAACCGGAGGACGCTAGTGACTTGGGTCCATTTGTGCATCGACATGCAGCGAATGTTCGCGGAACCGACGCCATGGCAGGTTCCTTGGATGGCAAAGATTTCTGGCCAAGTTGTCGAGCTGGCCGGACGGTTTGCTGAACGAACCGTCTTCACCCGCTTCTTAACACCGCAACACGGTTCGCAGATGCCCGGAAGGTGGCATGAGTACTATGCCAAATGGGAGTGCATGACACGTGAAAATCTTCCCGACGAACTGCTGAATCTCGTGCCTGAACTGGGATGCTTCGTGCCGCCGGCAAGAGTTTTCACCAAGACCACATATTCGCCATGGGTGAGCGGTCATCTTCACCAAATTCTGACCCACGAACATGTCGACACTGTTGTCATCACCGGCGGTGAAACCGACGTCTGTGTTCTGGCAGCTGTGCTTGGCGCTGTGGACCTTGGATACCATGTAATCATACCGGCTGACGCGGTTTGCAGCGGAGCCGACAACACTCACGATTCAACCCTCGATTTGCTCGGCTCAAGATTCAGTGTTCAAGTCGAGGTGTCCTCGACCGAGCAAATCCTATCCTCAATGCGTTGATGCGAGGTACGGTCGAGAGCTGTGTTGCCGCACGGTCGCGTGAAAGTCCACACGTTGACGAAAGGATCTGTCCTATCGTCGCCAAGCTGGAGCGGACGCCGCTGAGGGTGGGTTCCCATTGACGCGGTGGAACCATCTCCTTCTGAGCCGGCTAGGCCTTACGACAAAGGAAAGTTCAAAATGTTTGTTTCCTCGCCGGTCAAGATCAGAAGCATTGCGATCAGGTTTGACGGGTCGGATCGCTGGCACAAAGCGGTCTCCGTCACAGATCTTGCGGAGCTCCTATTGTCGAGAAGGTGGCCGAGATCATCAGACGACGCGATGTGGCGCACAGCACTCGTCGCCTGCCTCGCTTCCCAACGGAGCGAGGCGAAGGCCGGCAAGGCTCGCAAGGCGTTCATCAAAGCTGCGCTGCGTGCTGCGCTTATCGTCAAGGCCGACACCCGGGTCCATTGATCCTCGCGGCCTTGCGGTACGGCACGTGCGTAGAGACAAGCCGCGCTGATAGCCAGATGCTTGCCGCCACGAACGTGCTCGTTAACCGTGGTCTTGACTTGGACGATCGCATCGCCTTGAGACAGGATCCCCAATGAGGGGTCCGGCACGGAACATCCTGCTCCCTTGTTCATTTCAGAAGCGCTGCAAGCAGTATGGAGGATCAGATGGCTGACGATAGCGTGACAACATATGTCGACCGCCTCTTGCGCGAAGGGTTTGCCGTGGACGTCACGGAAAATAACGTGATCCTCATTCTAGATCCTGCCGACGCTTCAGGCTTGCTGGATGCGCGCGACCCGGCACGCGGAATCGATTTGACGATGCACAAGGATGCCGTCATTGCCTATCTTAGGCAAATTGGTCGGTCGGTGTAGTCGAAGAGTTGCCGACCGTCGCCGGACAAGCTACCAGTTCTCGTTGTGGGGACCTTGACGGTATCTGGGACATTTTGAACCTCCACCGCGATAGGAATAGCCATGCTGGACAACCTATTTGATACCAATCGAAACGCGGCTTTAAGAAGACCGACGAACCGGCTGGCGAAACCACCGCGCACGCGAAATTCGCTATCGGCTTGACGAGCTCGGCCTGATTAGCTTTTGCAAGACGACCGGGGAAGGGACGCCACGTGGTGACGCCCCGCTGCGTAATTTTGTTGTCACAACGCTTGGCAATAAGACCTTCTAGTAGCGAGGCACGGAGGCGTATCAAGGCGGTGCTTACCGCCACCACTGAACGCCCCGATGGCGTAGATCGGCCAGTTTGTTCCGAAGAAACCGTCAGCAGGTATCGCCGAACCATGAGCCGGCCCACCGTCATGGAGACGGCTGTGAAAATAGAGGGGATCGAAGGGCTTCTTCGGGCTGATGTACAAAAACGTACAATGGGTGGCGGCGACTCAAACGCAGTTTCATATTCTATCGATGCTTTCGATTTTTCAAAACAAGCTACTGGCGCTCTTGCCAGCGGAGGATAGGCTAGCGCTCGCTCCTCTTCTAAAGCGCAGGAAGCTTGCCCGCCACGACCTTCTGTTGAGGGCGCAAGATCATGTGGACAACGTCATCTTCATCGAAGACGGCGTCGTGTCGATTCTCGCCCAGGATCGTCCCGGACTGGACGTTGAAGTTGCAATGATCGGACGGGAGGGCATGATCGGCGCCCAATTGCTCCACGGTGTCTTTACCACTTACATGCCGGTCAAAGTTCGCATTGAAGGATCGGGATACGAGATCGCTGCTCCTGACTTCATCGCATTTTCACGCAAGAGCGCACGGTTTCGAGACCGCATTTGCCGTTATCTTGAATGGCGCCACGTGCAGATGGGAATGATTGCGATGAGCGGGCGCCAAGGTGACATCCCACAAAATATTGCCCGTGTGCTGCTTATGCTACATGATCGCTTGGATGGCGACAGCATCCCCATAACCCATGAAGAGCTTGCGCGCCAAGTTGCCGCTCACCGTCCAGGCGTCACGATAGCCCTGCATCTCCTGGAGGGAGAAAGATTGGTCCGAGCCAATCGTGGCAATATTTTTATCAACGACCGACCGGGCCTGGAAACGCTGGCCGGCGACTTCTACGGCATGCCCGAAAACGCCTGGTTTGAAATATTGGGTGGTCCTTCACCTGGTCCGGTGCTCGCTGACTAAGTCAAGCTGCAATTGCGGCCATTCCCGAGGATTCCCAAGCCGGTCGCTAGCCTCGTTCAAAGGCGTCGCATGGCAGGGAGCTGACAGAAATGACTACCCTATCGTCTTCCTTTCCATCCACGCCATACTAAACGTTATTTCGCCCTAGGAAAAAGGACAGCGCCCCTGGCCCTCACTGCGTCTTGGTTGATCTCCATCTGGCTCAGTCGATCCGTGTCGACAAAATCTTCGCTCTTGCCGCTGATGTCGAACGGGCGGCAGCTCGCGCGCGCTTGTCTCGCTCCCTGCCACTGTGGCCATGCCTGAGCGTCTCTGCCGTCCGGTCTATGTGCTAACCCGTCAGCTATTTCCCCTGAACTGAGCCACGGAATCGATTATGGCTCGTTCTCGGCAATGGATCCAAGACAGACGAGTGATGCAGCAGTTCGATTTTTTTCCAGATGAAAGCGAGGCTTCCGCGCTTGGCCCGCGGCGGCGGCGGGCAGTGAATCGGGCCCCCGCTACTAGCCATGACGAACTGGTTCGCCAACTGGAGGCGACTGGTCGCTATCGCGTCCGCAGTAAGCTAGAGCCGAGACCGATAGCGCCGGATCCACGAGCGGGCTTTCCTATGAGGGGCGTCATCGTTGATGCCGAGACGACTGGGCTTAACCATCGCGAAGACGAAGTGATAGAAATTGGCATCGTCAGCTTTTCATTTGACGCGCTCGGAGCAATCGGCGACGTCACTGACGTCTACGGTGCATTGCACCAGCCGACGAAGCCGATCCCGAACGAAATCACCCGGCTCACCGGAATTACTAACGACATGGTGGCCGGCCACATTGTCGACCCCCATCGACTGCGATCGCTGATCGAGCCCGCGGATCTAATCATTGCGCACTTTGCGGCGTTCGACAGGCCATTTCTGGAAGCTTTTTCGCCTGTATTCCACCGAAAGGCCTGGGCCTGTTCGGTGTCGGAGATTGATTGGGCTGCCCGCGGTTTCGATGGTACCAAGCTCGGATACCTGATCGGGCAGGCGGGCTACTTTCACGAGGCTCATCGAGCGGTCGACGACTGCTTCGCGCTGCTGGAGATCCTTGATCGTGGTCACGGTGAAAGCGACAGTTCGCCTTTTTCGGAACTTTACCGGTCGAGCCAGCGCCAGCGCGCGCGTATCATTGCTGAACACAGTCCGTTCGAGATGAAGGATCAATTGAAGAAGCGTGGCTACAAATGGTCTGACGGAAGTGATGGCGGGCCGAAGTCATGGTGGACCGAAGTCGACGAACAGGCTGTGCAAGAGGAGATCAATTATCTCCGCGCGGAGGTTTACGGGTGGGAAGACGCGGACCCGCTCGTGACATACACGACCGCTTTCGACCGTTATAAATAGAATCCGATATCGAGAGGGCCCACCTGACAGGCGTCAGGACATTGGCGGCGGCTATCCGGTCGCTCACAATCCAAAAAAATGCAACCGGATAGCCACCATCGGACGGATGGTGACTCGGATATTGATGATGGCTAATGCTGTCCGGCTGGAGCCGACAGGAGCACTCTAACGGCCCCAAAAAGTCCATTGCATGCGCGGGCGGTCCGAAACAAAAACTACTCAGCAGCTTGCCGAAGAGAATGTCCTTCAAGTGGCTCGACAAGCGCAATGATGTCGAAATCACTTGTCATGTAATGCTCTTCGGAACCGGGAATCGCTAGGGTCCAGAAATCCGGATCGTCGCCAAAAACCGTCGAGACTTGGACGATTGTTGTCTTCCCCCCGGTGTGCTCCTCGGAACGAGCCCAATAGAAAGCTTCAGGCACCAGACTCTTCATAACGCCTACTCCCCACAACAGCTTGGACTATATCAAAAATTACGAGAATGAATACCCCGACCTACGACAATCCCCAAGCACCCTCGGTTTCTCTCGACACCCAAGCGCTCCCAAGCAGGCCAGCTTCCTTGACACCGCATGGCAAGAGCATGGGGAACATGACTGACAGGAATTGGCAAATGGCGGCGCTGGTCCACATTGAAGACACGGCTTGGGAAGCCCGTTTCAGGTTGCGGCCTGAGGTTCCTCGTCGATGATCTTATCTAGGTGGTCTCATTCGGGTGGATTTCACGACCTGTGGCTCTGGCTCCAGGAGCGGCACTATGGCCCCAGGCCAGGAGATTGCTTACGAGCGGATCGTCAGCGTCGAAGACGAGGATGATCCTGCTGTGGGAAAATCAATCGAGATTGGATGCGGATCGGCAAAGACTGTTTGAATAATTGAGCTTGCCCGCGCAAATGTCGGCGAGGGGGCCCGGTTCTGTTATCAGTAATTGCGTGATCGACCGATGGAAGAGAAATTCCCCGACTACCGGACGGGCGGAATGCTCAGTTCAGCGCAAACATCGGTCATTGGCTGCGGACCCCTTGGAAATGGATTGCTAGCGCCTTTTTTACGTTCGATACTGCGCCTGCATAGTGAACTCTTTGCTAACTTTTTCAAAGGGTAAACCGAGCGGACCGCCATTGAGAGCCGTGCGCAAGGGCTTATCGCGCCATAAATCCCCGACCGGGCCTTCCCGATCTCGTCAATTCCTGTCTTCAAGGAACGCGTGTCGGCGCCGTTGGTAGCACTCGGCTCGACGTCTCCTGCACTGGAACCCCGCGAGTGATGGAAACCGTGAGCAGCGTGGTGGTTACCCGGATCACTTCCATCAAAGAGAGAAAGTTGGCTATGCCTCCCAAGGGCGACAGTTTCCGATTACGATACAATCCATCCTTGCTGGCCAGCGGCATCATTGACCGGCGTTGAAGCTCAAGCTCCGTCACGTAGCAGAGACCAGCCGTCAGAGCCGCGGTTGAAACAACGCAAATCGCGATGTCAGACTAAGGTCCGGATCGGCATTAGACTGAGGTCCGTGGTCAGGAACAGCCTGCATTGATGGTGGTTTGTCTGGCAGCCTCAAGTCTCATCGACAAGGCTTTCGCTTCGACATTCAATGGAGGAAACCTACATGTTCAAGACAACCAGCATCGCCTTCGCGGCAGCCCTGCTTGCAAGCACCGCTTTTGCCCAATCGTCCAGTACCGTCGGTACGGGCGGCTCATCGGCTGGCGGAGGAACTTCGAGCAGCACGGTTGGGACCGGCGGAAGTTCGACAGGCGGTGATTGTCCGGCGGGCTCGGCCAACTGCCCGTCTGGAAGCTCCTCGACAGTGGGAACCGGCGGTTCATCTGCCGGCGGCGGAACGTCAAGTAGCACCGTCGGTACGGGTGGCTCTTCGGCTGGATCTGGTTCCGGATCGTCTTCGACGGTGGGCACCGGCGGTTCGTCTGCTGGTGAGGGAGCGTCCAGTAGCTCGGTTGGAACCGGCGGGTCCGCTACGGGCACGGGCGATGCAGGTTCCGCTTCGTCCGTCGGCACAGGGAGCTCGTCGGCCGGCAACGGGGAGAGCGGAAGCTCCGTCGGCACCGGCTCGAGCCAAGCAGGCTCTTCCCATGACAACAACGGTAAGAAAGGCTGCGCGCCCGGTCAGATGAAGAAAAACGGTACCAGCCACTCCTGCTAACTGCAACGGCCGGCGCCTTTGGACGCCGGCCATCTCCGTTGGAGGCACCAAGATGACTTCTACATTCAGAACTCTTATCGCGACCGCGGCTATGGTCACCGCAAGCTGCGTTGCCGCCGAAGAAATCAAACTAGCCGACGGTACCAGCTGCACCTTGACTGAGGAACACTCTGGGTCGACCGGTATGTCAACCACAGTGACCGCCGGAAATGGCCAGGTAACGGCGTCAACGACAAGCCGGGGCGGTTCGACGAGTTCCTCTTCTGCGTCAACCTCCTCAGCCGGGTCCGGCAGCGTCAACAGTTACTCGAGCGCGAGCGTAACGCGACCAGACGGAACCGTCATCACAAAGCGCTCGGACGGAACCTGCTCCATCATAAAGCCCGGCAAATAGTAGGAGACGATTATGAAAAGGCCAGAATTATTCAGCGCGATCGCACTCTCATTCCTGTTGGCCACCGTGCATGCGACGGCACAGGACTGCAGCGCGGCAGGAACTGTTGCGACCGGTGGGAGCGCAAGCGCCGGTGGAACGTCGGCCAGTTCGCTTGGCACTGCTGGATCATGTCAGACGGACGGCGGCACAAGCTCATCTGTCGGTTCTGGGGGCAGCGCTACGGCAGACGGCGGAAGGGCGATGAGCAAGACCCACGTGAATGACAATGCAGATCGGCTCAAGGCGCAGACGAAATCCCAAGCTGTCGACAAGGGCAGCTTTAGCAAGTCAAGAACCCAAACCACAACGAATGGCGACACGCTTCAGAGCACGACGCGCACCATGTCGCATGAACCGGGACAGAAGCCCGTCAAGAACACAACGCAGCAGAAGATAGTTCTGCCTGAGCAATAAGCCTAGAAAGGATGATCGAATGAACAACTTGATCTGGCTTGTCGGTGCAGTCGTCATTATCCTGGCCATACTGAGCTTTTTGGGACTGCGGTAACACCGCACGCTGAACCTCGGGGCGGCCTTACTTCGGGCGCCCCTCGCCTATTGTGCGAAATCGTACGAAAGCAGAAAGGTGCTGACACCCCGCCCGTCGGCAGATAGGGTACGGCGATAGCTTATCTGCCCATACGGAAGCTGCCCACGTGGAATTTCATACTGTTCTCATTTTGGAGAACGAAGCGTTCATCGCGATGGACATCGAAGAGATCGCCTCATCGCTTGGAGCGAAATCCGTCACAACCTTGGACAACAGAGCTGCGGCGATCACATGGCTCGTGGCGCACAGTCCAGATATTGCAATTGTAGACCCTCTGTTGAACGATGGCGTCTGCAGCGATGTGGCGGCTTTACTATCGGCGAGGGGAGTTCCCTTTGTCGTTTACGCGGGAGCCGAAGTTGTCGGAAAAGGTTCTGAAGCCTTTGCAACGGCTCTGTGGGTTGGGAAACCGGCAACGCCTGAAGCCTTAAGGCAAGCAATGCTCGAGGCAGGCGGCGGACAATCGCTCCGCTGAGGATTCGCGCGGGTTCCCTATATCTCGGTCCACCCCTTAAGGGCTACTCGGATGACCCTGAAGTCGCCGTCGTCAGCACCAGGTGTCGGTAGCACGCAATGGTCCACTCGAGACGCTGGAGTGCTCCCAACGGGAGCCCGGCAATGCTGCCACAGGAGGTGTTGCCCGAACCGTGAAGAGCTCGTGAGGCCGTGCCCCGGCACTGCCGATAAGCCCCGCCGCCGGGCTCCAGCACGAGCACGCTCGGCCGGAGCCTCTCCATGTCTCAGGCAACTGAGTTGGGAGATGCGAAATTCCCCGACGCAGGCGCGGTCTCTTCGAGACCCTCGGTCTGGATGTCTGACGTATCGGCCGACGCGGATGCGTCGGCCGATTCTCCGACAGCAACCCCGAACGTCGCCACCTGCACCATCAACTCCTTGGCCTTCTGTAGCGCGGTCTCATCGTCGAGCTGGCCTGCAGCGACCATCTGTACGACGATGGATTCACCGCCTTCTCCGTTGAACGCCACTCTGAATTTGCCGTCGCTCTGCTCTGAGATGTTCGTACTTGTCACTTCCATATTGTCCTCCTGTTTTTTTGCAATAGTGCAAGATGCTGCCCGATAAAGTGCGATCGCGCCTTTGCAGACGGCTCCGCCCTGTCGGGCGGAGATCACTCAACAGGCGGCGAAGCTTTCCCAAGCTTCAAAGACGGCTCGCGGCCCCACACCCGCAACTTTCCGAGTTCTGATAGAAACTCCGTCGCCGATTTAGGATCACTGAGCGCAATCGTACCCTCATCAAGGGACTGTGAGATACCTGCCTTGTCGAGGAGGGGGAGCGCAGATTGGTCGTAGCCGATATATTTGCAATGCTGGAAGGCGTCTGCAACAAAATCCCGTGCGGTCGCCTCCTTGACAAGGTCATCGATCGCCTGGTGTGAAGCGAGCACGGCGACAGCGTCGAAAAGCACCGAAGGACCGCCATCAATCATATGATGAGCCTTCAACCAGGATCCGTCCGATGCCTTCACCCCGCCGACTTTTGGCGCAATAAGTTCCACGATCGCCTTTTCCTTGCCAGCGGCCTTGATGATTGCCTGAAGCAGCTTCGCATCGGTGCCGTCAGTGACCAGGACTCCGAGCTTTCTACCCTCGAACCGTTTCGGGCCGCGCTTCACGATACTGAGTGCCGGCGAAGGATCGAGGTCCTGACGGGTGGGCAGCGCCGCTTCTGCTGGTTTTGGCATCGCCTGGAACCCCAGCTTTTCTGCCACCGTGGATGCGAGGGTTTCGTCGATGTTGAGTAGGTGAGAGACCATCCGCTCCCGGATCGCCAGCGTCTCGACCTTGCTCAGTTCGAACGTTAGCGCCATGGCGATGTGGCGCTGCTCAGCGCCGGTCTGGCTGACGTAGAACTGCCGCGCCTGACTGTAATGATCGGCAAAGCTTTCTGGACGCAGCCGGACCTTCTGTCCCTGCTCCTCCGCCGAAAAATGCCGATATCCGCGCGCCGGCGATTCCCTTGGCCCTTCGTCGAACGAATTCGGCTGATAGTTGGCGCGGCCGCTCGGATTTCGCATCGCCATATGCCCGTCCTGCTGAAAAGTGTGAAACGGGCACTTGGGCGCATTGATAGGCAGATGCGTGAAGTTCGGTCCGCCTAGCCGCTTAAGCTGGGTGTCGAGATATGAGAAGTTTCGACCCTGTAGGAGCGGGTCGTTGCTGAAGTCAATGCCTGGAGGGACGTTCTGCGTCATGAAGGCAACTTGCTCGGTCTCGGCGAAGAAGTTGTCGGGCATGCGGTCCAGTACCAGGCGGCCAATGGGGCGCACCGGAAGAACCTCCTCCGGAATTATCTTTGTCGGGTCGAGGACATCGAATTCGAAGCTGTCGGCAAAGTTCTGGTCGAAGAGCTGCACGGCAAGCTCCCATTCAGGGAAGTTACCTGACTGGATCGACTGCCACAGGTCGCGACGGTGGTAATCGGGGTCGGCGCCATTGATCTTGACCGCTTCGTTCCAAGCAACGGACTGCAGGCCGAGCTTCGGCTTCCAATGGAATTTGACGAAGGTGGACTGCCCGTCTGCATTGACGAAGCGGAATGTATGAACACCGAAACCTTCCATGAAGCGGAACGAGCGTGGGATGGTCCGGTCCGACATGATCCACATCACCATGTGCATGCTCTCGGGCGTCAGGCTGATAAAATCCCAGAAAGTGTCGTGAGCGGTCTGCGCCTGGGGAAAAGCACGATCCGGTTCCTGCTTTGCAGCATGAACCATATCGGGAAACTTAATTGCATCCTGGATGAAGAACACCGGAATATTGTTTCCGACCAGGTCCCAGTTGCCCTCTTTTGTGTACATCTTGACGGCGAAGCCACGTACATCGCGGGCAAGGTCCGCGGAACCCTTATTGCCGGCGACAGTCGAGAACCGGACAAAAACCGGAGTCTTTTCTCCAGCGCGCTGAAAGAGGTCGGCGCGCGTGATATCAGCGAGCGACTCATAAGTTTCGAAAAAGCCGTGGGCACCATAACCACGTGCGTGGACGACACGTTCGGGAATCCTCTCATGGTCGAAATGGAAGATTTTTTCCCGGAAATGGAAATCGTCGACCAAAAGCGGCCCCCGCGCTCCGACCCGCAGGGAATTCTGATCATCGGCGACGGGAGCGCCCTGCGAGGTCGTCAGCACATCATGACCGTCCTCAGCGAACTGGTGAAGCTCGCCACCGGCTCCGCGATGAAGCTGTTGGTCATGAATGGTCACGGTTGATCCTGAACGGTCGGTTTTCGTGGCGCGCTTGGCCATAGGGTGGTCCTTCGAAAGATGAGCAAATTGGTGGGCCATCTTGAAAGACGGCCCTCGAGGCAATCACTTGGCCGAGGCTGTGCCCATAGCCTTGACATTCGCCTGCGACCCGGCGAGCGCGGTCAGCTTTTCGTCGGTGGCCACTTCCTCCGCGAGGTTTGCTTCAAGGAGCGCAACGGCGTCCTTCAAGCCGAGCTGATTGGCCCATGCAATCAGGGTGCCGTAGCGGGCGATTTCGTAGTGCTCGACTGCCTGGGCCGATGAAATGAGCCCGGCATCGAGGGCGTCAGAACCGTTGTATTCCTCGATAATCTCTTCACCTTCGGCAATAATTCCTTGGATCGCTTCGCAGGTCTTGCCGCGGGCGGACTTGCCGAGAAATTCGAACACCTGTTCAAGCCGCTCGATTTGGCCTTGAGTTTCATCGCGATGGTGCAGAAATCCGGACTTTCCTTCTTCCGACTGAGCGGCCCGCGCCATTTTCGGCAATGCTTTCAGAATCTGCTTTTCGGCGAAATAAATATCCTTCAACGTGTCGAGAAAAAGGTCGTCGAGGGTCTTTGTCTTTGCCATTGTTAGTCCTCCAGAACTGGCTTCCGCGGCCGCAATCGCCCCGGCCTGAGATTTCGCAGCACCAAACGGCACAGCGCTTCCACAATGTTTGCTCGCTGACGTTGTTCCGGTACTGAAGCGTACAAAGGAATGGAAAGGTGCAGCCAAATACACATGATCTGAGCGCGACAGCGCCACCTCACGTGGCAAACACGCCAATTATTGGTGACGCGCTGCTGCACGAAGACAAACAATGGCGCACGCGAGGCACGCCGGGGGGGCCTTGGCATCAAAAGCTAGTTGGCGGCCTCGATCCGGCTGCCACACAGGAAAGGGGCGGGAGATCGCGATTTTCCGCGTAGAGGCCGCCAAGGCGGCCGGTGCGGCGCTGGATGGGGACTGGTACCGGTCGCCCGGGCGACAGAAACAGCGGCGGCTCTCCGCTGAATTGTCGCTGGGCTCGCAGACACCGCTTTGCTCTTCGTCTTTTGCCTGATGCTTTCGGCGCCGTGCGGAACTATCTGCCTCCGGCAGCGTAGATGTACGAACATCGGCATTGGCAGTGGAACGGCCGACGGAGACATGAAATGACAGACAGCAAAGTCCGACCAACTCTTATAGCTGAAGGCGCCCGCCTGGGAGAAACCGTGCCGCGGGCGGTGATCGATAGAGCGACCGCCTCAGTCGGAATACCGCCCGAGCCGGGCTTTAACGCGGGGGAGGAAATTGACATCATTCGAAAGCGGCTGGAAGACCTGCGTCAGCAGCTTAACGCCGCTTCTGATATGGTAAGAGGTGGCGCTCGTCAGGGAGCGCGGCAAGCGGAAGCGGGGGTAAAGCTTTACCCGATGTCTAGCCTTTTGGCCGCAGCCGCAGCAACGGCAGCATTGACGCTCGCAATCGTCGGCCTATCCCCTAGATCGCGCCGCTCGCGTTACGAGAGAGTCTTTGACGATTTACGCGGCCTTTATGACAGCGCTTTTGAACGTCTGTAGCCGAAGTATATTCGGACAGGCGAGACTGCCTGTGTCAAGCAGGGTCGCACCTCCTCAGCATCATCTTTCGGGCTTCTTGGCGTTTCTTGCCGTGAAGATCGATGTGACGTTCGAACCGAAAACCGCGCGAGCGATGGAAGCGTCCTCTAAATCGGACGTTCGGCGTCTCTGTCGCTCCCGAAGGAGCTCCTGGCGCGGCTGGAAGAATGCCGGCCTGTCAAGCGGTGACAGCCCGAATTCTCGTTCGATACGATCAGCCAATTCGAATGCCGCAAGCCCGAGTCGGACGTACTCGCTATTCCGCTTTTCGAAATATTTCTCGTCTGACGTCTGCGTTTGGAGATGATCCAGTGCGTGACTGACGTTTCGCGTTGAATTGGGCATTCTGATGAGAGCTTCTTCCAAATCCGTCCCGAGGATAGACCAATCTATATCCGCGGGAAGTGCGAAAATCGGTTCGTCAGTATGCATGAAGTAGTGCTCCGGATCGTCCTCATCGAACTCCGGCTTGTCGAAGGCAGCCGCGTGGCACGCGATTGCAAAATCATCCAAGAGAAGCAGAGCGCGCAATGCTGTACGCGCCGCAGCAATTGGTGGGCGACCCCAGTTCCAGCCCCCTAGCGCCACTAGCCCGACAGCTATAACCGCAACCAGCGAAGCTCCCGTCAGGAAACCGACAATCAGACCCGAGATTGGAGACGCGAGACTTTCCAAAGAATCCTACCTATTTTTCCTCAACGATGCATCTGCCCTCTTATCACGAGAGTAGCATGAGTCGGCGAGATGGTCAGTTTGCAACTCAGACATCTGGACAGCAAGGCGGTAGAGCCCCGGGTACGGGATCGCACCAAGCTGGGGCGACGAGGCAAAGGGATGTCATCCCGGACAATCTCTGCCGGCAGAGGCCGGCCCAAGCCTTGTCGCGTTGTCCTCGCCAGGCTGCAAAATTTCCGTCTGCATCACCAAGCAGTCAACGCCGCTTCAGTAAACGCCCCAGAACGAAAGGCCTCAATCTCGATCGAGATGTCCTTCCGCCGCCTTGTGAAGATATTGGGCGCAGATCAGCCATCCCTTGAGTGGTCGCAAAAGCGACATGCATGCCGCAACGGTCAGCGGCAACGTTGACAGCAAGTGCACCCAAATTGGCGGGTTAAAGCTGAACTGAAGCCAAAGCGCAAAACCGAGCGCGGGAACTGCAACAACGCTCATGGCAAAGAACGCGGGGCCGTCGGCGGGGTCTGCGAAATCGTAATCGAGCCCGCAGATTTCGCATGACGGTGCAAGCGACAGGTAACCGCGAAAAAGGTGGCCGCGTTGGCAGCGTGGGCATAACCCCCTCAAGCCCGCATAGATCGATATGGTTGCTATGTCACGATCTGGTTCCATGACCTTCGCCTTTGCTAACGCAAACGAACCGCAGTTGACGGCGATGGTTCCAGCCAGACCAAACGTGAACCAAGACGCTAGTCTATCCGTATGACGTCACGAAACCTGATGACGTCCAGTACGCTTCCCTTCTCGTCAGCGATTTCGAACGACAACCCGTCGATCGGCTGATTATGCAAAACCATTTCGGCAACCATTTCTCGTGCGGCGCGCCGCGCTTCGCATCTCGCGTGGTCTAGGGAGGGCAAATCCATACCTTCTGCGTCCGTTTCCCGCTCCCGGTCGGAGCTGATATTGAAATAAAACATCATCTTGCCACCTCAGGCTCAATAACGGTGAGGGGCCCTTTGCTGTTCCATAAGCTAGCACCTGATCGCGGACACAGTCTCGCTCAGTCAACAGCAGCGCGGACAACAGCTACCGGCAACACTCCTTTCGATCCGTATGGAGCGCCTGCGGTGTCTACGGACATCCGCGCCATGTGAGACCTAGGTCAACCGGGGGATCAGAGATCCTTCTTGATGCTCAATCGAAGCGCAGCAAAAACAAAATGCGTCGCGCTCGCGCGCGACGCATTGTCTTCATGGGTAGCAACATGAAGGTCGCTCTTTCGGGCCAGACCATCTCGGCTTGCACCAACGAGGGGCAGACTGAGTGACACACCGTAACCACGCTGGCGATCAATGGTTCCCGAGCGAAAGACTTCTTCTGATCCGCGACGTCTACCTTGATCATGTTGTGCTGCATCGATCTTAGGTCTTCGTGCGATCCCATCGCAAAGCCGATGTGGCGACCTTGCCGGACCGCAGGGGCCAACGTCGCATTGTAACAATCGGACGTAAGCGCCGAGATAGGCAAGGCAGCTCGAAGATGAACCCGGCGTTACCCACGGTAACGCCGGGTTGTGAATTACTTGTTCAGATCTGTTGCCATCTTGAGGTGATGCTCGAGTGCAGGGCGCGTTTTGGCTGCCCAGGCCTTCAGTTCGGGGTTGTCACCTTCCTCCCCATATCGCTTGAAGAGATCGACGGCATCTTCGTGCACATCCTGCTGATCAGCGTGATACTGCTTCGTGAAATCGTCGCCGTTAAGTTTCTTGAGGTCATCGAGCATGCTTTGCTGTGCCGAACTCATTGCAGCTGGGATGGTGGCCTTCACCTTTCCTCCAGAAACGAGTGCCTTCAACTCGTCCGACGTCTTTGTGTGATCAGCTACCATCTGCTGCGCAAAACTCTTGGTCGCAGCATCCTGTGACTTTTCGGCGGCGAGTTTGCTGGATTCAATTTCGAACATGTCGCTCCCTGCGGCTTCGGTGACGAAGTCTTCGGTTTTGGGGGCGACACCCATTACTGAATTGACGCCCGTCTTTTCTGCTGCCGACTGGGCGAGGACGGGCGAGGCGAACAGGACAGAAAGTCCGGCAATGGCGAGGGCGTGCTTCATCATTTGCTCCTATGTGTCGATATAGCAGTAGCCAAACTTCGAAATGGATCATCTGTTCCAAGGGTCAGCGGTTTCGTGCAGTCAGACAGCCCAGCATATCTCGATTGATCGGAGCAACCTGCGCCGTTGCAGGTTCAAGGCCCATGCGGCCACCTGCGGAAGCGAGGAGCGCGAGCCGAGGACTGCGCACCCTCCGGCTTCAATATCTACGCCCCTTGGGAGGGTCGCGCATATAAACTGTTGAGAGCCTTGCATGGCACGGGGCCGCATACGGGAGGATAGAATGGATACGCCTTCGATCGTTGGCTATTGCGCATCCGCGTGTTCGGTCATTAGCTTTGTGCCCCAGGCCGCAAAGGTCATCCGCACGAGAGACACCGCGGCGATTTCGGGGTGGATGTACGCTCTGACAGTTACCGGTTTCGCGCTGTGGACGGGCTTCGGTGTCCTTCGCGGCGAGCTTCCAATCATTCTGACCAATTCGATTTGCTTCTGCCTATCTGCATTCATCCTGACCATCAAGATGATCGGGCATCGGTAACATGCAGGTTTCGTCGGTAAAGCATCATGATGTGTTCGCGAGAAAGGGGAGTTTCGCCGGCTGGCCCGCAAACTACGGCATGTGGTTGTGGGAGAGGGAAGCTCTTGTCATTTTTGCGGTTGGAGTTCTTGGAGACCAAGGCAGGCTACATGCTCGCGACAAGCATAGCGACTGCCTGCCAGTTCAGAGCCGGAGCCTCGACGGAGGTAGGACATGGCGATCGGAACCTTTCTGCGGGATCGTGCCCGGCGGCCGCAGCCTGTCGGCGAACGAACATGTGGATCAATCACTCCGGTCCGGTCCAAGGATAGACCTACTCCCGTCAAGCAGCCAGTCGTCCAGAATCGATTTCCAGGATCCGGAAGTCGTATTCATGGCAGCCCGCACAGGCATCGATGGAGGCGCTGAAAGCTGGTTCTATGTCAGCCGCGACAGGGGACGAACGTGGAGTGGGCCTCACGCCTTTACTGGCCTGCATCAAACCGGGGTTGCGGCCCGAACTGATCTGATCGCGATCGACCGCAATCATGCACTGTTCATGCTTAGCCGTTCCAAGAGAGACGGCAACGAAGGGCAGTGCATGTGCGTTGAGACGATCGATGGAGGGTTAAGCTTTTCTTGGAAAAGCGATCTTCCATTCGATGGTGACGGCTATGCCATCATGCCCACAAGCGTACTGCCAGATCGTTCCGTTTTGACTGTCGTTCGACGCGGCCGCGGTATCGAGGAGGGCGGATGGCTTGAGGCCTTTCGGTCAATGGACTACGGAAAGACTTGGGAGCCGCTGGGGGTAGCACTGGGCCTGGCGGTAATCCTGGCGCCTTGGTCGCGATAGGCAGCGGTGAATATGCCTTGCTCTATGGCTACAGGGGCAGCCCCGCCGGCATAAGAATGAAGCGCACGACGAATGGCACGCATTGGTCGGTGGAAAGCATTATCCGGTCGGATGGCCTGCTGCCTGATCTCGGTTATCCTCGTGCGGTAAGCCGACAGGATGGCAGCGTACTGACCGCTTACTATATGAATCGCGGCGAAGAACGCTTCATATCGTCTTCAACGATTTTCCTTGCCTAAGACCGGGGCGGGTCGTATCGGCGGACACCGGCGCCGGTTGAACAGTCGGAGCGGTCATCGATTGGTGCGGTGAGAGGCGACAAGTATTGGTTTGAGCGCGCGCGGCGCTGTTTTGTGGAACCAAAGCATCCTGATCGCCGTTGCAGCGCAAACAGGAATGGTTGGCGCGATGACGGGCAGGCAGATATTGACGTACATGCTGATCATAGTTGGTATCAGCGCCGCCGCGTACCTTCTATACGAGACATTCAGCGAATACTCGTTGCGGGAGGTCATCGGTTCCGTTCGAGAGATTCCTGCTCAGAACCTCGCCCTGGCGATGCTCTTTGCCTTCGGTTCATATATTTGCCTGACCGGTTTCGACTGGGCAGGCGTCCGTCATGTTCACAGCGACCTTCCTTACCCGAAGATCGGCTTGGCATCCTTCATCGCGCTGTCGATTGGCCAAAGCGTCGGCTTTTCGGGGCTTAGCAGCGGCGCACTGCGATACCGGTACTACGCGCGTTGGGGATTGAGCACCGAGGATGTCGCCAAAATCGTTCTCCTGTCGGGCGTTACAGTCGGTGTCGGCATGGCAATGCTATCCGGCATCGTTTTGACATTGAACCCTGCAGACGCCAGTGCGGTGCTCGGTCTCAGTGAAGCAGCGGTGAGATCGATTGGCATTGCAAGTATAGTCGCGGTGGCGGCATATCTCCTGCTTGCTTCCTTTCTAAGGACCCCGCTGCACATCCGCTCATGGACATTCCAGATGCCGACGCTACGGATTGCCGCCCTCCAAGTGATCGTCGGGACAGTCAACTTTGCACTGGTCTCCGCATGTTTGCGCGAAGTGATGGCAGTGGGCGGCGATGTCAGCTATCTCAAGGCCGCGACCGCCTTCACCTTGGCTAATATCGCTATTCTCGCCACGCACGCTCCAGGCGGCCTCGGCGTCCTGGAGGCCACAGTCACCCATGTAATGGGAGACCAGGCCTCAATTGGATCACTTGTCGCCTTCCGCGCGATCTATTTCTTCATTCCTTTTTTCATTGGTCTTCCTCTGTCGCTGATTACTGAAGCAGTCTTTCGCGCCAACAAGAGAAATCGAAGCCCGGTGATAGCAGAAATCGAGCGCGCGTCGGCCTGACTGTATTATTCCGACGCCATGCTGGCCTTACGCGCGCGACAGTCGACTCGCTTCGAACCGAGCCAGATTAACCGGTCGCAAACACCGTCACTTTGAAGACTTTGCCAGTCGGTCCGCGAGGTCAGAGGCACTGCGATCCAAAAAGCGGTCGCTGACCCCGCCGCAAACCGGGCATAGAACGAACGCGAAATCTGGTCTTACTGTGCAACCGCTCTGACTTCGATGCTGGAGAGTGCCTCAGTCAAGCCATCATTAGCAGGTTGCTTTTTGGCGCATGAGAGATACCCATTTTGAAATTCAAATGTGCCGGTCTGCTTCAATGTCCGACCGAGGTAGTTCATCACCTCCTCGCGCCGGCTGATACGAGGGTCGGTGATCGGGATCGTTATATCCTGATCGTATACAACGACCGTTTAAGGAATTGTCGTGCCTATCTGCGGTTGCCGAAACCCAGAGGCGCCCGACATGCGGATAGTCCGGTTGATATTCGGCCGGGTAGGCGTGATTGGTAACGTTGCTGTTCGCCTCGCTCAGGCCGGTCAGTACGTTGATCATGACACTCTCTGGAGCAGCCTCGTCTTCGCATCGACAGGTGCGCCGGTCAGATAGATGGTCTCCTCGCGGCTGCCGTCGCTCGTTTTAGTCCGGCCGAGATCGATGGCGATCGACGGGAGAAGAAGCGCCTCGGGCGCCGGCCAGTAGAGGGGGCTTGCCGTCGCGGCCAGTGCCCAGGCTTGAAGATAGGACAGATCCGAGGTGAGAGCCCTCAGCGAATTGGCGCCCATGCCTTCGTTGACGAGATGACGAAGGGTTTCGACGTCCTGGTCGGTCAGTAGCTCTGCGGGCTCGTCGCGCCGCTCGATCGGCAGGACCGCGGCGATCGTATCGAGCTCGCTGGCTCGGCGATCGACGGCACTCATCTCGGCATTCCGTTTTCGTCGTAGAACTCGTCGTGGTTTGAGCTGGCGCCGGGCGGCGCGCTGGCGCGCCCTTCCGCTGCGAGCGCCCGGAGGTCATCCATGGTTCCTGCGGCCTTCGGGATCGCGGTCAGCTCCGCGATCGGTATGCCGCCCCGGCAGATCACGAAGACCTCACCACGCAGCGTGCGTTCAATCAGTTCGTTAAACCGCTCGGTAGCCTCGTTCACATCAAATAGGATAGGCATTCATCTTTCCCCTGTCCGAAACGTGACATAAATACTGGAGCGACCACGGGGGTGCCGGCTAACCGGTAACTCGAGTTGCGTGGACCGCCACCGCCCGGGATTACAAAACTTCCGTAAATTCCGTATATTCCGTAAAAAGGCAGTTCTCACATGACTTCTACAGTTACGGCGGCCACGGTCTCGAAAAATTTCGGCGCCTATCAGGATGCCGCCGTCCGTGACCCGGTGATCATCACCAAAAACGGGCGCCCGAAAACGGTCCTGATCGCTTACGAAGATTACCTGCGGCTGACGAAACGCGAACGGCGCGTCGAACTGACCTCCGCCATTGGCGACGACGACCTTGCTGCGATCGAAGCGTCCGAGATGGATGAGGCGCTCGATCATCTCAATGCTGAGGTCCTGACGGGCAAGCATGCTGCCGACTGAACCAAAAGTCGGCTGGCTCTTTCGCTACTCGTACCTCTGGCATTGGCAGTTTCTCGAAGGTCGCGAAGAGGGCGACAAGGATCGGCCGGTGCTTGTGTTGGCGATGGTTGCGCATGTTGACGACGGCAGACCGGCCGTGCGGGTACTCCGATTTTCCATACCCCACCATCCAACCCTGCGGACGCAATCGAAATTCCGCTGGCAACCAAACAGCGCCTGGGCCTCGATGACGACCGCTCCTGGATCGTCTTGACCGAAAGCAACCGGTTTGTTTGGCCAGGACCGAATATCCGGCCGCTCAACACTAACACGGGCTACCACGGCCCTTTGCCTCCCGCGCTGTTTGCCGAGGTCAAACGCCGGTTCGTCGAGTTGGCCCGCGCCCAACGTCACCAAGCGGCCGCGCGTAGCGAATAGCTGATTCAGCTTCAATGTTCGATCCCCGGGGCTGTCGAGGCGGCCCGGCGCGTCTCTGCGCCGGCGCGATCTTCAGCGATTTGCGACACGCAAAAAGCCGAGCAATTGCAGCGCTCGCAGGCGCGCCTCGAAAGCAATCACCATCGATAAGGGATACTTATCGATGGTAGACAGTTCCGTTCAATACGCTCATAGCCGACCCCAGGCTTTGTGAATGAGGCCCTGGATTTCGAAATTGACCGCATCCATACATTGACGGCACGATCGTAGGTTTCGCGTGTGAAATTCGAACGATCTAGTTCATAAAGTGTGCGCTTTGCCAGTCCGGCGTCAGAGATGGCTATGGTGTTCACCATCGGGCTGGTGAGCATCTCCTCTACCAGGAGCGATTGCATGAAACCCATCATCTGGACTTGTGGCACGTCGGATGGCTCATAGCCGGTGATCAGATAGCGCAGCCAGTCCATCTTGACGTTCGCCCCTGCCCGCTTGATTGTCTTCTTCCCTTATCGAACTGATCTCGGCACTTTAGGCTTTTGAATTTTGCTTGTCGCGCGTCCCGGTAAAAGAAGGGCTACAAGGAAAAGCTATCTTGCGCCACCCCACTCCCTCCACATTCCGAGAAAGGTATGCGCAGATCGGTCCGGCCTCAGGATCGGCAATCATCTAGATGGCGCACCCAGATGGCGTTTTTCGACGATCTGAACGGGTGATGCCCCATGTCCTTTTTGAATGACCATTTCCTGAAGCTTTGGTATATCCAGTCCGCAAAGCAGCCGCGGCCGTGGCAGTACCTAATGCGTCAGGAGGCGTGCATGCTCAACCAAAACATCGATCCTGCGCTTACCAGCGCATGCGATCTTGAGCCCATCCACATCCCGGGGGCAATACAAGCCCATGGCCTCATGCTGGTGTGCGACGCCTCTATGACGTGTATCGGCGTAGCAGGACGGCCCGAAAGGTTTCTTGCGTCTCCCGCGCTCGGTAAATCTCTATCCGAGGTTTTGGGTTTAGATTTAGAGGGGCTCGCCCATAAGCTCCGCGCCGGCGCTCTTTCGGTTCTCGGTCGCATCGAGGCGCCTTGCGGGCCACTCAATGCCGTGGCTTACCGGTCTGGAAACTATCTGGTTGTGGAACTTGATCGAGCAGAACGAGATACCGTACAGGCAGTGCCGTTCCTGGTCGAACTGGACGCCGCTTCCTCAGCCTTCGAGAAGACCAGCAAACTCGAGGAACTCTGCAAGGCCGCCGCTCAAGTCTTTCGGGAGATGACTGGTTTTGGACGCGTGATGGTCTACCAGTTTGTCGACGATGATGCCGGCGTGGTTGTCGGGGAAAGCATCGACAAGGATTCATCGAGTTTCATGAACCATTACTTCCCTGCTTCCGATATTCCCAGACAAGCGAGGGCACTTTATGTTCGCAACCGCGTCAGGGTTATTCCCGATGTCTCTTACGAACCACAGCCCATTCACTCGATCACAACGGACTTACGCGAACTCGATTTGAGCGATTCGACGCTACGAAGCGTATCTCCAGTCCATCTGCAGTATCTGCGCAACATGGGGGTTGCTGCCTCTGCATCCTTCTCAATTATTAAGGACGGGGTTCTCTGGGGGCTGATTGCCTGCCATCATCACGAACCGCGCGAAATTCCGTTGGCCGTGAGGATGGGCGGACAAGCGCTGTCCAACGCGCTGGCCAGGCAAATCCGCGCCAAGGAAGAGGCGGCCCAGTATCGCGAGCGCATTCGAAGCCGCTCGCAGGAAGATACAGTGATCTCCCTTCTTGGTAGTGATCGATCACTTGAAGACTTCTTCAGTGACGGTGGCGCGGAAATCGCCCGTCTTCTCGCGGCCGACGGATTTGCCGCGGTCCAGGGAACCGAGCTCTTTACCTATGGAGCTTGTCCGGATCCGATCGACGTGCGCGAGATCGCGAGCTACGCGCGCGTGCCGGCCGCCACGCAGCCGATCGCAACTGCAAGTCTGTCTCGCCTTTTCGAGGCGGCCATCGCATACCGGGATCGCGCCAGCGGCCTTCTTGCGGTGACGATGTCGACGGAAGTCCCGACAATTCTCATGTGGTTTCGGGCCGAACACGTGGAGGTTCTAAAGTGGGCCGGGAACCCGCATAAGGACGTGCCACTGGAAGCCGGTGCAACGCTGACACCGCGCGCGTCCTTCGAGGAATGGTCCGAGAGCGTCCGGGGAAGGGCGAGGCCGTGGAGTCACGCTGAAGAGGACGTTGCGTCGCGCATTGTCAAGCTTATGCTGGAGCATCGGAATAACCACCGCCTCCGCGAGCTCAATCGCGAGCTGACAACCACTTTGAAGGAAAATGAAAGCCTCCTCGTTCAAAAAGACTTCCTCATGAAGGAAGTCAATCACCGAGTACAGAATTCGCTGCAACTCGTATCAGCATTTCTAGGCATGCAAGGCCGTGCGACCGTTAACGACGAGGTCCGCGTCAGCTTGAACGAGGCTCAGAACCGTTTGAATGCGGTCGCTCTCGTGCATCGTCGGCTTTACCAGGACGGCAGCCTGGAAATCGTCGACCTCTCACGCTATCTCGAGAATCTCTTATCTGACATGTCCACAACGATGGACAGGAAATGGTCAGAAAGCCTCGATGTAGATTTGTCACCCATTCTGGTCTCTACCGATCGCGCAGTCAACATTGGCCTCGTGTTGACGGAACTTGTCATCAATGCACAAAAATATGCCTACGGCGGCGACGCGGGGCCGTTGCTGATCAAACTTGAACAGCACCGGAATTCGTTGCGTCTCATTGTCGCCGACCGCGGGAAGGGCAAGTTACCCAAGGGGAGGAGTGGCTTTGGAACCCGCATGCTTGCTGCGATCATTGATCGCCTTCAAGGGAGCATTGACGAGGAGCCAAATGGTCCAGGGCTGCGCGTTGTGGTGACTGCCCCGGTCAGGGCTCCTTGACAGACATTCAACCGGCGCGATGGATGTCTAAAAACTAGCCGTGCCCCTCGGACGTCCTGGTTGCACCTTGGCTCGGCGTTGAAGGCGCCCGGGTCGAACTTGGGAAGGTCGGGCTTGCATCCGAAGTTTTCTTGGAGCCGGTCCGTTCAACAACCGGTCGAGCTCGCGACACCTCGCATGGTAAAAAGGCCGAATCGGGGTGGACAATTCGCGCCCTTCCATGCGGCAGCTTGCCGGACAAACTCGATCATCGGTCACAAAAAGCAGCAACCATAGTTACAGCGAACAAAATTTTGATCCAGGCGTGACTGGGCACGTACATGCAAGTGGGAAGCGCCGGTGAGAAACAACGATGTTTGCAGGAACGGCATTAAAGCGTATGCCTCGCGTGCACGTGAGGAAGCAGAGCATGGAAGGCCAGGAGCCTGAAAACGATCAGACGAGATTGAAAAGACTGCTGGAGGCGGTGGCGCAGACGCGCGATCCTGCAGCATTTGAGGAGCTTTATAAGCATATTTACCCTCGGTTGCGATCGCATATGCGACGGCTCGCCAAGGATTTCGTGATTGCCGACGAGCTCGCCCAGGAGGTTATGCTTGCGGTATGGCGTAAAGCTGAACAGTACGATCCCGCGCGGGGTCAGGTATCGACTTGGGTCTTTAGGATTGCTCGCAACCTCTATATCGACTCTCTTAGGCGCCGGATGCCTGAGTTGGACGAGAATGATCCTGCCTTCGTCCCGCAAGAGGAGATTGCGGCCGATCGAGCGATTATTAATGCTCAGGACGCGCAGGCGTTGACCAGAGCACTTGGGTCTCTAAAGGATGAGCACCTTGAAGTCCTGCGGCTTTCATATTTCGAGGAAATGCCGCACTCCGCGATTTCTTCATTGCTAGGTATCCCGCTAGGGACAGTGAAATCAAGAATTCGAATGGCATGCGAGAAACTAAGATGGGCACTACAGCAGAGCCGATAATCCGACATCATCTCGAAGACGAGATGCTTATGCTCTATGCCGCCGGCAGGCTGTCCGAAGGCTGGAGTGTTGCTGTTGCGACACACCTTGCGCTTTGTCCCTCATGCCGTGGCCGCGTTGGGGTCTATGAGGCGATAGGCGGACACTTTCTGGACAATGAAGAGCCTATTGAGGACGATGATGCGGTTGCTGAGAGCTGGTCACGCCTAAAAAGCCGTATCGAAAATGAAGAGTTTCCCAACGTTGTGACACTTCGCCGGCCGGCAGGTGACAGGTTGCTACCGCAACCGCTTCGATCGTATGTCGATCGCGCTGGAGGGCTTAAATGGAAGACGCTGGGAACGGGCGGCGCCGCGCAGATGATCGTCCCAACCGAAGATAAAAGTACAACCGTGCGTCTGCTTCGTATCCCTGCAGGCCTGCCGGTCCCGGAGCATACGCATCGTGGCGACGAGCTCACTCTTGTGCTTGCTGGAAGTTTCTCGGACCAATTTGCGACGTTTAGACGTGGCGATGTGGAAATGGCTGATCCCGATGTGTTGCACACTCCGCGAGCCGGGCATGGACAAGACTGCATTTGCCTGGCGGTTACCGACGCACCACTGAAGTTTTCGAGCAGGCTACTGCGCTTGCTGCAGCCCCTCTTGGGTATCTAGACTAGCTCTATCGAACCAGTTGGAGTTCGGGCGGGAGCAATTCGAAAGGCGCGGCTGCATTTCGAAGACAGATTGCCAGGTTGGCCAATTTGTCTTCAGCAATAGCGGGTCTCCCGTGAAGGTTTCGCCGTTTGGAGGCGACAATCACGTGGTTCGGAACGAAGACCACTCGGCTGGCGTTCTGTCACATAAGTCGCAATTTCCCCCAGGAGCAAAGTGATGACGACAGCCACCCCTGTGCGCTACTCAGCGGATCTCGAACAGATCAACCCTAACGAGCAGGAAGTGGTCTCCGGTCTTAATGACGCCTTCGACGTCATTCTGAAACGGACTGCTGAGGACTATGGCCACGCCGTCCGGTCCGTGCATGCAAAGGCACACGGAATCCTTAAAGCCAAGATGATTGTCAGGGACAACCTACCTGCCGAACTCGCCCAGGGCCTTTTCTCGCGTTCGGGCAACTACGACGTCTATATGCGGATGTCGACGAATGCCGGCGACATTCTGCCCGACGCGATTGCACTTCCGCGCGGACTCGCCATGAAAGTCGTCGGCGTCGAAGGCCCGAGGCTTTCCGATGCGGCCGGCCGGCTCGACCCAGGACTTCGTGATGGTCAACGGTCCGGTTTTCCAGGCGCCGAATGCGGAAAAATTCCTCGGCAATCTGAAGATGCTCGCCAAGATAACAGACCGGATGGAAGGGACAAAGGAGGTACTCTCTAGCGTTCTCCAGACGGCCAATAAGGGTCTTGAGGCGGTCGGCATATCCAGCCCGGCCGTGCAGTCGCTCGGAGGTGCTCCGAATGTCGATCCGCTTGGCGAGACCTATTTCAGCGTTACGCCGTTTCGGTACGGCGACTATGTCGCTAAATTCCGGCTGAAGCCCGTATCGGTCGGCCTCACGGAATTGATGGGCCGCGAGATCGATACCAGCGTGAGCGAAAATGCTATCCGCGAGACGGTCCAGGCGGAGATGCGAGATATTCGCGCGCAATGGGAATTTCAGGTTCAGCTCTGTCGCAACATTGAAGATCAACCGATCGAAGACCCGACCGTCGAGTGGGACGAGACGGATGCGCCCTTCGTCACGGTCGCGATCGTTAGCGCCGGGCCGCAGGATAGCTGGAGCGACGAGAAAGTCGATGAGGTCGATGAGCGGATGCGCTTCAGCGTCTGGACGGGCTTGGCCGCCCACCAGCCGCTCGGCAACATCAATCGCGCGCGCAAGGCGCCTTACGAACATTCCGCCCAGTTCCGGCAGGGGTTCAACCGCTGTCCGATCCACGAGCCACGTTGAGCTTATTTCTAATTCGGGTCGCGCACATCGAAAGACCGGAGATACCAGCCATCCGCCAGATTGACGTTCGCGACCGGCTGCAAGGTGAGCAGACTCGCCCGGGCTTCAGGCCAAGCAGCAATCCGCCAACTCTGAAGAAGCAGAAATCCTCGCTCACGGCGCCCCAACCGTTCGCATTTTATTAAACATGTCGGCAAATACTCCGCTTCGAGGGGCAATCTAAATGTGGATACGCGAGTTCCTCTCGTGACCACGGAGCGGAGACTGCCATGTACCAACCTACGGTTCTCATCGTCGATGATGAATTCCTGATTCGGATGATGCTCGCCGACACCCTTCTCGACGAGGGCTACGATGTGGTCGAGGCTGCCAACGTCCTTGAAGCCGTGGCCGTCCTCGGACAACGGAAGATCGACGCCGTCATCACGGACGTCGACATGCCGGGCGGCCTGAGCGGTCTCGATCTCGCAAGGATGATTTCGACGAGCCACATGAACGTACCCGTCATCGTCGCTTCGGGCGGACATCGGCTCCAATCTGAAGAACTCCCCGGCGACACCGTATTCATACCTAAGCCATACGGCCTGGACGTCATTGCGGCTTTGGTCGGGGACATGACCGTGGGCACGGTACATAAGCTCGTGGGCTAGCAAGGGCACCGATCCTACTTGTCGGGAAGCCGACGTTCAGATCGCGTTGCGGTAGAACAGTTGTCCGTTACGGCCGCCGGGACAAACCCTTAATCGACGCATTACACCTCCTCCCGCGCAAAGAAGACTGTAGGAAGTCATGCAAAATGTCCGCAGCATTTTGAAAAAACACAATGAAAATACGGAAAATGGGAACCCATTCCTATCTGACCTGAAACGCATTCGTAAAATGTTCTAATGCCTAACGCGCAGAAATTGCTTAAATATTACCTGGTGCTTATGGAATGCGTTGCTATTGGCTTTCCCGGCACGATGTAATGCCAGTCGACTTTGTGATCCTTCGACCAGGCGAGGATCGCATTCGAGGTGAATTCCGTGCCGTAGCACATCGGGAATCTTGCTCTGACAGAGCCGGCGGCGCGCGTAGCCGTGTGTAGCGGAGCGCGCCGCCGGCGGTGGTCATGGCCGGTCAACAGGTCTCTAAAGTGAAGTTGTCGAGGCAACACTTTGGAGGCGACAAGCCATGACCAAATATCTTTCTACTCCCACAAACGCCGTGCTGGTAGCGATTGATATGTCGAAGCACCGTCAGGAGGTCCTTATCGAGCGGCCCGAAGGTGGCCGGCGCCGGCGTATGTCGGTGATGGCGACCAAGGATGACTATGATCGCACAGCCGCTCACCAGTCCCTGGATTGCCCGCCAAGCCTCGTCGAAAGGGGGCAGCCTGAGGAGCTGCCCCGCGCTTTTATCGCATCGACTTGAATGCCGCCCGTAGTTCTTCGGCGAACAGCTGCGGCTGTTCCCAGGCGGCGAAATGTCCACCCTTGGCGGCCTGATTGTAGTAGACCAGCGTCGGGTATGCCTGCTTGCTCCAACTTTCCGGTGCCTTGTAAATTTCCTTGGGAAAGGCCGTGATGGCAACCGGCACCTTGATGTCCCTGGTCTTCTGGGTCTCGGAGCTGAAGTTGTTGTTGTTGTTTTCCCAGTAGAAGCGGGACGACGATGCGCCGACGTTGTTGAGCCAATAGAGGGTGATGTCGTTGAGCATGTCGTCGCGAGATAGCACGCGTTCCGGCACCCCATCGCTATCGCTCCACTGAGCGAATTTTTCATAGATGAAAGACGCCAGACCAGCCGGCGAGTCAGACAGCGAGTATCCGATGGTCTGCGGACGGGTGACCATCATTGCGCCGTATGCAGCGTTCCTGCCAAAGAAAGTGCTCAGGGACTGGTAAGCCTCCTTTTCGTCGGGCGCGAGGGAGGCCGGTGCGGGGTCGCCTGCGTTGATGCCCTTCATCAGTTCGCCAGGAACGGTGGCGGGCATGTTCAGGTGAATGCCGCGAAGGCCTTCAGGGGCTTGGCGTGCCAGAGCATCGGAAATAACCGATCCATGGTCGCCGCCCTGCGAGACGTAATTCTTGTATCCGAGCCGCTTCATCAGGACGTCCCAGGCCCTGGCGACACGATCCGGACCCCAGCCCAGTTCCGTTGGCTTTCCGGAGAAGCCGTGGCCGGGGATCGAGGGAATCACCACATCGAAGGCATCTTCCGCCCGACCGGCGAACGCGGTGGGCTCGGTCAACGGGCCGATGGCCTTGATAAACTCGAATTGGGAGCCGGGCCAACCGTGCGTCAGGAGCAGGGGAAGGGCGTTCGGATGGCGCGAGCGAACATGGATGAACTGGATATCGACGCCGTCAATTGTGGTGATGAATTCCGGAAGGTCGTTCAGCTCCTTTTCAGCCTTCCGCCAATCATAATCGGTGCCCCAGTACCGAACCAGTTCCTGAACGCGTGCGAGCTGGATGCCCTGGGAGATGTCGCCGACGGTTTCCTTGTCCGGCCAACGGGTCTCGGCGATACGCTTGCGCATGTCGTCGAGCTGGGACTGTGGCACATCGATCTTGAAAGGGCGAATACTGTCGTCCGATGTCTTGTCGGCGGACGTCGTAGTGATTGGCTCGGCAGCCTTTGCATCCTGCAGGGCCACCACCGGCAGCAGCATGATCGAGCCCAGCGCAAATGCGAAAGCACGGCCGGTTGTCGAGTTTCGGCGGGACAATGTTCTGATAGCAGTCATGATGCCTCTCCTTGGGTTATGTCGTGGTGACGACACTTGGCGGAGGGGGTGTAGGGAACCGGCGTATCTGGCTTGTTTCTGAAAAATGCGAACTTGTATCGGGAACGTTGGTCACGGCTCTGAGATACGATTTGGTACAAGGTCTCAAAGATTTGAGGCCGTTGAAGTCCACTCCATGGACGAAGGCCTGGATTAGGCGCGAGTTCCGTCGTCAAACAGGCCAAATGCGCCGGGACGATCCTGTTGCTCGCCGTGCTGTCTCCACCTGCGAACGCGCAACAGGTCCGAGCCAGACCGATCTCGACGTAAGCCGAGCGTTGGAAATTGCGGCCAACGGGAATGCCCGTGATGTTGCAGGTTGAGGTCAATGTCACCTCCGCACCAAAGGCTAGTAAGGGGCGAGCATGCCCAAGCACTGCGTCCGCCATCTCCGCATGTCGGAACTCCAGATCCACGCTTGTCCCGAGACGAATGCGAGCTTGCTCTGGCATGGCCGATGATCCGCCGAGCACTGCAAATCTTTTGAACCTGGAACGACTTGTAGGACCTTTGCAGAGAGGAGGCCGGCCCCGGCCCCTATGTCGAACACCGTCAACTTGGCACAGGTCTGCCATTCTTGGTTAACTCCAGGGCGGTCCCGTAGAACTTATCGAAACAGGGGATCAACCGTCGGCGCAGGCTGTCGCACCCTTCGGCGTCACGAGAAAACAGAGTTGATGCTGCAGCGTCGTTCTTAATCATCCCAGGTTCCTCGATATCGTCTTGTTACTGGCCATGTTGTTGCCGGGTGATGCTCGGGTTGAGCGAGTAAGTGGCAGTAGCAATGCCCGTAGAAAGTATATGCCCCCTCATGGCCTTCGTGACTGTCTCGCCGTCGAACACACCACCGAGGCCGAGAGAAGGTACGTCCAGTGCGAACACTTGCAGTACGTACCGATGTGGGCGCTCATCATTCACTGGCGGGCAAGGGCCATCATAACCACCGTACGTCCCAGCCATTTCGGCGTCTGACGCGAGAAAGCTGGAATAGACGTTAGCGCCCCTGCGTCCGTGCGCTGTTTCGCCAACTGGTTTGCCGTGCGGAACCAGGCCCGCGCTTTCAATCCCTTCTGCAAGCGACCGCAGATCGGCGGGAATGTCTACGAGAACCCAATGAAAAACCGACACACGGGGATCATTGCGGTGGATCACGACGCCGGACTTGTTGATTTGGCTGAAGTCCTTCGGCACATCGGGGTCCGTCATCAGTAGGACGTAGGAGCGCGTGCCGCCCGGTCCTGCGGACCAGGTAACTGGTGGGCTGATGTTGTTTCCAGAGACAGTAGACGGCGCGCAAAAGGCGGCCTTGTCGGGCAAACGTCCAGCCTTGCCAAGACCAGGAATCGTGACCTTGAGGCCGATAATGTCGGATGATCCAGCCGCCGTTGTGGCAAACGCTGCAATGAAGGCAGCGCTCATTGTTCGCAGGTAGTGGTGCATAGTGGTTATCCTCACTGTTTCTATTGGTGAGGATACCGATGCGCCTGCGAAAATCTGGACCCGAACCGATCAGCTTTGGGCCGGATTCAGTCAGGCAGCCGCGTTTGTGACCTGTGTAACCGTACCTCTGACGGTGTCGCACCAAAGCGCTGCTGAAAGTGCTTCGAAAAGTGCGAACGAGATTGATAGCCAGTCGCCGCTAGCGCCTCGGCAACGGATGCGTCACGGTCGTTCAAGATGGTGAAGGCAGCTTTCATACGCTCATCTAGCAAAAGGTGCTCAAGCGAATGGCCCTCCGCGCTGAGGCGGCGGCGAAGGGTGGCCTCAGACATCGAGAATTCCGAAGAGACTGCTGCCGTGGTCCACGGGAAGTGCAGGCGGTGGCGAACGAGGAGACGCACAGCCTCCACCACTGAACCATCCACATATTTCGGCGTCAGCGAAATCGCGCCCTGCTCAGCCAGTATCAGCAGCACCTCAAGCAAGCGGTGCTCTGCGACCCTGCGGGAAACTCGCGTTTGATAAGACAGGGCTTCGGCCGCGTGGAGAAGTGCGGAGCAAAGGTCGTCTGTCAGCAGAGGCTCCCGTAATCGTAGCTCCTGGTTCACGAACTGTGGCCACAAGCGTGCGGCCTCTTTGATCAGAGCGCGATCAAAGCGCACGAAGAGGGCTCGATAAAAGCCGGATTTATGATCTGGTTCATTGACCACATCGACATGCTCGTTGGCATTGAGAATGAAGGCGTCGCCGCTTCGATAAATTCGGTGCTCGGTACCCGAGACAATGTCCTTAGTACCTTCCAGGAGCACGACGAGCCCCGCCGTAGGCATTACGAGACGGTTTAGCGTCTCGCGTACACGAGTGACGAAAGCGGAGATCACTGGAGGATGGCTTTCTCCCTCAACGGCTATGCGTGTGTCTTGCCTGGCAAGCTTGAGCAGCCTGCCCACGTCAGCTGTCTTGCTTGGCACAATCACTACTGCATCACTCATCGCATCTCCTTCTTCCCGAAGAGATTTACACCCGGGCGAAGGGCGAAAAAAGGGTGGTTCAGAGCGGTTCGGTGGGTTGTGGCGGAACGAATTTTAGGTTCGCGCCGATATTATCGAAGCCTATTGGTGGTTGGCATCCCATCCGCCCCTTGGAAATTTAGCCGCCGTGACACGAACCGTCAGCCGACATATCGTACAGTCTTTCTAGAAGTCTGATGGGTGTAACTCGGTTGTGGATGGAGCAACAATCTACGAGACGCCCCGCGAGTTGGCTATGCTTGTCGGGATGGCCTCGTATGGCGAGACAAAAATCCGTTTGTAACTTTGCCGGCTGGCAAAGATTGGCACGACATCGACCTGTGCCTTTGCGGCATCGATATCTCGGCTTCTCGGCGCGACTTGAATTCAGTGTGAACGGATGACAGCGGACTGGATGGAGCTGAAGATCGTTCGGTGATGTCGGATGTAGCCCTATTGCCGAGGAATTCGCACTGCTTATGCAGGAAGGCCCTGATTAGCCAGGGCCGTCTGATGTAGAGGAACGCCGCCGGTACGGCTATCCTTCGGCGGCCACTGTCATTTGACTGCGGAATTCCCACCATTCGCGTAAAGCGGTGAACCCATAACAAAGCTCGACATGGCAAGGAAGAGGGCGGCATTTGCGATTTCCTCGGGTTGTGAGATCCGTTTGATCGCGTGCAGCCGGGCCGCCCCAACGCCCTGGCAGCAGTAATCCGCCGTGATACCCTTCACCAGACCCATCAGGCCGCCTTGGCAGTGGCACCGGGGAGCCCGACGCTCGTGCCAACAACGCTCGATTTAAAGATGATGCTGCCGCCTCCAGTCTGATGCATCGCCGGAATTTAGATACGGCTAGCAAAGGAAAGCATACGTCAGCGTTGTCGAGACGGTATTGTGCCATTCCGTCAAGTCGACCTCGGCCAGCGGCTTTCGGGGGCCGATGAAAACCGCGTTGTTGAAGGCGATGGCTAACCGTCCGAAGGACTGATGCGCCAGTGCTACCAGCCTGTCATGTTGTCTCCGGCAGGCCGACGTCGCCAGGAACTGCATCAGCTGTCCCTGCTAGAGCACGAATGCTGTCGAACACATGGCCGAGCGCTGCTGTTTTTCTCCGATTAAGCACAACCGCCGCACCCTCGGCGCTGAACAGCAATGCGGCCGCGCGGCCGATACCTGACGATGCACCCGTGACAATAGCTACCTTGTTTACAAGCAACCCACTCGTGGCCTCCATTGTTGAAGGACGAAGGATATCAATGCTGGTGACCCTCGCCGTCACCCGTGTCATGCGGGACCGGAGACGGAGCGCCGCAAATCCTTCAATGACGCTGAGTGAGATTGGTCGACCGGCAGGTCGAACGTATTGTGGCCAGATGTCCTCGAAGACCGTGCGCTTTCGTACGAAATAAAATGAAAGCGGAACGTCTTCGCTGCCTGGTCATTCATCTTCTGAGATCGCGGCTGTGTCAACCGGACGCGACGGGGATGGTGAACGCAGCGGTTTTTCCGGTTTCTCGCTGCGGGCAACGAAACGCCAGGCGAGCACCCAACCTGTCCGACCGCGATCTCTACCTGTTCCTTAGGAAAACCGATTGGGGTGGCTTGTGCAAAGTGTTAATGAGAATGCAGAAGCTCCGCTTCTTCAGGCGATTGTCGAGTGGTTTAGCTTCTACTCGGTACCTTTCGAAGAAGAGGTAGCAAACGTTCTGTGTGATCGAGCCATTATGCTCTACAACCAAGGTGCCAGCGGTTCAGAAATCACCGAACACCTTCTCACACATTTTGTAGGCTTAGTTTCCACTAAAGCAAACGCGCCTACGTCTTCCGCACTTCATTAAGCGCACGGCGAGCGGCTCAGCGTTGATGTACGAGAAAGGTGGCCTTGCGCACGGTGCGCGAAACGGTCAGGCGCTCGGTCTCGCGCTGGCGCAGAAAGCGTTGAATCGGCGACGATGGCAGCATGATTGTTAATGACACAGCCACCCAATGGCTTCCACTTGTAGAATTCGCTGGGTAACCGCGAAGCGCAAAACGTTGCTATTACTCACACGGCAGAGCAGGTGTCGTCGGTGAATGGGCTCCCCGTAACAGCTTACCATTCCGTCGCTAACGTTGGCTTCCAATGCCCTCGGGAACCTCCAAGGTCTGGCCAAGTTTTCCCTCTCTAGGATGGAGTTGAAACAATGCTGAATTTAGTCACAGCGGTGATAGCGCTTTCACTTATGACAGCCAGTGTGGCCGGGGCGGAAAGCCTCCCGGACCAAGCTGGTCCCACTCCTGGCCCAAGTTCCTCTTCATCGTCTGTTGAGGGTGACATCACCAACCCGAGCGGTTTCGGCTCGGCCGCTGGTGCCCAGAAAGCTCCGGATGCGACGCCTGAGGACGAGAAGAAAACAAGGTGCGCCGATGTGAGCGGGTCTACAAACGATGAGCAAAAACGGGACTGCGTGCGGTAGCTTCGATACCGTGAATGGCCAAGGTGGACCTCGCCTGACTGGGGGACCGTACGCTGCCCGGCGCTCGAAACAGATTGCGGAGAGCGGTCTCCACGGCTTTGTCAGCCAGCCTTGCGAGACTTCAATTCCTTCTGGACTGACTTTTTCAGAGCATCCATTATGTTGACGACGTTGTCGGACTTTGTTTTGTCATCATCCCGGCTCTTTTCCGCTGTTTTCTTCGATGGCTTCTTAGCCTTCTTCTTCTCGGCGATGAGCTTCAACAAGCTTTCCTGGATTGGGTCGGACACCATCTCTGGCGACCAATTCTTGGTACGCTTCTTGATGACCTTTTCGAGCGCGTTGACACCCTCTGCGTCCGATTTCTTGTCGATACCGGTGAAATATTCGTTCTCAGGCCGAACTTCATCGCCATACCGCAGCGTCCAGACAACGATACCCTCGCCACGTGCCTCCAGTATAACGGCGCGCTCGCGGCGGCCGAGAACCACACGGGAGACACCGACAACATTCTGAGCTTTCATTGCTTCTCTAATAACGGCAAAGGCTTCGTCCCCGATCTTGTCGTTCGCGGTGAGATAGTAGGGGGTATCGAGATAAATCCATTCGATCTTGTCACGCGAAACGAATTTCTCGATATCGATGGTGCGCACGGTCTCTAGCTCGACGGATTCCAGGTCCTCGTCGGTGAGAATGACGTAGTCGTCTTCGCCGCGCTCGTATCCTTTGGCCTCGTCTTCGTCCTTGACCGGTTTGCCCGTCACGCTATCAATGTACTGGGAGACAACACGATTGCCGGTTCTTTCATTGAGGGTATGGAAGCGAACCTTCTCGCTTTCTGACGTCGCGGGCACCATTGCGACAGGGCAAGTAACGAGCGACAGTTTCAGGTAGCCTCTCCAATACGGACGACGCGGAGCCATTGTCAGCTTGCCTTCCTATGTGTGGTTTTGGACTTAGAAGAAGTGGTTGAAGATTTCTTCTTGCCAGAATTTGCGTTGGCTGCTTTCGGCTTCCCTGAGGAACCGCTGCCCATGCCGGCGCTCTCTCTTAAGGCCTTCAGGAGATCGTTGGGCTTCGAAACCTTTACCGGCTTAGGCTTCGGGAGCGATTTGCCCTCGGCCTTGGCCTTTACGAGCGCGGCTAGCGCAGTCTCATATCGGTCGTCAGTCTTGCCGGGATCGAAATCGCCAATTTTGGTTCCGATAATGTGTTTGGCCAAGTCGAGCATCTCCCCTTCGACCTTCACCTTCGCAACGTCCTTAAACGCTTCTTCAGAAGGTCGGACTTCATAGTCAAAATTCAGGGTAGTGGCGATCAACCCGCTTCCGTGCGGCCGAATTAACACGGTTCGCATGCGTCGGAACAAGACCGTCCTCGCGATCGCAGTGGAATTGGTCTTACTTAGTGCGTCTCGAATGCTGGTGAAAGCATCGTTTGCTTCCTCATCCGCCGGGACGAGGAAGTACGGTCTGTCGAAGTACACATCATCGACGTCGCCGCACGGAATGAAGGCCTCGGCTTCGAGCATCTTGTCCGATTCCGGCATCACTGCCGCAACTTCCTCCGGGTCGATCATAATGTACTCACCGTTCCCGGTCTCGAAACCTTTGACCTGCTGGTCACGTTCGACGACTTCTTCGGTTTCGCTGTCAATGAGCTCGCGCTTCAAGCGGTTGCCCGTCTTTCCATTGAGCATGTGGAAACTTATACGTTCCGAGGTCGACGCTGCCGTGTATAGTCCTACTGCGCAAGTCAGCTCGCCAACTTTGAGATGGCCTTTCCATTGAGCACGATGCGCAGTCATGTCGTTCTCCTGTTGATCCAGCTAAATCGTTCTATCGGTCTAGTTGTTCCGACCGCAGTGTGGCCATCTGCGCTCCTTTTCTTTATAACGTCGCAAGTCGGGAAAAGATCGGATTGGAACAAGTCGGTCCGATAATTGGCCTGCTTGGCCGGGCGCATGATGAGCATCTCTTCCTCGCGCACTGTTGCGCGGCATAATCCCATTCAAATTTACTATCCATTGAGCACCGTACGATGCGTCGGCCCGGTGTTGTTTCGGGATCAACTCCCCCGCGATATTGGCTGCCTGCGTGACGTCGACGATGACGTCGCGGCCTGGTCGTGCCAATCTTTGCCTCTGACCGAACCAGACTTCGTCGTCAAACGTGCCGACGTCAGCTTCGCAATTGATGGCCTTCGCGATGACGCTCCACCGCCCTGGGTGCGCGAGGCAGGGCATGCATATGAGCTGATCGAAAGCGATGCTGTCCCGTACGTCCGGTTGAAAAACGCCAAGGATCTTTTGCGCTACGCACGGCACGAAGCCGCATTGTCGGATCGCATCCGATTGCTCGCGGCTCTGGATGAGCATTCAAGCCTAACCGTTGCGGAAGCGCTGATGGTATTCCGTGAGACGAGCCCGTCGCGGGCTTAGCCTCGCTCTTCTTATAGCGCTTCATCACCTGGATCTGGACGACAGGTTTATTGGACTGGAAACGATAGTCGCCGTGAACCCCGGTAATTCATTAACACGATCGCAAATTACAGCGCCGCAATCGCGGTGGAGGGATAACTATGCCTATCGATCTCGCAGATTTGGCCATTACGTGGTCGGTCAAGAAGTTCGCACACTACCTTTGCATTTGATCGCTCCCTTGAACGCTCCCCAAGCTTCAAACTGGAAGGCGGCCCGCTGTTTGAGCAGCGCCAGCGCAGGTTCAACTCTCTGGAACCGAGTCGGAAGGGCGGGCTGGTCTGGAATACGTTTGCGGCGCGGCCGTGATCTGATCGGCGCATCGTCGTCTTTAAGGAGCGGCTTTGATTTCGGCGGCTTGCTCATCCTGCTTTATCGCGAGCACCTAGCGGTTGCTGAAAGCTTGGCGTGCGGGAACTTAGTTCTCAGATGATACTTCTATTCCTATCGAAGGAGGACGAAAATGTCAGGAAGCAAAAACAAAACCGTGACCGCAACCTTTGAAACGCGCGAAGCAGCGGACCTCGCGGTCGAGCATCTGGTGCAAAAGATCGGTATCGAGCGGACAGATGTGTTTGTTCAAGCCGCCGGTCGTCAGAATTCCTCGGGTGTTGAGGCCAGTGGTGGTGATGCTTCGTCCGCAAATGAAGATGGACGAGAAGACGCTACACTTAGTGGCGAGATCGAAGTCTCAGCGGACGTAGCTGATGATAAGATCACGACGCTCCATCGGACGTTTGGCGATCTAGGGGCGCTGCGTGTCACCGCCAAGTAATGTCGAAGCGCTGAAGATTCGAACGCGTCGTTGAATGGAGTAGGTCATGAACAAGGACCTGAAGAAGGGCGACCATGTCGTCTGGAAAACCAGCCAGGGTGAGACGACTGGGACCGTCGTCAAGAAGCAGACCAGCCCTACAAAAATCAAAGGTCACCAGATAAAAGCGTCCCGATCAGACCCGCAGGTCATCGTCGAGAGTTCGAAGACCGGAGCAAAAGCAGCTCATAAACCGAGCGCGCTCAAGAAGAAATCTTAATTCGAGTGGGGCGAGCTTACCGTTTCCTATCGCAGCGCGATCTAGCAGCGCAATCTCAGGCTTGAAGTAGAGTGTGACGACGGCGCCTGGTTCGGATCGGTCAGTGCAGGGTAGGTCTATTGCTCAAGCCGATGGAAAGTTTGGGGTGTATGCGCGAGCCCACCATCGTCAGTTGCTCGAACGCGTACTCCGCTATCGGCGCGATTGTTCTGCAAGGACCCGCTTCCCGTCTTCAGTCAAAATGAGAGTCGGTTCGCCGTTGAACGCAACCTCCCTCAGGAGAGATTTCTGCTCGAGTGCAGCGATGGCGCCTGACGGGATCCGCTTGTTGCCAACGAGCCAACCTCTATTTGACCGGTACTGACGGCGAAATCTCGCGATAGCCCCCAGGTTGTCGATAGCAGTTTTCGAAATGGACCCACCGTTTGACATGAGAAGGCTCCCAATTGAAGTTCTCTTTCTGTTCATGTGCGCATTCGAGTCATTGCTTTCAAGTGGCCGGTTATGGACGCGCATCGAACCACCGGCCGTGGAACCCTGTGAGCTCGCAAATGTTTGAGAGTACCGCGACATGCGCATGGCCGCCTCCTGCGTGAGCCTCGCTGCAGGTCGTCCAGACCAGAGCCCTCGGACCGCCACAGGACGAGCGCTTTGAAATCAACCGGCTGCGGCCTTGTGGAAAGGCCGCTTTCTGCATAGGTCAGTCAAATCGACTTCTCCTCGAAAGTGGCCAGAGCGAACAATGATCCTCACCCTTGACGCCGTTCGCAAATCATACCCATCCACTGAAGGGCCAATCGAGATCCTGAAAGGGATCAACCTTAGTGTATCGGCCCGTGAGAGCGTCGCTCTTACAGGAGAGTCTGGAAGCGGCAAAAGTACGCTCCTTCATCTGGCAGGCGGTCTCGATCGGGCAGACAGTGGCTCTGTTGTCATGGACGGCGACGATCTGAGCACATTCTCCGAGGACCAGCGGGCCCGATATCGAAGAACCAAGGTCGGCCTTGTATTTCAGCAGTTCAATCTCATTCCGTCCTTGACGGTCGCTGCAAATATATCCTTCCACGCGAAACTGGCGAAGCGACACGACAGCGTCTGGGAAAGGAAGCTGATCGAGGCCCTGGGATTGGAGCAGTACACTACCCGATACCCGGAACAGTTATCTGGAGGACAACAACAGCGCGTTGCGATAGGCCGAACCCTCGCTGCCAAGCCTCGGCTTATCCTTGCCGATGAACCGACCGGCAATCTGGACGAACAAACCGGTGACGCCGTACTTGATTTGATGCTTGATCTGGCGGGAAGCGCTGGATCGGCGCTGCTGCTTGTCACGCATTCGACCCGTTTAGCGGCTCGACTGGATCGTACCGTACTCCTTCGAGGCGGGAAGATTGCCGAATGAGCGTTCAAGCTTTCAGCGCCCTCCTGTCCCACTGGCGTCGGAAACCCTTGCAGCTCCTGACGCTGGTGATGGGTATCGCGCTCGCAACGGCACTGTGGTCCGGTGTGCAAGCGATCAATACCGAGGCAAGGGCAAGTTATGCTCGGGCGGCTTCGGTCTTAGAGCAGGGAGCGCTAGCGCAAATCGTGGCTAACGACGGCACCGGCATCTCCACGGAGATCTATGGGAAGATTCGGCGCTCAGGTCTCAAAGTCTCGCCGGTTATTGAAGGGATAGTGCGCCTTGAGACAGCCCGCATCCGGTTAATCGGCATAGACCCTTTGACCATGCCCCGAGATAGCCAAACGGTCGCCATTGAGAGCGGAAGCGAGCTCACGAGCTTCTTCGATCCGCGCGGGCAGCTTTTGGTGTCCAGCACCACAGCTGAACAGCTCCGTGGCAATACGGATATGAAAGTCCGGATTGACGCGAACGTGCCGGAGGGCGCAGCCTTCGTGGACATCGCTGTCGCAGATCGACTCTTGGACAAGCGCGGTCGGATCGATCGTCTCGTTGTTGCCCCGGAGCAAAGTCTAGCTGCCAGTTCCCTTGGCCAGTTCTCACCCGCGCTCGTTGTCCGCAGACCGGCGGAGCAACCGGATGTCGCGCGATTGACTGATAGTTTCCATCTGAACCTAACCGCTTTTGGTTTCTTGTCCTTTGTCGTCGGTCTTTTCATCGTCTACTCGGCAACAGGTCTTACGTTCGAGCAACGACGCGGCACATTTCGAGATCCCTTGGGATCTCTCTCCGTCAACTGACAGCGATGCTCGTTGTTGAGCTTTCGATGCTCGCTCTGGCATCTGGCGTGATCGGGGTCATACTGGGCTACGTGATTGCGTCGATTCTCATGCCGGGTGTCGCGGCCACCCTTCGAGGACTTTACGGGGCCAATGTCTCCGGGTCGCTCTCGATCCGCCCGGAGTGGTGGCTTGCTGGACTGGGTATAGCGCTTGCTGGGGCGGCGATTTCTTCCGCTCAAAGCCTCTACAGGGTCTGGAAGCTCCCAATTCTCGCCGCGGCGCAACCGCGAGCTTGGGCACGGGCGTCTGCGCGAGGACTGATGATCCAAGCAGGGGTTGGGGGGATACTTCTGTCACTTGCTGGCGCTTTAGCGCTGACCGCATCGGGCCTGGTGGCTGGTTTCGCGGTGTCAGGGTGCCTGTTGCTGGGCGCAGCACTCATGCTTCCGTCAGTTTTAGCAGCCGTATTGATCGGCATGCAGCGTTTGTCACGCAGCGCCATGACCGAATGGTTCTGGGCTGACACGCGTATTCAACTTCCCGGGTTGTCGCTGGCTTTGATGGCACTTTTGCTGGCGCTGTCGGCTAACATCGGCGTTGGCACCATGGTTTCCAGTTTCCGGCTGACGTTTACCGGGTGGCTCGATCAACGTCTCGCCGCCGAGCTTTACGTCACCGCCAAGGATGAAGACGAAGCGGCGAGGTTGCGGGCTTGGCTTCCCTCGCACTCGACCTCCGTCCTGCCAATCTGGAGCACTGAGGGCGATGTTGCAGGGGAGCAGATTCAGGTCTTTGGGGTCGCGGACGACCCGACCTACCACGAGCATTGGCCGCTGATCGCATCACAGGTTGGCGTCTGGGACACGATCGCAAAAGGTGAGGGTGCCCTCGTCAACGAGCAGATGTGGCGGGGCGGTGCGGCGAAATTAGGTGACGCACTAGCCATGCCCGGCGGCTGGAATGCAAAAGTCGTCGGAGTCTTCTCTGACTATGGAAACCCAAACGGGCAGGTCATCATCGGGATTGACGCTTTGACTGCTCCTTACCCGCAGGTCGCCAAGCTCCGATATGGCGTGCGTGTTTCTCCTAATAAATCGGGTGATCTGAAGCGACAATTGATCGAGGACTTCGGCCTCCCGGAGACTGCTGTCGTAGATCAAGCCGCGTTGAAGAGGCAATCGCGAGCGATTTTCGACCAGACATTCAAGGTTACTGATGCGCTAAACTTCCTCACCTTGGCCGTAGCCGGTTTCGCCATGTTCTCCAGTCTCCTGACCCTTTCCGCAATCCGGCTTCCCCAACTTGCGCCCGTCTGGGCGATGGGGTGCGTCGGCGTAATCCAGCTTTATATGAGGTCGCCCGAACGTTGGCGCTGTGGCTAGCTACGTTTATCGCGGCAATACCCGTCGGTCTTGTATTAGCGTGGGTGTTGCTGGCAATTGTGAATGTTGAAGCCTTTGGATGGCGGTTGCCGATGTACGTATTCCCCCTGGACTGGCTGTTGCTTGGTGCAATCGCCTTTCTTGCGGCGCTCGCTTCGGTGTTTCTTCCTGTCCGTCGCCTTGCGACGATAAATCCGGCCGATCTGCTTAGGATTTTTGCCAATGAGCGGTAGAGCAGCTGCTTTGATTTTGGTGGTCGCCGCCATGATGGGTTCAGCGGGAGAAACGCTAGGGCAAGGGTTCGCTGGATTAGGATCGGACGCCCAGGGCTTCGCTATTCCAGAGCGCGGCCATGAACTATCTTTTCCGAGAGATCATGGGGCGCATCCGGAGTATCGCATCGAATGGTGGTACGTCACTGCCAATCTCAAGGGGCAGGACGGCAAGCGATACGGAGCGCAGTGGACACTTTTCCGATCAGCACTCGCCCCGGAAAGCAAGGCTGGCTTCGCTGACCCTCAGATATGGATCGGACTTGCCGCTGTCACGACGCCCGACCACCAATACGTCGCGGAGCGGCTCGGCCGTGGCGGCGTGGGCCAAGCGGGGGTCAAGGCTGCGCCCTTCCGCGCCTGGATAGACGAATGGACAATGTCCGCCGTCGACAATTCCAGCTCCGATCCTTTGGCAAACCTCTCACTAAAAGCCGCTGGGCCAGACTTTAATTACGCTTTGAACCTCAAGGCAAACGGTCCGCTTGTGCTCCAGGGCGACAACGGGTTCTCGGTGAAGTCGGCAAGCGGCCAGGCGAGCTACTACTATTCTCAGCCGTTCTATGAAGTCTCCGGAACAATAGAGGTGTCGGGGAAGCCTATCACAGTGAGTGGCAATGCGTGGCTTGACAGGGAGTGGTCCTCGCAACCGCTGGCTTCGAACCAGACGGGGTGGGATTGGTTCTCGCTGCACTTGGCGAGCGGCGAGAAGCTGATGGCTTTTCGTCTCCGCGATGACAAGAACGGGTTTATCTCGGCAAACTGGATCTCTCCTGATGGGCGCACATTGCCGCTGACCGGAGACCAAGTTCGTCTCACCCCACTGCGGACCGCGACGGTCGATGGGAAGCAGGTCCCGGTGTCCTGGCGGATTGAGGTCCCGTCGAAATCGCTTGATGTTCAAACTCAGCCGGTGAACGATCAATCTTGGATGGCTACGTCCACGCCGTACTGGGAAGGCCCTATCTTTTTTGAAGGCTATACCACAGGCGTAGGTTATCTCGAGATGACAGGGTACGAGTAGGCGGTCAGCGAGGTCCGTAACGGCCAGTGTCGAGCCAATAATGGCGATAGACCGGCGGATGCCCCCTGAGGGTACGTTGTGTTTTGGGAAACGGTTGCAGTAGGTCGGGTTCTCGATGCCCGGGGCGCGCCAGATAGTCGCGAGCTGTTCAAATCCGAGTGATCGCCGTATGCGACACTTGCAAAACAAACGATTGCGCGTAAATAGATTGTGCACAATCAAATAGGAGAGTGACCATGTTCAAAGAAGTTTTCACCGCAGCAGCATTGACCGTTGGCTTGGCGTTTGGTGCCCATGCTGCAGATAAGCCCACGGTGGTGCTAGTCCACGGAGCGTTTGCTGACGCCTCTAGCTGGAATGGAGTGATCACTCGGTTGGAGAAGGACGGGTATCCCGTTGTTGCAGTCGCCAATCCGTTGAGAAGCGTGAAGGGCGACGGCGATTACGTCCGCAAGGTACTGGCAGGCCTTAAGACCAACGTGGTTCTCGTAGGCCACTCATACGGTGGGTCGGTCATCAACGAGGCAGCCAAGGGCAGCTCAAACGTGAAGTCATTGGTCTTCGTCGCCGCATTTGCGCCTGACGTTGGCGAAACAGCACTCGCTCTTTCGGGGAAGTTCCCCGGTAGCACGCTGGCACCGACACTCGCAGAGCCCGTTTCCCTGGATGATGGATCGAAAGATCTCTACATCCAGCAGGATAAGTTTCACGACCAGTTTGCCGCTGATGTCTCGGCAAGTGAAGGTAAACTGATGGCTGCTACCCAGCGACCGATCGCCGACAAGGCACTCGGCGAGGCTTCGACTGTCGCAAGCTGGCAGACGGTCCCCTCCTGGTTTGTATATGGTGACGCGGACAAGAACATCCCACCTGAGGCGCTGGGCTGGATGGCAGAACGAGCTCACTCCAAAGAGACGGTCGTGGTGAAGGGCGCGTCCCATGTCGTAATGGTCTCCCACCCTGAGAAGGTAGCGAAAGTCATCGAAGACGCAGCCGCTGGTAAGTGATTGTTATTGGCGGCTGCTCAGGCAGCCGCTTTCAGCTCAACAGGGTTTCTTCAACGGAGGCCGGCGGCCCGGGCTTTTGGGTTCGGCGCACGACTTGGGGAAACACTATAGCGCGGGTGGTCGGGGCAGGGCGTCACCCGTCGCGCCTCCCTACTTCGGAAATCCGTCCGTCGTAATGGACGTTACGGTGACGACAGCGCGCTCAAGGATGCGCTTGCTCCTGTCACGGTGCCTGGCACCTTCGAGACAGGCGAATGATCGATCCACCTTTATTGGGCGGATTCCGCCGAGCTGCGGCCGCTGGATGATCCACGGATTGCAATGGCGATCGAGGTTCTGGACCGGACGGGGAAAACGCCGGTGATAGCCCAGGAGGGACGAGATACCAGAAGGATACGCGATCCTGGCACGGCAAGGCTTGGACGGCCGCTCGAATTTAACGCTAGTTTCAATAATGGGTTGCGCATACCGTTGCCGAGGCCATAGCGAACGCATTGCCCAATGCTGAGCAGGTTGCTGATCGCTGGCATCTAATGGAAAATTCCAGTCGAGCCTTCCTCGATACAGTCAGCAAGACGATGCGACAGATCAGGCAGGCGGTCGGCAGCAATGTTGTTGCTCCCAAGCTTCTCACATACGCTGAAAAGCTGCAGTATGAAGGGTATCTACGCCGCCAGGAAACGAACGAGGCGGTTCGTGAGCTGTCGAAGAATGGAACATCAATTCGGCAGATTGTGCGGCAAACCGCCCATAGCCGAAAGCTCTTTCGCGTTTCAAGGGGGCAGCGTCTCGACGTATTCCGAACACGGCCCAGCTCTCTGGATCGCTGGCTGCCTTGGCTCACAACCGCTGAGAAGAAGGGGCACGTAACGCGCTTCGGCACTCTGGCGTGAACTGAAGACGAAGGGCTTTACGGGACAGAGTGGCGTCGTATCGAAATGGGCTCAACGCCGTCGTCTTGCGGAAAAGGCTAATCAGAGCGGGCTCGCCAGAACGCCATCGGCACGTGTCATCGCTCGGCTCATGACCACCGCGCGCGATGACCTTGCAAAGTCCGAAGCGATCCTCGTCGCGGCGATCGAAGTGAACGTCCCGGACCTTGTGGTTGCCCGCACGGTCATCGGGGACTTCCAGTCCATGATCCGCTCGAAGACTGCGCGTAAGCTGGACGAATGGCTGGAAGCTGCCAGGAGCAGCTTGGTCGGATCGTTTGCCGCGGGCATTGGAAAGGACCTCGATGCCGTCAGAAATGCAATTATCTCACCTTGGTCGAACGGCCAAACAGAAGGTCAGATCACACGCTTGATGCTCATCAAGCGCCAGATGTACGGAAGAGCAAAACTCGATCTGCTGCAGGCGCGGTTGATAGGCGCGTCGTAGGGGCTGCACATCAGCAAAAGTGCGTCAGAGCCAACTCTCAGCGCAAATCGACAGCGGCGGGGTATCTGTAAGGGTGCGGGATCGTCATGTCGGTCTCCTGATGTCTTCAGGAGTTTTTGGGAGCCGCCTGCAAGAAAGAAGCGCTGGTTCGGTTCGAAGAGGTCGACAGGTGCCGTTTTTGAGCTAGGGCTTATATCCTATAAGTGTAGCGCGTCCTTGAGCCGTACATAAAGTTCCATAAGATAGATTATGCGATACATCCTTGTAGCCACAAAGTTAGAATGTCCTGTTTCTGCAAAGTTGGAATGTCACACTCCCCGGATCTGAAGGATGCGTGGGAGATTGCAGATGGGATTGATAGC